>JBDLRS010000032.1:0-34284 GCA_039799965.1 Pseudomonadota bacterium
GGTCGCCCGCTCGGCAAAAGGTGCTTTTCAAGCTCGGCAAATAATATCTCGGATAGCTCGCTCACGTATCATTCTATGACACGTATTCATTCAAATAGATATACCTAAAATGCTGTGATGAGAGGTAGAACAGGGCCAGGTGAATAGTAACAAGTATTTTGAACTTTTCGGAGGCGCAACCCTGGCACCGTCAGGGTGAGCACCGAAAATTCAAAAGACAAAGTGATTTTAGTCAGATGCGCTATTTTCAGACCCGCAACTGCCGAATTTAGGTTAATACCCACTCTCCACCCGCTCCTCCTCCTTGAGGAACGAGGGACCGGTGCGCACCGGCGCGACGGAACCGTCAATTACCGCTGGTGGGGCGGCGTTGACACCCCCTGTCCCGGGGAAGTGTTCGAGGAATCCGTTCTTGGATACCTCAACGACGTAGAACGACCGACGGATCTCGCCACCTGGAGCTATCTCGATCAAACCGGTCACACCCTCATAGCGAGGAAGGGAAGCGAGCGCCTCTGGGAAGCTCTTTCCCTCACGCACCGCTTTGTGAATCGCCGATACCACCAGGGTACCGGCGTCAAAACCTTGGGCGGCGAGGAAATTTGGTGCAACCCTGAACCTTCCTTTGTACGATTCATTGAACTGCTGAACGACCGCACGCGAGCTCTGCGGAAAGAACGGAGTCACGAAGATGGCGGATTCAAATAGCGCATGAGAGTTCGCGATCTTGCTCGGATTATCCCAGAGAGCCGTTCCGAGTGGTCGCATCGTCTTACGAGCTGTAGGACTAACGTTCGAGAGGAGCTTTACACTCATCTCCACCGAGTCGGGGATTAGAACCGCTTGTGCGCCCGCGCTATCAAGCCGTTGCGCCACCTCAAGCATCGATGCTTCATCTGAAGCTACGTACGGTGCCTCAAGCACCGGTGTCAAACCGTAACTGGCGAGCCGCCTCTTACATACGTTCAACACCTCGTTTCCATTCGCGCTCTCTGGATATGCGATAGCGAATCGGGTTATGCCGTAATCTTTGTGCGCCGCGGTCACAAGGGCGTCCATCTGAGATGTCGTGGTCGCGCCGAGACGGGTGATTCCATTGCCGGTCGGAAAAGTTTCACTCTTTGAGAAGGAGAGAAGCGGAGTGTGAAGTTCACGAGCTGTATCGGCAGCAGCGACCGAGACATCCGTGAGTAATGGGCCGACGATGACGGCGGGACTTGAGGTCGCGACAAGCTCTCGCACGGCTGCCGACGCAGCCGCCGAATCAGAGCCAACATCACGAACCTCGACTCGAGCTCGCGGTGTCTCTCGATCAGCCTCGACAGCGAGATCGAATCCCTGTCGAGTATCTCGACCGAGCGAGCCGAACTTATCCGAGAGGCTTAAGATCACACCGATCACCGTAGGCTGTCCGTTCCCGACAACTCCCGAAGGAAGATCCTTTGCGACAAGACTCTGCGCGCCACCTTCCCAGAACGGCCTGCGCAGATCGGTGTATTCGCGATATCCCGGCGAGGACCGTCGAAATCGCTCACGGCCTATCAACTCATTGATACATGGATCGCTGCTCCACTCGAGCGCGACCGTTTCAAAATCTTTTTGCGGGATCGTTCGAAGAAGGAGGGTCGCTCCCGTTTCCGATGCCTGAATACCGGTGCGCTCTCCCTGCTGCGCCTGTCGATTCGCCTTTGAGAACCAGGCGAATGACTGCTCGGTATCACCGTGACGTCCGTAGGCATACGCTAAGAGAAGTGAGAACGCAGTTGGCACGTCGGTCTCGCTCAACCCGCGAGATTTAAAATACTGACTAATTGTAGAGAGAGCGCGAGCTGACTCATCGAGCGCCAGGTACTGGCTGGCGGTTCGAAGCGCGGCGGCTTCAGCCTCAGCGTCAGAGAGCTTGACTTTTTGCGCTTTAAGATAATCCTCAAGAGCGGAGCGTCGCTTACCTTTGCGAAGCATCTCATCGCCAAGCAGGAGTGAGCCGTTGGTCAGCTTATCCCCGTTCAAATCGTAGAACGGGCGCCACATCTCCCAAGGCATCGGCTCTCCTGGAGAGGTTGCCGAGATATCCTGTCCCTTTTTTGAAGCGGGGCGTCGTGGGCGCGCGCCATCCTCAAGGGAGCATCCAGCAACGGACACCACCAGACCGGAAATGATCAGAGCGCGAACAGTTTGTCGAACCATAGTGGGAGCCATCGAGTAGTCTGGTAGCAGTTGCGTCACTATAATAGGGCGCTACTGAGGTAGCCAACGGTGATTTTGATGGGGTACCCCAATGAAGCGCCTGCGCCAAGAAGGTCGCCCATTAAAAAGGCGTTCGCTGGAGGAGATCCTATGAGGGAAGCGAGGCAAAACCCGTCATGTTACCACGTTTACGCGCACGTTCACGTTTACGTGTGTAGTCACATGGCAAGAGCAATCGTCAGATTTGCCCCCGTTCCTAGCAGGGTGGTGAAAAATGGTTCCGTCGCGAGCATTTTGAGAGTTTTGACGAAACGAGGCGGAGACGACGAAAAAACCGGAGGCGTATCCACTGAGATACGTTGAGGATTTTTTCGGCGGCTCCAACGAAGTTGCAGTCAAACTATCGAAATGCGCACCAGGAAATCATTTCTCACCACCCTGCTAGAGTCCTCTCACTTGATTCCTCTGAAAATCATCCAGAAACCGCTCGATCCGCTTACCAGAGATCGGGTATTGCGTTCCCAACTCCTGCGCGAACAACGAGATCTTGAATTCCTCAACCATCCATCGAAGCTCTGACGGCACTTTCGCGCCTCTCTGCCGGACCAGTTCGACGTATTTCACGAGCTCGGCATCACGTTCGTGGTAACGTTTGGGGTCTCTCTCAGCTCGCTCGCAGCGGAGCTTCATCCCTTTTAGGTATCGAGGGAGGTTTTGAAGATGCTGGACCGGCGTCAGAGAGAGGAAGTTTACTGGGAGCAACTCATCGAGGTCCTTCCTCATTCCGGGATACGGCCGTTCAATACGGATGAGAACCTGCCGCACCTCAAGACACTCCTTCGTCCACCTAAGGATTGATGGAACGAGATCTGGGATACGGGATCTTGCGGTCGCAAGGAGAGCGTTGAAATGCTCCCGCGTGTGTGGATAAACAACGTTGCCCTCAAACATCCGTACTAACGCCGCTTCTACAACGTGGGCCTTCATCTGATCTGCGTCGCAGTAGAGGACGAGGAGCGACTTGAAGGCCTCCACCCCCTTCGCTTGCTTCTTGATCTCCTGCACCTCCCTAGCGAGAACGCGCTGCGCCAGCAATCGGATGCCGATCTGAGATGTCGCCCGGGCTTCCTCTTTGGAATCCAGCAGTCGTAACGCCACCCGAGACTCCTCGACGCATAGAGCCGGATACACATACATCGGAACGTTGGTAACCTTCGTCACCTCAATCCGCTCAGGAAGTTCGCCTACGTCCCAAGACGAGAGATCTTCCCGTTCCCATTGCGCGCGCAGGTCAGCCCAGGCGGCAAGGTGGTGCGTACTCCCCTCCTCTGCGGAGTTGGAAACCTGTCCAAGGACCTCGTTGAGATCTCGACCACTCACGACCTCTCCCGACTCGGTCGTAACCTCTATCCGAGGACGGAGATGATCAGGAAGTGACTCCAGGGAGAGTAATTGCGGCGCGACCTCAATACCGAACTCAGAATCCAGAACTGCTGAGAACGCCTCTACAAGTGGGGCATCGGTCAGTAACGGATGGTGCGCAATGGTGCGCACAACAGATGGGATGCGCTCTATCCGCTTACGGAGATCCTTCGGTAACGAGCGAACCAAGTGCGAAATCTGTTGCTCACGCAAACCAACTATCGCGCCATCAAGCATCCGAGCCGGAATCTTTCGCGCCAAGGCGAGCGGCAGAGCTAATGTGACACCGTCCCTCTCCCCACCGGGCTCATATCGGTAATGCAGGTCGATAGAACTCCCTGCAATCGTCAGCGCGTTCGGAAAGAGCTCAGCATTGAGGGGGGTGTCATCCCCGGCGGTCAGATAGCTTTGCGATATATCAAAAGCCCGTGGATCCTCAGCAAGCCTCGCCTTCACGACCCGATGAAACTCCATCGATGAGGACACCGCTGGAAGATGATCTCGATAAAACTGCACGAGCTTATCCTCAAGATAAACCCGATTCAACCGCCCAACTGCGGCGAGAAGTGTGGCGACTTTGTCGGCGACCCGCCGGTTCTTGAGGATGAAGGGATACTCAAAGGGCGAGGACTCATCGATCAGCGCGTTGCGGATGAAAAGATCGGCTGCAGCCTCATGATCATAACGACCGTAGTTAATCTTCCGAGAAGCCAGCACGAGTCCGTTCATGGTGATGCGCTCCTGCGCCACAATCTCACCACGGCCACGATGCCATCGTGGCTCCTCACACGTTCGCTTACAGAGATGTTTACCTAACTCTTCTATCCACGCGACCTGAACCTTCGCATTGAGGCGAGCGAATACGCGAGAGGTCTCTACGATCTCTCCCGCAACTATCCACTGTTGGGGATCGCCTTTTCCCTGCCGCCGGTTTTTCTTGCCTTCAGGAGCGAACCGCGATGGATTCTTCTCCACGAGTGATGAGCCTGGAAAGACCGCAAGCTCTCGTCCACCACCAGCACGATAGGTATTCGGCGCAAGGCGATAGGCGACCTGTCCAAGGAATCCGGTCAACACCGCCCGGTGAATCGCGCGATATCGTCCATCGAACTTCATAACGTCATCAACGGGCTTCAGTTCTCCGATGGTGACACCCATCGCGTCTTGGAGTTCCCTGATTAGATCGCCCCACTCCCGCATTCGCATATAGGAGAGGAAGTTGGCTTTGCAGAACTTTCGAACCTGCGATTGACTCTTGCTCGACTGCCACTCCGAGCTATAGCGGGACCATATTCGGAGAAGGACCAGGAAATCAGATTCAGGGTGCGAAAAGGTACGGTGGGCGGCCTCCGCCTTCTCGCGTTTGTCGGCTGGGCGCTCGCGCGGATCCTGTATGCTCAAACCTGCTGCTATCACGACCGCCTCGGGGATAACATGCTCGCGTCGCGCCTGGAGGAGGATACGACCTATCGTTGGATCGACCGGAAGACGAGCCAACGCACTACCAAGAGGTGTTAACTGCCGATCGCTCGTTAGAGCGCCAAGCTCATGAAGCAACGCGTATCCACTTCGAATACTTCTCCCCTCGGGCGCGTTGAGAAACGGAAAGGTCTCGATATCACCAAGATTGAAGGCTTTCATGCGCAAGATAACGTCGGCGAGATTAGCGCGAAGAATCTCGGGATCGGTAAAGTCGGGTCGCTCGGCAAAATCCCCTTCATCGTAGAGTCGGATGCAGATGCCCTCTTGCACTCGGCCCGCGCGACCCGCTCGTTGGTTAGCACTACTCTTGGCGATCTTCTCGATCGGCAGCCGCTTCGTGCGCTGGCGTCCGTTGTATCGACTGATACGGGCGAATCCGGAATCGATGACGTACCGAATACGCGGAATGGTAAGTGAGGTCTCGGCGATATTCGTCGCTACGATAATCTTTCGTCTCTCAGAAAGTCGGAACACTCGCTCCTGCTCAACCGCGGAGAGACTTCCCATCAAGGGGAGGACTTCGATTGACGTTCCGTACCGTCCCGAGAGCCGCTCACAACACTCGCGGATATCGCGTTCCGTCGGCATAAAGGCAAGAACGTCTCCGGAGCGCGACTCCTCGAACACCTTATCGACGGCGTTCACCGCTCCATCAACGTAGGAGATCTCATCCGTATCATCATCAACGGTAAGCGGTTCATACCGAACCTCAACGGGATAGAGCCTTCCCGATACCTCAAAGATAGGCGCGCCACCGAAGGCCTTCGAAAAGAGCTCCGTATCAATCGTAGCACTTGTAATGATTACCTTGAGGTCGGGACGTTTTGAGAGAAGGGTCTTGAGGTATCCGACCAAGAAATCAATGTTGAGCGAACGCTCGTGCGCCTCGTCTATAATCAGGGCCTCATATGACGAGAGAAGTGGATCGCCCCGCGTCTCCGCGAGTAGGATACCATCCGTCATCACCTTGATCCGTGTGTTGCGTTTACTCTTGTCGGAAAATCGTATCTTACATCCAACCTCCTCTCCCCACGTAACGCCAAGCTCCTCTGCAATACGGCGGGATACCGAGAGCGCCGCTATTCGTCGCGGCTGAGTACAGCCGACCTGGCCTTTGAGCCCCAGACCAGCCTCCATGCACATCTTCGGAATCTGCGTTGTCTTACCGGAACCGGTCTCACCCGCGACGATAATCACCTGATTCGACCGAATCGCCTCTACGAGCTCACGGCGCTTCTCGGTAATAGGAAGCGATTCGGGGTATGACACCGCCAGTGGTAAGCGCCGTGAATTATGGTAGCGAGCTTGAATCATAAGTTTTGGGAACGAACTGCGGCCCGATAGGATATCACAGCCAAACGACGGGGCAAAACGCCCCCCGCCCCCTTCGGGGGGACTAACACCGGTCCTGGTACTAACTTGGCACTAGTGGTTGGCACTGGTACAGCTTGGCACTGGTACAGCCCAGCTTTTACGCCTGGCACTGGTCTGGTACTGGTGGCACTGGTTGGTGGCCCTGGTTGGTGGCCCTGGTACAGCCCTGGTGGCCCTGGTGGTGGCCCTGGTACAGCCCAGCTTTTACGAATGAGGCAGGCAACCTTTGCGCAAAATTCTCGATGGAAGAGGCACTATGCGCAAACGAAGAATGCCTCGCAGCAAAAAGATGTACGACCTATGCTTTCGGTCCCTTAGAGGGTTACCACTGCCAGCTCGTGACCTAACTAAACTTCTGATTGAAAGTATCATAGGTCGCTTGCTGTGTACGGAAGCTATCATAGTCTGTGGATATGTGTGGATGAGTAATCATGTCCACATGCAGGTATTTTCACTAGATTGCATGGCTCTTACTCATTTTCACGAGCGACTTAAGAAACGGCTGACAGACTTTCTTAAGCGTCTTTTGGACCTCTCTCAGCTTAACCTTTGGGATAGAAACACAAACATCGGCGAGGTCCTCGATCTTGAAGCTGCTATAGCCCGCATTGTCTACACCTACCTCAATCCGGTACGTGCCGGACTTGTAACGTCAATTGATGACTATACCGGTTGCAACACGTGGAAGGAATTTCTAGCGGTTCCTGCAGATGTAAATGCAAGTATTGAGAAGGAGGTGCCGTGGGTCCTTCTTACGGATGTTAATCCTCTCTCCCAAGCGAATCCATCGCTGTCCGAGGAACGCACGCTCATCAATTCGATCGAGGGGAAGGCGGCATCTCGAGTGCGCAACACAGTTCGCGTGATGCCTCTAAAGTGGCTTCAGACATTTAACATCGTAGACCCAACGGAGATTGAGAGTATCAGACGCAGGATCATTGAGGAAGTTCGACGTGAAGAAGCTCGCCTAGCTCCAAAGAAAGCCCCCGTTCGTCGAATTGAAGGCTTCATCGTTACAGATACCTATATTCCGACAAAAAAGAGCCGGAAGATATTCGTGTTTGCCTCCTCCAAGGAGGTTCGGTGCGCCTTCCTGGAGACGTTTCACAGCTTCATCCGCGAGTGCCGCGAATGCTACCTCCTGATGAAGCAGGGTTATACCGATGTACCCTGGCCGCCGGGGTGTTTTAAACCACCAATTCCGCGAACGTGTAACGCTTTGTGATGCCTGCCGTAAAATGCACTCGGATTGCTCGCCGACTTCGTGTGTCGAGATAGGAAAGATCCACTCCCCTTCTGCCTTCATGCTCGCATGGCGGCTTCTCTCGCCAGCGATATGCGCATTAAGTGAATCCCTAAGACCGAGCTAACCGCATAATCGAACGGATCCGGTAATCCGAGCTGGGCGGATAACAAGTTGGGCTGCACCAGGCAATCAGCACAAGACAATCAACACCAGACAATCACCTCAAGTGAATTCCCAAGATTGGGCAACCCGCCTAATCGAGAGGTAATCCGCTAGGCGGGTGAGCAGTTGGGTTGTACCAGAAAATAAACCAGAAAATAACCAGAAGATCGGAACCAGAAAATGAAATCGACCAGAAAATCAGGTGACCAGTTGGCCTGCACCAGAAGATCGCTGCACCAGAAGATCGGGACCAGTTGGGCTGCACCAGAAGATCAGCACCAGAAGATCAAGGCACCAGAAGATCAAGATCAGCGCCCAATTTAGCTTGTGATCGTTCGCTGTTGCCGCTTGAGTGAAAGCAACTTGTCGCTCCTCAAATCGGCATCTGGAGTATACGGCGCCAAAATCTTTGGGAGATCGTAGCGACCTCCGCGGGTGTAATCACGAGCGACGACCTCTCCAATCTCTTTAGTACGGGTGCCTTCCTCATCTGACGCCCTCACGAGGTACTCAAAAACTAATTCACTGAGAGTCTTAAGATTAATCGAGGCTCTACGTCCTACCTTTGAATACAACCATCCACTGAAAGCGAAGAAGGCATCGAACGGTGTCGGTCCGGTCTGAAGAATGAGCGGTCTCGACTCAAGGAAATTTCCGCTATTCGCGACGAGGTCCCAGTAACGCGCAAACCGCCCCAGGGCTTGAAGCTCTCTAAAGGACACATCTCTGTTCTGCAGGATCTCATAAGGCGGCTCATCTGAGAACCTCATCTCATACGAATCATCGTGTCGCTTGATCGGGGTTCCACGTAATCGTTTCAGAATCCCCACCTGGATCTCGTGCGGATTGAGCATCACAATCTGATTGAATCCCCTCCCGAAGCTTTCCACAGATTCGCCCGGGAGCCCCACGATAAGGTCGATATGAAGATACGCCGCGGTCTCCGCCCTTAGAAACGCGATATTCTCCTTGAGCTTTGAAACATCTTGGCGTCGACTGATATTTGCGCTTACCTCGGGGTTTAGCGTCTGCACGCCAATCTCAAGTTGCAAGCTTCCCGGGGGAAACTTGGCAACTACCTCACGCAGCTGGGAGGGAAATCGATCCGGCACCATCTCAAAGTGCACGAACAGCCCTGGCTCCATCCGATCAATGAAGAAGTTCAAGATAGTCAAGGAGGTCCGAATATTAAGATTAAAGGTTCGGTCGACGAACTTAAAGGTTCGAGCGCCGCGCTTGTACAACATGTCAAGCTCATTGAGTACCCGCAGGTGATCGAACTGTCGAACCGGGATATCTACCGAGGAGAGACAGAACTCGCACGTGAAGGGACATCCTCGAGAGACCTCAACGTAGATGACTCGGTGGGCGATATCCTTGTCGGTGTAGTGTTGATACGGCAACGCGATCTCGGGAAGCGCGGGCAACCTGGCGTGGATCACTTTGGTGTCGGGCCTTCGTCCCTCCACCAGTTCACGGCAGAGTTCCCGAAAGGCAACATCCGCCTCTCCTGTGATGAGGTAATCGACGAGGGTGACGATCGGCTGTTCCTCGTATTCAAAGCTCACCTCCGGCCCCCCAATCACAATCGTGATCTCAGGCCTGACCTTCTTAATTAACGAGATAACCTCTCGCGTTTTAGTAACGTTCCAAATATACACTCCAAAGCCTACGATCGTCGGCTCCTGCTCTAGAAGGCTCTCCACAATCTCGCGGGCCGGCTGAGACGCCTCATACTCAAGGATCCTGGCATCGGCCTGAAGCTCACCAAGATTGGCATAGAGATAACGCAATCCAACCGAGGCATGGATGAACTTGGCGTTTAAGGTTGCGAGGACGATCCGGGACATAACAGCCTAGTGTGTCCCATATAGCGGTAGGATTCCAGGGTTCGAACACCCTTCTACTAGTCATAACCCCCTCAATATACAAGCGTGGGATGTTGGGGATCGCACCAAATCGCCGCACTAAGTGTCATGCTACGTAGGATTCAATAAAAGCAAGCCATCGGAGAGTTCAACAATGGAGACAACGTGGATCTTGGTAGGGAGTCGAGATGAGGTTCGGATCTTCAGCCGAATCGGGCGTGGACGCATCAAGCTTGAGCGGGATATCGGAAATCCGCTCGGTCGGCTGAAGAACCAGGACCTCGAGAGCGATAAAGCGGGCGCTGCGAACGACAACCGCATATGGGGACGCCGAGCGTATTCGTCAGAGGAATCCGCCAAGGAGCGATCGCTCAAAGATTTCTATCGAGAGGTATGCGATCAGGTCGACCACTCCCTCTCCCTTCATGAGTTTAATCGCCTTGTGCTTATCGCTGAGCCCCGCCTCTTGGGATATATCAAAGGGATGCTATCCAAGAACGTAGAGCGGGTGGTGACACAAAGTATACCCAAGGATCTGTCGGCAGAGCGCCAGGGGGACATTGAGTCCAGGCTTTGAGAGGAGCACTTGCAGGATGGTAAAAAAGGTTCCGTTATGGGCATTTTGAGAGTTTCGACAAAAAGAGGCGGAGACGACAAAAAAACCGAGGTCGTATCCACGACTCGACTGAGCTCGCCGAGGTCTGGGGGACGTTGCGGATCTTTCGGCAGCTTCACCGAACTTGCCCTGTCCTTCTAAGCCTCAGCGAAAGGGCGAAGTTGAACTGTCGGAATGCGCAACAGGAGATCATTTTTCACCACCCTTCTCTAGGCCAACGCGTGTTTCAACCGCGGCAGCCCGAGGAGCCTTTCCGCGATAATACCGCGTTGAATTTCTGATGTTCCAGCCGCGATCGTCCGCCCACGGGAGTAGAGGTATCGATGAAGATCACTGCCAACCTCAGAATCGTGTTCTCCACGCGCAGCCTGGGCCCCGCGCATCGACACGGCAACCTTGCAAATCCGCTGGAACGACTCACTCCACAGGAGCTTATCAAGCGACCCTTCCGGACCAGGAGAAGCCCCCTGCGCGTAGGTCATGAGGTGCGAGTATGCTAACGCGCGAGTAGCGCACGCGTCTACCACACACCGAGCGAGGTCCGCCTTGGTAGTCGCTGGTGTCGAATCCTGAACTCGCGCAAGCATCTCACGAAGCGCGGTCTCAGACTGTAATTGTCTCGCGAAGGTCAACACCACCCGCTCGAACATGAGGGTAGAGATAGCGATCTTCCATCCATCGCCCTCCTTGCCAACCAGATTTTCCTCTGGCACGAACACGGAGTCAAAGAAGACCTCATTAAACTCTTTGTCACCACTAATCTGCTGCAATGGCCTAGTGGTGGTCCCCTGTGATTTCATATCTACGAGGAGGTACGAAAGCCCCTCGTGTTTACGTTGAGAGTCCCTTGTTCGACAGAGAACGAAACACCAATCAGCGATATGCGCGAAGCTAGTCCAGATCTTCTGTCCGGTTACCACATAACCGCCCTTCGTTGGCACCGCTCGACACCGGACAGCAGCCAGGTCGCTGCCGGCTCCTGGCTCGGAGAACCCCTGACACCAAATATCGTCACCGGAAAGGATGCGCGAGAGAAATCGAGACTTCTGAGCCTCAGATCCATGAGAGATAAGAACGGGGCCCACCATCGTGAGACCGAAGAGTCCCAGAATCTGAGGAGCGGATAGACGCACAAGTTCCTCTTGTACGATCGCCTCCTCAACAAGTGTCAGCCCTCGCCCGCCGTACTCTTTGGGCCAATGCGTGCCGAGCCATCCTCCAGCGGCAAGAGAACGTTGCCACTCCCGCCCAACTCGCTCAAAGGTCTCCAGCGACGTATCACGAGAAGCCGCTGGTACGGGATTCTTAGCGAGCCATGCTCTGAGACTCGCGCGAAATCTTTCACTCGATTCAGACAGCGATAATTTTAGCACGCTCCCCTCAAAACCTTGATAGCCGTTCTCCCGTTGTGTAAAAAAATCACACCATGGGTTACAGCGTATGCCATGAATCGTTCGTGGATTTAATGAGATTGTCCGCTTCAGTGGGCCCCCAAGTCCCGGCCTCATATTCGTAGACCGGCGGAGGATTGCAACTATCCCACTCGTTGAATATCGGCGCTAGAAGATCCCACGACTCCTCAATCTCGTCGTTACGAATGAAGAGGGTCGCATCTCCCTTCATAACATCAAGAAGGAGTCGCTCGTACGCCTCAGGAGAGGCAACACCGAACGAACTATCGTAGGTGAAATCCATCTCAACGGGACGCACTCGCATGCGAGGTCCAGGTGGCTTCGAGCTAATACGGAGCGACATACCCTCTTTCGGTTGAACCTGAATAGAGAGCACGTTGTGTTCAAGCTCTCCAACCTGTCGGCCCTTGAAGAGGGAATCGGGTGCCTTGTTGAAGAAGATCGCCATCTCGGTGATCCGCTTGGGAAGTCGCTTTCCAGCACGGATATAAATCGGCACTCCGCTCCAGCGCCAGTTGTCGATCTCAAGCCTGAGCGCCACGTATGAATCAGTAGTAGAATCAGGCGCGACCCCCTTTTCCTCAAGGTAGCCAAGGGCAGCCTCACCTCCAACAGTTCCCTGTGTATACTGAGCGCGCACTGTATTATTTCGCACCTCTAGCGGAGTCATCCGCTTAACGGAGCGAAGCACCTTAGCCTTCTCATTACGGATACTATCGGGGTCGCTCAATGAGTTAGGTGGCTCGATGCAGAGGAGCGCAAGCATCTGTAACACATGGTTCTGAACGACATCTCGCAAGATTCCGTTCTGATCAAAGTACGCGGCGCGAGTTCCGATGCCGATATCCTCGCACACCGAGATCTGAATGTGGTCGATGTACTTACGATTCCACAAGGGCTCAAAGATACCGTTCGCAAATCGGAATACGAGGATGTTCTGAACCGTTTCCTTCCCGAGGAAGTGATCGATTCGGTAGATCTGCTCCTCCGCAAGACTCTCGCGAATAATCTTATTGAGCTCCCGAGCGGATTGCAGATCGTGGCCGAACGGCTTCTCAACAACCACTGAGGTTTGACGAGCCTCCTTAACGTACGGCTCAATGAGCCCAACCGCCTTCAGATTTGAAGCTATCGGTCCAAAGAACTGTGGCGCCATTGCGAGGTAGTAAACGTAGTTGAAACGAACTTCGGACTGCTCAGCAGCGACCGCCTCCATTCGAGCCTTAAGCGCCTCAACATCGGAAACCTTCTCGCCATCGCACGGTTGATAATGCAGATGTTTAGAGAACTTTTCCCACACTGCAGGACTGATAGGCCGCCGAGAATACCTGTTAACCCCCTCGTAAACCTTCGCTCTAAAGTCATCATCACTCAACTTCGATCGAGAGGAACCGATGACGATAAAATTTTCTGGAAGGTAGTTGTCCTCGGCGAGATTGCAGAGCCCCGGAATAAGCTTTCGCGAGGTGAGGTCCCCACTCGCGCCAAAGATTACGAGTATCGTCGCTGGCGGTCGAGTGCTCCGCCCTTCGCTCTCTCTATTCTTACATTCGTCCACGCTCAGTTCCCACTCAATCCGTTAGATACTCTTTCGCTTGGTCTCGATGGAGTCGAGCAGCTCTCGATACGAATCAGCGAAGCTCTTGACTCCGGCCTTTTGAAGCTCCACATAAAGAGCATCCGTTGGGATACCCATGGCGTTAACCTTGGCGATGAGTTGCGCGGCCTCAGCGACTCCTGAGTGAAGATGCGGCTTGATATCCGCTTGGGCGAGAAGCGCTTGCACCGTCGCTGGAGGCATCGTGTTTACGGTGTCTCGTCCCGCGAGTTCCTCAACGTACATGACGGCCTTGAACGCAGGGTTCTTTGTTCCGGTGCTTGCCCACAATGGCCGCTGAACACGCGCGCCCTTCTCATTGAGAGCCTTAAACGAGTCGCTTGAGAAAAGCTTCTCAAATGAAGCATAGGCTATCTTGGAGTTCGCCACACCCACCTTGCCGAAGAAGATATCTTTGTCCGATGGCTGAACCTTACCGGCCTTCAGCAGATCATCGAATGACTTCTCAACGATGGCGTCAACTCGGGATACGAAGAAGCTCGCCACTGACGAGACTCCACGCACACTCTCGCCACGAGCAGCTCTCGCTTCAAGCGCCTTGAGATACGCGTTCGCCACATCCTCGTACACCTCTCTTGAGAAGATCAGTGTGACGTTCACATTGATCCCCTTCTCAAGAACCGCTTGGATGGCGGGGACACCTTCCGAGGTTGCTGGAATCTTAATCATGATGTTCGGACGGTTGAGCTTACCCCATAATCGGACAGCGGCTTCGATCGTTCCTTGGCAGTCAGCAGCGAGATAGGGAGATACCTCGATACTCGCGTACCCATCCCCTCCTCCTGTCGCGTCGTACGTTGGACGGAGGAGATCCGCAGCCGCGGCTACATCGCGCAACATGAGCTCCTCGCAGAGCACCTCTGTCGAGAGGCCCTTAAGCTCATTCGATCTCATGTCATCGTCGTAGTTGTTCGTGTCAGCGATAGCTTGCTTGAAGATAGTTGGATTGCTGGTAAGACCGGAGACCCCTTGCTCTATCAGCGCCTTAAGCTGTCCGGAGCGCAACACGTCGCGAGATAGATTGTCATACCAAACTGATTGTCCAAGCTCGTTGAGGGCAAGTATGTGCGGATTTTTCTGTGAACTCATCGTTACTCCAAAGGATCGAAACCACCCTTCAGAAGTATACTCTATCCAGGCCATTCGGGGAACCGAAATATGCTGGAATTTTAGGTATATCCACCCTCTTTGACGACGGAGGCGTGGGGCGAGAACGCCCTCAGGAGCTCCCTCACCAAGTCCGTGACGGGTCTCAGGTTGGCATTTCCATTAGTGATAGGCGGCGGTTAACAGGGAGCACTCTCCATCCCACGTGCCGCTCTTGAGGAAAGTTTTTCGGGGCGGATCGCCTAGGCAATAAGGGTACCGACCAAATCATATCCTGAGATCTCAGTAATCTTTACCCGCCCGAGATGCCCAGCTTCTACCCGGCCGAGCCCTTCAACAACGTCGTTTATAAGAACGGTACCATCAACCTCAGGAGCCTGGAATCGGGTGCGCGCGGTAAGGAGCATGTCAGTTTCCTCGTGAGGTCCCTCTACAAGAACCTCGAACTCCTGCCCGATATACTCATCGTTTCTCGCTATGCGAACTTTCTGTTGCGCGAGCATGATGCGATCTCGGCGGACACGCTTCTCCTTTTCAGAGATCTGGCCCTTCATCTCAAACGCGGCCGTCCCCTGCTCAGGTGAATACGTAAACACGCCAACGCTCTCGAAGTGGCCCTCAGCCACGAACTTCTCAAGCTCAACGACATCAGCCTCTGTCTCACCCGGGAACCCGACGATGAAGGTCGTTCGCAATTTGATTGATGGAGCTTGCGAGCGCACGTACTCAACGAAACGACGAGAGCCGAATCGACCTACAGGTCGCTTCATCATCTTTAACACCGACTCGCTCGCGTGCTGCAGCGGCACGTCGAGGTACTTACATATTGAGGGAAGCTCTGTAATAGCCGCGAGAAGCTCGTCATCAACCCCAACAGGATAGGCATAAAGGAGTCGAATCCATTGCGCGGCCTTGGCAGCGTCAAGAGAGCGAAGAAGATCAACAAGACAAGCATCTCCACTGTCGCTTCCGAACGCAGTGAGATCTTGCGCGACAAGGTTAATCTCCTTGACGCCCTGAGCGCCAAGGGCCTGAACCTCACGGGTTATAGACTCAACGGACCGGCTTCTCATCGAACCACGAATCTGAGGAATGATACAGAAGGCACACGGACGATTACACCCTTCGGAAACCTTCACGTACGCCATGTGAGATTGCGACGCCAAATGGCGTGGCATCGTCTCATCGTAGAGGAAGTATGGACGCGAGCCCTCATGAAGGATATCGCGAAGGGAGTCATCCTCTCCAAGTGCGGCCTGCCCTACGCTGAGCAACCCATCGAGCGCGATAAATGAGTCAACCTCCGGAAGCGCCTTGCGAATATCGCCCTTGTAACGCTCAACCATGCACCCAGCGACTAGAAGACGTCGGAGGCTTCCCGACCTCTTAAGCTCCGAGAGCTCCAAGACGCAGTCGACACTCTCTTTAACCGCGCTTTCGAGAAAGCCGCAGGTATTCACTACAGCGATATCGGCGCGACTGAGGTCGTTGACGATCTCAAAGCCCGTGTTTCGCAACACGCCGATCATTACCTCTGAGTCCACCTGATTTTTGGCGCAACCTAAGGTAACGATGGCGGCACGGCCGGCGAAGGCCTTACCTTCACGAGCTTGAGGCTCCGTTATATTGACGGCGACGGAACAGCTTTTAGCCGGCTCGTCTCCGAGCGGAAGAATTGATAACGCTGAGGACTTCATAGTTTACGATTAATGGGAGAGACGTCTATCCATTATATCTACACCTTTTGGGTACTCTAAAACAAATCGGCTTGCCGGCTGCGCCCCTCCCTTGGTGGAGAGGTTTGAGAACACGATTGCGGTCACATTTCCGCCTAACGAGCTGATTTTAGCTCCCTTTGGGAGCCCTTGGTCGGCATCGACGAGGAGTTCAAAGCCCTCCAGAGCCTCCGCCTGCCCCGACCTCTCGTCCTTTTTTTGAGGGGCTAACCGTAAAACAACCCCCTCCCCAGCATTACAGGCCCCCTTGAGCTCAAAGTCTCGGGAGAGGTTGCCAAGCCCCATCATAAAGGAAACGGGGAGGCTTGAAAGGAGCACATTTCCGATGTCGTCGATCACAACCTGTCGGTTTTCCGGTTGGTAGAGCCACAAGGTTCCGCCGTTGATAACGACGGTCTGGGGGCGAGGTTTAGCGTATACCCAGCGCATCTTTCCCGGCTTGCCAAACCACATCTCTCCCGAGCTTGTCTCCTGCTCATCGAGAGCAGCAACATAGGAATCCTGCTTAAAATTTCCGTGCAGGGTCTCAATCGCCGCGTAGGTGCTCTGCACCTTGCTTAAGAGGCGCTGCGCCTCAGCGGAGGGAAGCTCTCCTCCCGTAGGGCAGTCGAACGCCTTACCTTCGGCAGCCGCGCCATGCAAGGATAACCCGAGCGCTATCACGTGCACTGCTACGATATTTCTCGCAAAACTGAAGCGTTTCATCTCGTGTCTCCCACCCGACCCATCAGTATGAACACTATCACGTACACCACAAATCACCACACCGCCACTCGCCGTTTCACCAATTCACGCAACAATTTCAATTGCAGCCTTCAAGCCCGTGGGCGACACTCCACCGAAGAGCGCTCAGTTGTATCCGCGCTTGGGATGACACCGTATGACGACTGACCTGCCGAAGATCTCCGTAATTACCGTTTCATATAATCAAGGGGAGTTCATCCGACAAAACATCGAGTCTGTGCTGTCGCAACGATACCCACACTTCGAGCATATCATCGTCGATGGGGGCTCCACCGATTCAACATTGGCGGTCCTACGGCAGTATCCTCACCTCACGTGGACATCGGAGCCTGATCGAGGGCAATCAGACGCCCTCAATAAAGGATTCTCTCGGGCCACCGGCGAGATTATAGTCTGGCTTAACTCAGACGACTGGCTCGCCGAAGGGGTGTTCTACGATCTCGCCGTGCATCTCAAGGATTATCCCGTCGTACTTGGGCAGGCCGCGGAAACGGATCGCGCAGGCACTATCAGACAAATCGTGAGGAACCCGGCGCGATCATTTTATGACCTGATGCGGTACTGGATCCCTTACGCTTGGATCGCCCAAACCTCAGTATTCTTCAGGCGTTCACTCCTTGAAGAGGTGAAACGTCCCGACGGCACCTACCTCGATGAGGATCTCTACTTCACGATGGATATGGACCTCTGGCTAAGGATGGCGATTAAATACCCGTTCATCAAACACATCGATCGGGTACTCTCCTACTATCGAATCTACGATTCCAACAAGACAGGAGCTCATCCGAACGCGACTCAGCGTGAATGTTGTCGGAACTTTCGACGCCACGTAAACGCGCTCAATCCGACTGAGCAACGGATCAGCTATCTCATTCCCATCGACAAGCCCACCGAACTCCTCAAACCCACGATCATAAGCCTGACTCAACAAACCTGCTACGACTTCGACATAATGCTCGTGGATTACTCAAGCGAAAGAGAGATATCTAAACAGGTACACAACTTCTTTCTAAGCTTCGTGGACGCTGTGCCTCAAATAACTATCCGGTACGCGAAGGCAGAGGTCCCAAACGAGTACGCCGCGTTCAATACTGGCGTGCGGAAAGCGGCCGCTCCGAACGTAGCGTTTCTCCAACCAGGAGATACGGTGGGACCAACAACAACGCTTGAGGCGATTCAGCTATTTACCCGAGACTTTGTTGGGCTCGCTCTTCCCTCAATCCCTGGAGTCATCGACCACTCCCGCTTCTTCCCACCTCATCAGGGAGTGAACGCCGGAGAGTTTATTGGTGGAAATTTTTTCTATCCGAACATCTTCGCCCGAAGAATTGCGCTCCTCGAGCTAGACGGCTTCCGAAGAGTGGACCAACCAGCTTTTTCTATAAAGGAGGTGATGAGCCGACTCCTGTACCACGGATGGTCGGTGCAGGCCGCTCCGCAATTGGGTATCTCTCCCGTAACTCGAAGTTACGCGACCGAGATAGATTTTATGGAGCGCAACCGCGATCAGATAGTGCACGACATTATTCACTCACTTAAACGCGACTTTGAGACAGAACCGTTCGCGGCAACGCGCGCCGGAGCCGCGGATCCGCGACCTCTGTTTCGAGCGATCCAAGGAGATCCCGAGCAGGGTGGTGAAATATGACCTCCTGTTGCGTATTTCGATAGTTTAACGCCCCCCCCCTTCGCTGAGGCTTCGGATGACAGGGCAACTTCGTTGGAGCTGCCGAAAAAAATCCTCAAACTATCTGAGTTGATACGCCTCCGGTTTTTGCGCCATCGCCGCGTCGTTTCGTCAAAACTCTCACAATGCTCACAACAAAAACCTTTCTACCACCCTGCCACAAGAATGCGCCCCTTACGCCACCCCACCTGAGACGTTCCACCCTTGCGAGGATGGGGTTAACGGGGTACCCTCCCACGGGTGTTCTTTTGTTGACCGGACGTAGAATGGACTCAAAATCAAAAAATCTTTCCCGTGAAAGTGGAGCATCGCTCGTCGAATACGCGCTTTTGATCGGCCTTGTCGCCACAATCGGTATCTTAGTTCTTCGGTCGCTCGGACAAACCGTCAGTGGGCAACTGAGCACCACGACGGGCATCATCAACGGCGGATAGTCGTTAGTCCTCTTGTTTATGTAAAATTCCGCTTTAGATCGGCTTCTTTTAGCGCACCGATCTTCACCGAAAGATCATCCAAACATACCAAGGGGATTAGCATATCGTGCTGGGATACGTTTCGGTCATGGAAAGCATTTCGACCCCGTCGCCCCTCTACCTCATCGTCCACAGCGACCATCCTCTCGACCCCGTCGGCCCGAATAGCGGCGCTGAAATGGCGACGCTCAATCACGCTCGATACATCGCGGCCACAGGTAGACGGGTATGCCTCGCCGCGCGGCTCAAACAACCTATCTCTGCTGACCGCGGGGTTCACTTCATCGACCTCGGCGCCTCCTATGACATTGAGCGAGCACTCGACTGGGCCGACACGCAAGGCACATATGTACTCCTTGCGGCGGGGAAAGCGCTCTCAATCATGCTATCGCGACGACGAGAGCGATGCCTTCGGAGAATCCTTATCACCCACGATCGATGCGCGGGTGACTCCGGCCTCAAACCCGAGGTGCTCGACGTTATGTGCGATGGTATCGTCTGCGTGTCGCACGCGCAGAAGGAGAAACTTGTCAGCGAAGGGGCTCCTGAGCACAAGATGACTGTCGTCCATAACGGTGTCGACCTCTCCATCTTCAATCCATCCGCCCCATCGAAGCATCACCCACATCGGCTCGTGTTCGCTGGCGCGCTTGTTCCCGACAAAGGACTTCACCTCCTCATCCCCGCTTTTGCCGACCTCAGAGCGAAATACCCGGATCTTGAGCTTGAGGTGTTCGGTAGCTCCTCGCTCTGGTCACGCGGGGATTATCTCAACACCGAACAGCTCGCCGAGCAGCTTCCTGGGCTGATCTTTCACGGAAAGAGATCTCAATACGAGATCGCTGAAGGTTTTCGCCGCTCAGGAATCTGTGTCATTCCCTCAATCTGGTTTGATCCCTATCCCCTTATCTCCCTTGAGGCACAGGCGTGTGGTACTCCTGTTGTCGCCTTCCGTATGGGTGGACTACCCGAGGGGATCCTCGACGGAAAGACCGGTGTCGTTGTCAATGAGGTGTCTCCACAAGCGCTCACGCACACACTCGACAAGCTCCTTTCAGATCCTCACAAGCTCTTTGATATGTCAGCCACCGCTGCCAGCAACGCGGCGATCGCGTTCCGGTGGGAGACGGTGGTTGAGAAGATCATCGCGCTCTGTGAGCCACAAAAGGAGTCCGCAGTGCTCCGGGTGCCGATCGCATTAAAGAGCTCGGAAGCCTATGTGAAGGGTGCTACCGGCACCGGAAATCCGAGCTAGTCCATTGCATATAGCGGACATATTCCATCCGATGGGACAGTCGCCACACGCAACGCGGCGACCGAGGACGGTCGCCCTTGTATGTTGGTAGTGACACGGAGGGATGAGCGACTTTTTGCGAAGCAAAAGAGCGAAAACCAATAGAAGAATCACTGTGAGCGACTGTCCGGGGGTGCAGGGCGAAGGCCCTGCCCGTCATCTGAATCTTGGCGTCAGCCAAGTTCAGATAGGATAACGAAACCGCCCGTCATCCAAATCTTGGCGCAAGCCAAGTTTGGATAGGTGCAACATGGAGTGGATAGGTGCAATATGGAGCGGGTGAAGAGATTCGAACTCTCGACCTCTTCCTTGGCAAGGAAGCGCTCTAGCCAACTGAGCTACACCCGCGTAACGATATACCGTCAAGGAAAACCATAGTTACTGTCTTTAGCGGGAAATGTCAACGCCCTGGTGTGGGGGTCACGTACCGATCACCCCCTCGCGATCATCCCTGGCATTCCTCCTATAATTTAGGCAGGATACACCACACAACGTTGTAACTTCACAGAGACAGGGATACATATGACCGATTCATGGGATGATCGACGGAAGGCACAGGAAGAGAGCTACTTCGACAAGGCCAATAAGGAGTCTCTCGCTCGCCTTGCCCGCAAGCAACAGGAATCAGCCCGATTGAGTCCCGCTACTGGCAAGCCGATGGAGCAGATCGTGGCGTTCGGGGCTATCATTGATCGATGTACCACCTCAGGCGGCATCTGGCTTGACCCAGGAGAGCTCGACGAGATCCTCGCCGCGGCAAAGGAGAGTACTCACAATCTCAAAGATCTCATCGGAGCCCTTCCCTCTCTCAAGCCATCTGAAAACCCAGTTCAGGATGGCCTTCCAAGCCCGATCAACGGCAAACCCATGAACGTCGAGAAGGTTCTCGGCATCTCGATTGCGCGTTGCGCTGAGAGTGGTGGCATCTGGCTCGATGCTCGAGAATTGGATCGTTTGATCTCGTCCTCTCACCAATCGCTTGGGAGCTCGATAAAGGAGTTTTTTTCGCTCGTTCTTGGGGCTCTTTAGATTCAGCGCATGAAAGGTAGGGTGTTCTCGTGAGATGTTTTTCACGCGACACCCTTCTCGCTCTTACCAGGTCAGGAGGATCTTCCCCACATGACCACTTCGGCGCATCAACGTGTGCGCGTCCTCAACCCTCGCAAAGGGAAACACAGAATCCACTATCGGCGAAACAGATCCGCTCTCGAAGAGGGGCAGAAATCTCTCGGAAAACTCCCTCACTAATTCACTTTTCTCAGCGATACTTCGACTGCGCAACACCGAGCCGATTATCAAGAGACGCTTGCGCATCACTACGGAGATATCGATCTCCGCTTTTGCGCCACTCATCGTAGCGATGCACACTAAGCGACCACGGGAACCGAGCACTGAGATGTTACGTTCAAAGTAATCGCGACCTACGATATCAAGCACGACCGAGACTCCGTTGGGACTCCATTTCAGGATCTCAGAGGCGAAGTCCTGCTTCTTGTAGTTCATCACAAGCTCAGCGCCTAATGCACGGCACCGATCGATCTTCGCGTCATCCCCAACAGTGCATGCGACCCGAGCGCCAAGCGCGCGAGCAACCTGAATGGCGGCTGTTCCAACACCACTAGCCCCACCATGAATCAGTACGAGGTCCCCAGTCGTGAGCCGTCCCTCCCCTACCAAGTTCGCGTACGCCGTGATGAACGCCTCAGGGATCGCGGCTGCGTCTCGAAGCGTCACAGAGTGCGGGCGACGAAAAACCTGTCCAGCGTGCACTGCAACCTTTTCAGCATATCCGCCCCCTGAGAGAAGCGCGCACACCTCATCTCCTACCTGTAACGATGTAACATCCGGCGCGGTTTGCTCCACGACGCCGGAGACCTCAAGTCCGAGCACCTGAGATGCGCCAGGCGGTGGGGGATATTTGCCAGCTCGCTGAAGAAGGTCAGCTCGATTGACACCAGCCGCAACGACCGTAATCAACACCTCACCAGGAGCGAGCGCTGACTCCGTAACATCTCGCTCCACGAGGAAACTTTGAGAACCAGGATTCACTACCTCAATCGCCTTCATAAGTTCATTCCGAGAGGAGCATCCCCTTCAGGGACGCTCCAAGAAGCTCACTTTGAAGCCATCTCGGCGTCAAGGCAAGGGGGAGCTGGAAGGAGATCTGGTGCTGCTTATAGGGATGAAAGAGCGACAAACCATGCGAAACGAGCCGTAGTTCAGGAGCTTCCGCACCGTCATAATACGGATCTCCCACGATTGGATACCCGAGTGATGCGAGGTGAACTCGAATCTGGTGCGTCCTTCCGGTTTTGGGCTCCACCCAAAGGAACGTTCGTTGCTCGCCATCTATCGTCTGACAAAGGATCTTCGTAACGACCGTAAGCGCATCCTCTCCCCCTTCGGGGACAACACACCGCAACATCGACAACCGAGGGTCCCGTCCGATCTGCGCGCGCACCTCGATCGTTTCGTGCGGAAAGTTTCCAGAGACCTGCGCGACGTAATACTTTCCAACAGCGTGCCGTGTATACGCCCGTTGCAGGGCAGCATTCATGCGCGTGGAGAACGATACAAGCAAAAGGCCAGCTACGCCGGTATCGAGACGTGACGGAAGATGCAGCGGCTTTTTGAAATAATCCTTGAGGTAGGTTACAAGGGTGAAGAGTCGCTGATCGCGGGGCGGTATGGTCGGAAGACCTGCCGGCTTACATACGACTGCCATGTCTTCATCCTGATAAAGCACCGTATCAGGGGAGAATTGTGGGTATAATGACGCTACGTTGGCAAAATCTCCTAGTGGCTCAAAATACTCAACCGCGCTTGGTGGCACTACCTCACTCTCAAGGTGAGCGGGGCGTCTACTGAGATAGACACCACCCATTTTGAACCGCTCGGGCCACGTAGAGGGGTCGATGTGAGGAAGTCTCTGAATGAGTACATCTCGGCAGGTCAATCTCGTTGGCACAGACGCGTCAACGGGAAACACCCATCGCTTACTTCGAAAGGAAGCTTGTATGCGGTCAATATCGAGCGGTCGCACGGTGTCTCATCCTCACGCGGAACTCCCCGTCCCGTCGCGAGAACAATAGCCGTAATCCCCATCAATGTGTAGATGGAGCTGTCATAGCCTCGACTGCTCTTACGTAGCGCTCTTCGAGCTCAACCGATTCGTCAACTCAAGGGCACGGTCGGCGTTCATCAGAGCGAGGATCTGTCCGATTCGCTTCTCTGGCATACGCTGAATGAGGGAGTGCGCGATAGTGATATCGAGCTGCTCAAGAAGATGAGCGGCCTCTGGTGGATTCATAGAACCGTACACATTTGCGAGCTGGTCGAGCTGCACGTTCCGTTGCTTATCACCCTTCTCACGCTCAAGCTTCAATCGCTCGGAGAGCTCCCTTAATTCAGTCAAACGCGCCGCGAGATCTCGATCACGGCTCGCGAACTCGTGCTCACGTTGCTCAAGCCGCCCACTACGCTCCTCAAGCTCGGAGCGACGTTGATCAAGAGCGGTAAGGATCTTGACCTCCTCCTTGCTCCATTGCGGACCGGTTCGTACCGGAGCCACCACCGCGGCCTCAACCGGCTTCACCTCACCGACCCCACTCGCCTCAAGCGATGATACCGCGATCTTAGCTACACAGAAGAGAACAACAAAAACGACCGCGCCCATCTGGCCGCGGAACGGAATATTCGAGATAGAGGCCGGAAGGGGTAACGACTTTGTAAGAAGCTGGGAGGCGGACTTTCTACCTGCCGCTCGGGTGTAGGTTGCTGTCTGATTCCCAGCCTCGGCAGACTCCGCCGCGGTCGCGGTCGGGACGCCCTGCTGTGGCGCGGCCCGAACTGCGCCAACTTTCGCAGATGCCATAGCCGCGTTTCGCTTCGCCATCATCTGTCCCATCGCGCGACTGAGATCGTCGTACAACTCTTGAGCCTCTTCCTTGGTGAGCTTCTTATCTGTCATATCCCTTCGCTACCTCGTTTCTCTCGACCCGCCCGTTGCATGGCGACCTCATCGAGTTGGTTAATCTCTTCCTTGAGAACCTGTTGGTTGTACTCAGCTCTTTTCTTTTCCTTCAGCATCTCCAAAGCTCGTGCGTCCCTGTTCGCCTGAAAGTACTTTTCTTGGGCTTCAACTACGGCCTTACGAGCCTCTTCAACCTTGATGACCTGCTGTTCGATCATCTTCTGAACTCGCAGCGCGTACGTTCCGGTCAACAAAAGCTCTCCTGCAGTAACTATGCCATCCCCAGGGGCGTTCAATCGCTGAAGTTCAGCCTCTAACCCCTCTAACATACTCCTCTCTTGAGCAAGAACGGCATTC
This sequence comes from Pseudomonadota bacterium, assembly GCA_039799965.1. GTDB lineage: Bacteria > Bdellovibrionota_C > UBA2361 > UBA2361 > OMII01 > OMII01. Next base: position 24,759 of record JBDLRS010000032.1, read on the forward strand.
CGGCGGCCAAGTTCTTGACGCGCCTCGTCACGGATCTGTTCCCGTATGTCAAGGATGCGTTGGAGTCGGAACGTAAATCGCTTCATAATCCTCTGGGACGAACGCCACCGCTCCTCTCACATAGACTAGCCAACGATCTCTTTCATAGAACGCCAGCAATCCTCAATCGACCACGGCTTATCAGCGGACTGTTTGAGGAAGCTCAAAACCTCCTCATGTTTCTGTACCGCGCGATCGACCCGAGGATTCTGTCCCGGCTTGTAGGCACCGATGGTAATCAGGTCCTCAATCTCTTGATACGAAGCGAGGATATCGCGAATCTCCGAAGCCATTGTCAGTACCTCTGGCTCCACGATATCGGACATGACACGGGAGATGCTCTGCAGAACGTCAATCGCGGGGTAGTGCCCTCGGGCCGCGAGCCTTCGGCTCAACACCACGTGACCATCCAGGATACCACGCACGGTATCGGCGACCGGTTCGTTCATATCATCACCCTCGACAAGAACGGTATACAATCCCGTAATGCTTCCCGCTCCCTCGCACGTCCCCGCACGTTCAAGGAGCCGGGGAAGGATAGAAAATACAGAGGGAGTATACCCGCGAGTGCTTGGAGGCTCGCCAACCGCGAGCCCGACCTCACGTTGCGCCATCGCGAGACGAGTGATGGAGTCGAGCATCAACATCACCTTCTTTCCCTGATCTCGGAAGTACTCGGCGATCGCAGTAGCAACAAAAGCCGCCCGAATTCGGAGGAGTGCTGACTGATTTCCTGTCGCGACAACCACAATCGAACGAGCTAACCCTTCTGGGCCTAAATCACGCTCGATGAACTCTCGAACCTCTCTGCCTCGCTCTCCCACGAGCGCAATCACGTTCACATCGCTACGAGCGTGTTTCGCTATCATGCCGAGCAGGGTTGATTTACCAACGCCTGAGCCGGCCATGATCCCGACACGCTGCCCCTCACCAACGGTGAGAAGTCCGTTCATCGCGCGAACGCCGAGGTCAAGACAGCTCTTAATTCGGTTCCGCGTCACTGGATTAGGGGGATCGCGAAAGAGAGGCGCGCTCTCGTTCATAACCGGAAGGGGTTGTCCATCAAGTGCATTGCCTAATGCGTCGATCACTCGTCCTAGCAGTCCCTCGCACACCGCCACATTAGTGGTCCCTTCCGAGGCGGTGATCGTGGAGCCGGGAGCTATCCCCTCAACCTCCGAGAACGGCATCATCAGGATCCTGTCACTTCTAAATCCCACGACCTGAGCTGGAATAACGTTCTTTCCCGACCGAATGACGACCTGAGAGCCAACAGGAACGAGCGGCCCTGTTCCCTCAATAATTAAGCCGGTCATCTCCGTGACAGTTCCACGTAACTCGTATGTGCTTACCTGAGTTGCAGCCACTAACGCGCGTTCTAAAAGGTTTTCCATCGTACAGCCTATCGAACCTTCGTGACGCTCTCTTTTATACGTTCCCATGTCTTATCGAGATCAACCTCAATCTCTCCGGATGAGGTTTCCACCACACATCCAGCTCGGATAGTGTCATCGGCCTGAAAACTCCACGAGCCGTCGAACTCCTTGAATTGTCGATCAGGACTCAACATCGTGAGGAACTCAAGATCCTGAGGACTCACTCGAATCGCCTTAATCGTGGCGCCCCCCGTTAACTTAACCGCGTCCTTGATCACCTGGAGGATGTACTCGGGGTTAATCTCAACAATAGTTCCCACCAACTTGCGAGCCACCTGGAGCGCGAACTCAACCGCTCGACGCTCAAGCGCCTCAACCTCCTGCTGAATCTGCGAACCCATATCGTCAATAACGGTTCGATAGCGCTCCTCAACAGCTTTAATCTTTTCCTCTGATTCAGCCGCGAATCGAGCCTCAAGCTCCTGCTGAAGCGCCCCCTTCATCTCTTCAAGGTGTCGTTCATGTTCCGCTTGAAGCGCAAGGCGCTCCTCCTCAAATCTCTGGTGAATCGTCTCAATTTCGGAGGCGGGAACCAAGGGAATCTCTCCCTGAGGCTCAGCCGGTGCGTCGTCTACCGTCGACTCCTCTCCCGATTCGGATTCACCGATGGCGGAAGAGACGTCTTCCTCCCAACCTTCAGTCTCCCCTTCGGCGGTCATCCCTCGCTCGCCCTCTTCCACCTCAACAACGTCAAGGTCGGCGGCAAACGAACTTGTTTCGACAACCAGAGTCTCCTCCTCAAAGATCTCCCGCTCAGCCGTAACAAGGTCGTCGTACACATCGAACATCGGATCGATGATCCGGGTCGGCCCCTCGATGACCGCAAATTCCTCTGCCGCGAATTCGGTCGTTATCTTCCCCTCCGCCACAACCTCAAATTGGGAGGCTTGAAAGCTTGAAGGCTTAAACGTCCGAACGTTCGGTCGTAACGGATCGGTTGTGGTGTGTTGCTCATCGGTTTCCATGCCTCACCTTTCCGATTACAGGTGACCTTCGTTAAGCCAATAGCGAATCAAGAGTGCTGCCTGAGCCGGATTCTCTTTAACAAGTCGCGAACTCTCAGACATGATCTCCCCCAACTGCTCCATATCAACGGGGCCCGTCAGATCAGGAAGGCTCGGTTTCCCGGGAACTTCCCCTGGTTGCGCGAACGACTCTCCCTCAGGCAGCGCCTGCTCTCCTGCCGCTTGCGTCCCGACGCCGACCGCTGGCTTCTCAACTGGAGCGCCAAGTGATGGAGCCGGCATCCCTTGGGGCAGAAGTCGCGTGATGTCTATCTCTGTCTCCGGCGTTGAGGTGAGGAACTTCATCATTGGACGAAGCACAAAGAGTCCGAATATGACAAGCGCCAACAAAGGCACACTTAACGCGCCGTAGCGATACCATGCATTGAGCTCCGCGGCCTTCGCCAGTTCATCCATAAGACCGTCGTTAGCTTGGAAGAAGGGAATATTCTCAACAGTAACGACGTCACCACGAGTGGAGTCGAATCCGATCGCCGACTTCACAACCCCTTCAACTTGAGCAAGCATCTCCGGTGTGAGCGGTTTGAAAACTTTGTCCATTCGAGGTGCGGCGACAGCGTCCTCTACAACTCCACCGGTGGCCTGAACAGGGATCTCCTCATATTTTCCATCCACCAAGACGGCCGCTGAGAGACGAAGCAATGTACCCTTGGCCTGTGAGCTCTTGGTGATCGCCCGTGACACCTCAAAGTTCTTCACGTTCTCTCGGCGAGTATTGGTGTCCGAACCGGATGGTGGCGCGAGAAGTGCCGGGTCGTTGCTGAGATTCGCAGCGACTCCTGGAACCCCACCTCGGGCAGCACCGCCGCCAACGCCCTCCTCGATCACACGCTCGGAGCGGGTAACCTGCCCACCTGGGTCAAAGCTTTCCTCCTCTCGCTCGCTTGAAGAGAAGTCGAGATCCGCGGTGACTCGGGCGACAACCTTGCCTGGACCAAGCACCTTCGCCAACATCGATTCGATCCGGTTCGCGTAGCTCTTCTCTACCTCACGCGTGTAGGTTAGGCGGGTGGCGTCGGCGCCCAGCTCCTCACCTTCCTCATCCTTAGGCGTTAAAAGGTTCCCGTAGACGTCGATGATGGTAACGTTCTCGGGTTTGAGCCCCTCAACGCCACTGGCGACGAAGTTCGCGATTCCTCGGATCTGTTTCTTGTCGAGATCACTACCAGGTCTCAACTTCAGAAGAACTGATGCCCCAGGATCCTGGGCAGCTTTGGCGAAGATAGTCTTTTCTGGTTGTGAGATATGAACACGAGCTGAAAGAACGGAATCGAGAGACATAATCGTTCTCTCAAGCTCACCTTGCAACGCCCGTTGCTTCTTCACCATCTCGCCCATCGTTGTTGTAGCGAAGCTTGTTCCATCAAAGAGCTCAAAACCAACGGTGCCGGTTTTAGGGAGCCCCTCTGAGGCGAGGCTTATTCGAAGCTCATGAACGGCGTCAGGTGGCGATACCGATACGGTACTCCCATCCAGCTTATACTTGGTCTTCATCTCCTTGAGGCGCTCAATAACAGCTCCAGCGTCAGAGGGGTTAAGGTCCGAGTATAGAACCGTGTAGTCCGGCTCGGTCGCCATCTTTGAGACGTACACAAGCGCCCACACAGGAAAGATAACAAGCGCGGGGACGATGACCTTATGCGCAATAGGAAGCTTTAGGTATCTCTCGACATACCCCATCAGGATGGCTTTTGGATCAAGCGATAGTGCCACGGTATTCCTTTACTAATTGAATCAAACTTGGGTTCGGATTACTTCTTCGTACGCGCGAATGATCTTTCCCCGAATGGCGTTCATTAATTGAAATGCCACATCGGCCTTCTCAAGCGCGACCATCGCGCTATGCGGGGTAACCCCCTCTTTCTTGAGAGTCAGTCCCTCAATCGTGTCGTTCGCGTCATTCTGAAGATCATTTACCTCTTTCAGCGCGTTGTTGAGCATATCCCCGAAGCTGCTCTGCGCCCCGCCCTCCTCAACCTTTGAAGCCTGTTGCGTTGCCGACTTAATCGGCTGCACATTTGGGAGAAGAGGATTAATTCCGTTAATCGACATAGTTTAAGTCTCCTACGCCTGCGTTAAAATTTTGCTCGCTTCACTTTGGAGATTCCGAGCGGTCTCTACCGCCGTTACGTTGGCTTGATACAAACGGCTTGCCGAAAGGAGGTCGGTCATCGTCTGCACCACGTTGATGTTCGGATACGCCACAAATCCGTTCTTGTCGGCGTCCGGATGGCCCGGGGAGTGCACCATTCGAGGCGCCGCTTGGTCCTCGACAACAGCGGTGACGACAGGCGTCTGCATTGAGAGACGATCAAGCGCCGAGGAGAAGCTGCCTGGTATCGGCTTGGCCACCTGCACTACATCACGACGTTTATACGGCCCACCATCCGGAGTACGGGTTGTCTCGGCGTTCGCGATATTCGACGCCAGTGTATTGACCCGCATCCTCGCGGCTGCCATTCCGTTAGCCAGGATCTCGATTGGATTAATACGTGTCATGCTTATCTAGTCTCTCGTATAGCCGTTCGAAGTAATCCGATCTGTCTCCGAATCAGGCGCGCGGCGTTCGAGTAGTCACCACTATTTTGCGCCAAGCGTCCCATTTGGAGGTCGAGGTCTACGTTGTTTCCGTCAGGCTTTGTGGCTCCTGAGAGGTCCGAAACGAGTTTGGAGGAATCGCCTCGGTTGGAATGCGTGTCTATGTGACCAGCGTTGGTTTGAGCGAGCGATCCGGTCTGGGCCTCGAACGCTTTCTCAAGCTCGTTTCCGAATGACACGTCGATCGCCCGGTACTGAGGGGTCTCCGCGTTGGCGATGTTGGCCGAGAGGGCTTGATTGCGCTTCCATGTGAGATCCATGGTGCGAGAAAGCCCTGTCACCGAACGGTCAAAAAGTGTATCGAGTATTCGCATATATCCACCTCTACACGGACGTGGTAAGCAAGAGGTGTGCTATACTAAAAAGACAATAACTATGGGCAGTTACAACACCTTGCAGGTGTCAAATGTCTGACACATCACTTGAAGCGTCATCTTTTCGACACGCCTCATCTCCCGTGCTTCTTGTGTCTACGATGGTGGCTCTCCTGGGTGTGATTCTCCGGATCGGCGCGACCGAGGGCGAATTGTGGCTCGACGAGCTATGGTCTCTTCTGAAGGTGTCTCCCCTAACGAGCCCAATCGAGATAGTTACCAAGGTAAAACACGATAATAATCACCTCTTGAATAGCCTTTGGATGTGGGGTTGGGGGCCAATTCAGCCCCCGCTTGTCTATCGACTCCCCTCTCTTATCTTCAGCGCAATCCTTCTCTTGCTCCTCCTCCTGAAGACACCGCGTGGACTGAGTAGACGCGGGTCGACGCTCTGGCTCGCTCTGGTCGCCTTCTCATATCCCTTGACGCTCTATGGCACTGAGGCAAGAGGGTACTCCCTAACCCTCCTGTGCGCGGCGTTAGCGTTTCTCGCCCTCGTGAGGCTCACTTCGGAGCCCTTCGATCGAAGAGCGATTGGTACATTCGCCATCGCCGGAATCGTAGGTTGCCTCTCCCACGCCATATACGCGCTCTTTCTCGCTCCGGCCGTGGCGTGGCTGTTGTGGAGGCTCGCCTCCTCTCCGATGCGGCACAACTCGCGCGCCATCCTTTGGGAGGCGATCGTGCCTCCCGTACTCTTTGCGTCCTTGTTGACCTTGACCTTCTATCGAAACATGGAGATCGGTGGCGCCCCACTCCTTCCCTATCTTGAGGTCGCGGCCTCGACGATATCGGTCTCATTCGGAGGAGAGACACTCTCATCTATCGAGCCAGCGGTGACCGGCTGGAACCTCTTTCTTGGCGTCGCCGTAATACTGGCCTGCGTTGCTGAGCTTGTAGCGTGGATCCTCAGCGGTTCTCCTATTGCGGTTCTCATAGCGCTCATCCTTATCACACCGTGGATCACAGTGAGCCTTCTCCAGCCGCATTTTATCCTCCCTCGTTACTTCATCATTCAGATCTTTTTCGCATACCTTCTGGCTGCTCGATTACTCGATAGACTCTCCCGACAGAGCCGGTTCGGTGTGGTAGTTGCTGGCGTCCTTCTCCTAGGTTTTATTGTGGGCAACCTGACGCGCACCGCCATCCTTGTTTCGTTGGGGCGATCTCATTTCGTTGAAGCCTTTACCACGTTATCCTCTCAGAGTGGAGAATCCATCACCGTAGGCGGGGACCAGGACTTTCAGAACAGCTTGCGACTGACCTACGCAAAGATCGTCGCGCCAGCTACGGCGAGACTTACCTACGTACCAAGCTACCGAACTGCCACAACACCTCCTCGCTTCATCGTACGTGAGACACTGGAGGCCTATGAGGTCTTCCCCTCAGAGTTCACCACTGCTCAGGGGGCCCGATATCATGAGGTGCTACGGTATAGGGCCCCTCAATTAAACGGTTCGCACGTCACGGTCTATGAGGTGATGAAGTAAGGATTTCGATAAGACCCTTTAGCAGGGTGCTCGACTATGAGAAACTAGACGTCTATCGAACGGCGCTTGAGTTCGTCATCACTACCATTGAGATTCGTGTTCGTCTTCCTAGAGGAAGCGGGGAACTCGTAGATCAGTGCAAGCGCGCATCTTTCTCGATAGTGCTCAACATTGCGGAAGGTTCCGGCAAGGTCAAACAAGCAGACAAACAGCGCTATTTCTCGATAGCACGGGGATCCATAATGGAGTGTGGCGCACTCTTTGATCTGTTAAACGCTCTAAACTATGTCTCCCCCGACGAGTATCGCGCTGGAAAGCGTTTGCGTACAAGGATTGCAGCCATGCTTTCCAAGCTATGCCTTCAGCCCGCATGATGCTTGTTTCGGGTACGTTCACGTTCACGTGCACGAGCACGTTCACGTCGGGATAGCACCCAGCCCTACCCACTCGATTTCACGAAGACCCATAATCCGAAAGCCTGCATCTTCTACCCCGTGACTCGACTACTGCCCTTTATTCCTCTTCCATCGGTACGAAGCGCGCGAGGCCCCTTGTTTAGGAAGAACAATCGCCTGAGCCTCCTTCAGTATCCGTTGGTACCGTCGTTGAGACCCGTTGGAGAGCGTCCTCGGAGATAACCTGCGCGGAGCGGGAAGGATAGACGCGAGGGCTGCGGCCTCGCGAAGATCAAGCTGACTTGCCGGCTTGTTGTAGTAGTAGCGAGAGGCAGCCTCAAGGCCGTAAACACCCTCGCCCCATTCAATCACGTTAAGATACAATTCAAGCGTTCTTCGCTTGCCCCATACGAGCCCGGCGATAGGAGCCATGCCGGCCTCAATCACCTTTCTCACGTAACTTCGCCCCGGCCAGAGAAAGACATTCTTAACCGTTTGCATCGTGATAGTGCTTGCCCCGCGCGGCCTTGCCCGCTCATCGGAATCATCGAGCGCGTCTTCGACCGCCGAGAGGTCAACGCCCCAGTGGTCAGTGAAACGAGCGTCCTCCGCCGCCACAATCGCTTGCTGGACGTGAATGGGAAAATAGGACAACGGCTTCCATTCCCATCCCTTAAAGGCGGACTCTCCTTGAGACCAATACTCGACGGCTCGAATGATCATCAGCGGAGTAATTGGTGGAGCGATGAATCGAAAGATAATCACGGATCCAACCCATAGTGCGCACAGTACCTTAACCCATCTCCAGATTCGGGTGGGCCAAGGGTTAGTGGAAACGACGGAAAGGGTGCGACTGCGGGCCATGCCGTAGGTTGTATCCCAAGAAGGGGGGCATTTGGTAGCCACCTGCACTACACTCACAAGGAGCTAAGAACCATCCTACTCGTCAATAACGAACCCTTCCTGCCTGTAATCATGCAGTTTATTCCGAAGGGTTCTGATGCTGATCCCAAGTAACTTAGCCGCCTCGGTTCGATTATTGTTGTTTGCCCTAAGGGTCTCAAGGATGAGCGCCTTCTCCATATCCTGCACCGTGGTGCCTGAGCGAATAACGAGAGCGCCATCCTCGGTGGAGGGAGAGCTCTCACGAATGCACTCGATGACATCGGCGAGACGAGATGGCTGATCCGGTCCAGAAGCCGGAATGGATGGGAGGGTGGCAGGACGTTGCTCACGCAACATCTCCAACTGGTCTGAGGGGTTCATCGAGAGGAGAAAGTCCGACTGACGAGGCGCCGCTCCCCCTGACAGGATCGCGGCCCGTTGCACTGCGTTTTGCAGCTCACGAATGTTTCCTGGCCATGGATGGTTCAGGAGAGCCTCAAGCACCTGGTCCGAGAGACGAGGAGCGTTCTCACCCATGAAGTGACGCATGAAGTATTCAGTCAGAACTTTGATGTCCGACTTACGCTCCCGGAGAGGTGGCAGGGTCAACGGAATAACGTTCAAACGATAGTAGAGGTCCGCTCGGAACTTGCCTTCGCGAACCGAGTCCTCCAGATTGCGGTTTGTCGTGGCTAGAACGCGAACATCGATCGAGATCGGATCCTTACCTCCGACCCTATCAACTTCACGCTCCTGAAGAACACGCAAGAGCTTAGCTTGAAGGCCAAGTTCCATCTCGGAGATCTCATCCAAGAGGATCGTGCCGCCATGCGCCATCTCGAACTTACCTATTTTTCGACTCTGCGCCCCCGTAAAGGCGCCCTTCTCGTGACCGAAGAGCTCACTCTCAAGGAGGCTCTCAGGCAAGGCCGCGCAATTCACAGCGACAAACGGCCGGTGAGAGCGAGGGCTACTCGCGTGCACAAATCGAGCGATGAGCTCCTTGCCAGTTCCCGATTCCCCCTGAATGAGAACGGTTGCCTCACTGCGAGCCACAGCCTCAGCCACCTCAAGGACTCGCTTCATGAGCGGGTCTTGCGAGATGATCGGGCGTCCCCGATGTACCTTCGGCGTTCGTTGACGAGAGGCCTTGCTCTCGGGCAACAATACACGCTCAACGATCCGCTCAAGATCCTGGGCCGTGAACGGTTTCGTGATGAAATCGGCTGCGCCATTTTGCATCGCTTCGACCGCCTGCGTGATCGTGCCATATGCCGTGATCAT
>JBDLRS010000033.1:0-64330 GCA_039799965.1 Pseudomonadota bacterium
ATGAACCGCTTCTACTGGCAGATAGAGAACGGACTCCACTATCACAAAGACCTAGTGTTCGGTGAGGATCGTTCTACTATTCGCACTAAGCACGGTCCTGCAAACATGGCGACCTTAAGGAACTTTGCGATCGGTCTCTTGCTGTCTAACGACATAGGCAACATCAAACGGTGCGTTGACAACCTAAAGCACAATCATCGGCTATTGAAACTAGCTGCCTAGCTAACCCACTTCCAACAAACCGGTGCCTCATAGCGTAACGGGTCAAGCCTCCCGAGGTACCAACTCGCCTCAAATTCGGCTTTTATACTAACTCCGCCCCCCAAAGAGCCGTAATCTCGTACCGCCTGACCGCCAAAGCCACCTTTTACCTGGATTGAAGCGGCCCGGGCCTCGGGGGGGGGGGGGGGTGATTTTGAAAAAAATAATTGCGACGCCCTAGACACGTGCTTGATTCCTCCCATAAGAGAACGCTAGAAGAAGACGATGACCAGAGACGGCACAGAGGCAACTACGGGCTCATCTAAGCGCGCCCGGTTTATTACCTATGCCATCCTTTCGAGCGTCATCTCCAGTGTCGCAACTCTAATCAAGGTTCAAGGAGTACGGAGCGTTCCTCCACTCCTCGCTGCCTCGGTCGGGGTTCTCTTCGGAGGGGTGCTTGCATTGGCGATCCTGGTGCTTCTGAGGAGACTTCCCTCCTGGCAGTCCATAAAAACGGTGCATAAGCCGCTCTTGAAGCTGACCGCATGTCGAGCGGTGTTTTCGAACCTCATCTTTACTGCGGGGTTGGCGTACACAAGCGGTGTTGAGGCAGTCTTTCTCACCAAGATGGAGCCATATCTTGTTATATTTTGGTATTGGTTGCTGGATAAGCAGAGACCGTCTGGTCAGCATCTCTTTCTCCTCCTCGTCCACGTTGCAGGGGCAGTGCTCCTCTCTCTTGGTGATGCGTCGGGGAGCTTCGAGATCTCGTGGTTCGGGGACCTGTTAATAGTGTGCGCGGTGGTAACCGCAGCTCTCTCGTATAGATTTGCTCCCCAAGTAACAAAGGTTCTCTCACCTTTTCAGACTGCGGCTGTGGCCGAAACATTGGGCGGGATCGTTTCGCTTCCTGTGGCGCTCTTTTTCTGCCCACTCGAGTTTGGCCCGGAGCAGCAGAGCGGATGGCTCTACGTCGCCGCGCACTCGATCCTCTTTTACAACGTCGCCATCGTTCTGCTTTATGCATCTCTTGGAGGTATTGAAGGGTGGTTGTCCTCTGCATTGCGAGCTACTGGACCACTCTTTGCCGCACCTATAGCGCTCCTCTTCTTCGGTGAAACGCTTACAAATCTCCAGATCCTAGGCGCTGCTATCGTGCTTTTGACTTCGGCTCTGATCAGTAAGGAACGGCGAGGTTTAAAGCCCCCTCCCTCTAAATCTTGTGCACGATGATGTCACCAGCGCTGTGCACAGGGGTACTCAGATCGATCTCAAGGTAATTTGGTTCTCTAGCAGGGTGGTGAAAAACGATCGCGGAAACCCGCAGAAAATGAGAATCTCCTTTTAGGCTTTATCGGCGTAGACGAGAGCTGTGAGGAGAAGGAACCATGCGGGGCGCGAAACGTTCCCAGGAAGAGCTATTTCACTATTTCAGGTTAGAGTCGCGCATTCCAAGCGATCATCCGCTACGAGCGATCCGTGCTTTGAGCGACAAGGTCTTAAAGAGCATGAGCAGTACGTTTGATACGATGTACTCAGACGTTGGTCGCCCGTCGATAGCTCCGGAGGTTTTGCTTAAAAGTACGGTATTGATGGCGTTGTATAGTGTTCGGTCAGAGGGGCAATTCTGCGAGCAGCTCAATTACAACATACTGTTTCGGTGGTTTTTAGGCATGGACATGAGTCAGGGAGGCTTTGAGCGCAGTGTATTCTCGAAGAACCGGGCTCGATTGATTGAGCATGAGGTTAGTCGGGAGTTTTTTTGCTGAGGTAGGCAGAGAGGCATGCTCGCGACAACTCATATCAGAGGAGCACTTTACTGTTGACGGGACTCTTATTGAGTCGTGGGCTTCGTTAAAGAGCTTTGTGTCCAAGGATAAGCAGGACAGAGACGATAGTAATGATGGTAACGGGTTTAAGCCGAGCAATCTCGAAGTTGATTTTCATGGTGAACGACGAACTAATGACACTCATTCCAGTACAACGGATCCGAAAGCTCTCTTAATAAAGAAGTGGAAGGGTAAAGAGGCGAAGCTGGCATTTTGTGCGAGTGCGGTGACCGAGAACAGAAATGGGCTTGTTGTTGACTGTGAAGACGCAAGCTTCCCAATAGGAACCGTAGGCGCTGACTAGGGGTATCACCAGAAAGAGTTTGTTGGCTCCCTTCGAGGTCGAGGGATCGTTCCACATGTTGCTTGTATCAAGGGCAGAACTGCCGCTGGACTTGATAAGGGCACCACTACCAGGGAGTCGTACAAGGCAAGCCAACGGAAGAGGAATCTGATTGAGGAATGCTTTGGATTGTTAAAAACTGTGGGCGGTGTCCGCAAGAGTCGTTTGGTTGGCTGTGCACGAACCAACTTTCTCGTACAGATGACATTCGCCACCATGAACATCCTGCGTATCACACGACTCTCAACGGCGTAATCGCGCTACACGTGTATCTGCCGCCCCATAAACGCAACCATTTTAAACTAAACTCCCCGATGGAAAGGCAATAGACGGGCATAAGAATCCAAAGATGCTGCTTTTGAGACTCTGAGAGCCTTCAGAAACTAAGTAGGTGCCTATTAATCGTAGATTTTCACCACCCTGCTAAGTAGGTGGACATAAAAAATTGGCCAAACTCATGCGTACGATGATGTGTCGGTTTGGAAGTGCTTTATGCTCGCCTTACCCTGCTGCTTTCAGTGTAGAGGTTGGCTCCGGAAGAGTGGAGTTCACCGCTTGTTAAGCTCTTGGGTGCTAGCGCGAGCCAGCATCCCTGAGCCGCGGATTGTTAACCCGCATGCCACGGGAAAGCTCGGCAACTGCGCCCTCGATTGCCGCCCCGAAGTCACCGCTGGTGTTCACATACTTCACCCCGTGCTTTGAACATACATCTAACATCACAGAGCTACGCTCCCGACAGCGCCCGAGAAAATCCAGCAAGTACTGATCCGACTGATTCCGAGTCCAATCCCAAGGCGTAGAGTTCGAGCGTACCAGCGCTAACTTTTCGGCAGGTTCCGTATATGGATATCCTACGTAAACAAGTTCAATTCCCAATCGCTCCCGCAACGTAACGGCATCCTCGATGATAACGTGATAAGAATCAGCCACGAAGTTAATCTCGTAATGGCAGAGCCGCTCGAGCCAGCAATACAGAAACGGTTCCAGGGCTCGGGCCAATTGCGCATGTGATTCACCTTCGTGAGAAATTCCCGTTTCCGGAAAGACCCTCTCGAACGCATCTACCAGACTATCGATGTGAATATGGCTCACTCCTGTCTCGCAGGAGAGGCGGGAGCTTAGGATTGTTTTGCCCGCCCGAGGCACACCAGTAATTAGCCATCGCTTATTCATACAATCTTGCTGACGGGTTAACATACTATTGTGCCGATCCGCCCATCTAGGCCCATCGGCTAACTCTCACAAGGATACTCATCCTCGCCTTTCCCTCACAACCGCGGATATTGACCAACAACATCAACAGATAAGATTCGCTCACGCACACAGTAGTAAACCCGTGTATCTACACCACATCGGCGTAGACCACATCTAGAGAGCTCCCTTAAAAAAGCTCACACCGCCCGTACCCCGATCGCTCCCCACGGCGTATACTAGACCCCTTATGACGATTATCGGCGTGGACGTGGGGACGGTGAGGGTAGGGGTGGCGACAGCCGATCCAACCGTTCGTATCCCCTTCCCGGTAGGAATCTGGCCCCGAGCTCAGTACGAAGCCGAAAAGAATCTCCTTAAACTTATTGAGGAGCGAAAAGGCACCCTTTTGGTCGTCGGCCTCCCCCTGGACGAGGACGGCAACCGAACGAATATCTGTGAAAACATCGAAGCCTTCGTTCGTCGTCTTGCCAAACGTACCCCCATCAAGATTGTATATATAGATGAAGCATTCTCCTCGGTTGAGGCGTCTGAAAAGTTGTCACAAGCAGCGAGCACAGCTCTCCGGGTGGACGCTGCCGCGGCTTGTCTCATCCTCCAACGCTACTTTGATCTAAACCCTTGAACCCGCTCGGATTTAAAAACTCCCTATGCGAAAGTTAGCTATCATGTCCTTGTACCTAGCGCTTCCGATAGCTGCGGCCTTCGCCAGCTTTAAGACAGCAGAACACTACTTCTTCGCTCCCCTCGATCCTACCGCTTCTACGCCCTCGATCTTTGTCATAGCGCCGGACAAAAACTTCCGTGAGGTAGCGGCTGACCTTGAGGTGAGTAATTACATTAAACACCGCTACGCGATTCGCCTCCTCGCGAAGTTTCAAAAGAAGGACACCCTAGTAATGGCGGGGGAATACGAGTTCTCCCCCTCGATGAGCCCTCAAGAGATCCTCGATGCAATGGTTGAGGGACGGATGATCCTGCGGAAGATAACCCTCAAAGAGGGACTGACAGTGAGCGACATAGGGCCGATCCTTGAGGAGGCCGGAATCACGCAACGAGCGCTCTTTGAGCAGGCCTTAAACGACCCGAAGCTTCGTGAGGAGCTGAAGGTCCCAGGCGCAACCTTTGAGGGATATCTTTTCCCGGAAACGTACCGCATTCAACGCAACACACCACCACGAAAGGTTATCCAGACCCTTCGCGCTCAGCTTGATTCGAAGTGGCCAGAGGAGTGGAATATTCGCCTCCTTGAGCTCCAAATGACGAAGCACCAAGTCCTCACACTCGCTTCAATAATCGAAAAGGAATCGGGCAACGCAGAGGAGCAACCGATCGTGGCATCCGTGTTTCACAACCGATTAAGAAAGGGGATGCGACTTCAATCCGATCCAACGGTGATCTACGGAATTGCTAACTTTAACGGCAACATCACGAAGGCCGATCTCCAAACCCAAACTCCATACAACACCTACGTTATCTCGGGGCTTCCTCCAGGACCGATAGCGAACCCAGGGCTCACCGCGATAAAAGCCGCCCTCTATCCTGCCGACACGAACTACTTCTACTTCGTTGGAAACGGGAAAGGGAAACACATCTTTTCAGAGAACCTTGATCAGCATAACCAAGCGGTGAACGTTTTCCAGCGAGGGATGGGGGGCTATGAACCTGCCGCGGCCGTAATCGCGACACCTGTTCCCCAACCAACCTCATCGCCTGGCCCGCAATTATAGGGCAGGACCACCATGACCCAGGAGCTGCACTCCCTCATCGAAGCGGTCCGTTCACGAGAAGAGCGACGACGGCGCACCGCGCTCGCAATCAACGGCGCCCTATGTGTCTCATTTCTCGCCGTTCCTTCGATACTCCTTTCGCACTATCCGGCGTGGCTCGTTCTTGCCTGGCTCCCTCCACTTGCCGTTGCCGCAATCTTTATCTCCCGGTGGGAGTACGAATCCATCCAGGTAAGCAAAGAGGAGGCTTCCGAGATCCTCGATGCGGTATTACAAACGAAGGAGCGCGTTCGCACCTTCGCTCTCATCTCGGATTCATCCGCAGCACCTGACCTTATCCGAAGCGAGTTTATCGCTGGGCAGATTCGTGAATACATTCCGGAGAACTGCACCGCAAAGACTCTTTTACATATCACTCTCACGAAACCTCAGAGATGGGCCGTAACCGCTACCGTTGCGGCGCTTCTTATCGCCGCGACCCTTATTTGGTTTCGTCCCGTTGCTCCCCTCGAGCAGGTTGCGGCAACGCTTCAAGCGATCGTTGACGCACACCCTGAACTTCCCGATGACGTAAAGGCTGCCGCGCAAGAGAGCATTCAAAATCTTGGAGCATCAGACCTCGCGGCCGCTCAAGAGTCGCTACAAAAAACGCAGAGCGAGATCTCCAAAGCGCTCGCTGCAAAAACGATCGCTCAAAAGGAGGAGCGCACCATCCAACAATCGGATGAACAACAGCAGCTACAAAACCAAACGGCTCCTCAACCCGAAACCCGCAAAGAGGAGCAGGAGCAGAGCAACAACGCCGACCAACAAGAAAACGAAAAGCAGCAACAGAAAGAGAGGCAACCTTCCGAAGATTCGAAAGAGAGATCCGAGCAGGGCGCCTCAGAAGAAGGCTCGCAAAATCAGAAGCAAGAGGGCCAAAGCAAAGAGAAGAGCGAGGGCCAAAGCAAAAAGGAGCAGGACTCAAAGAAAGACGGAAAATCCAAGAGTGACCAGTCCAATAAATCCGAAGATGGTGACGGTCAGGGCTCAGGCCAAGGCGCGGGATCGAGTGGCGCTGGCGCAGGTAATCAAGGCGAAAACAAAGAGAAGGGACAAAACTCACAAGGCTCATCCGGAGACGCAAAGGACGGGCAGGGAACGGGCGAGGGGACCTCGGAAGGTTCAAAGGGTGGTGAGCAAGGACAACCACAATCGACCTCCGCAAAAGAGGGGCAACAAAAAGAGGGAAGCGCTGCAGGCGCGAGCGGCCTCGAACAATTAAAGGACGCCGTCGGCAAAGCTGAACAGGAGGTTCAACAGGAACAACAGCAGCAGGAGCAGGGCTCACAAGAGGGGAAGGACGGCAAAGAGGGTAAGGGCCAAGGCCAACGAGACAAAGAGAGCGACTCCGGTCAAGAGGCTCAACCTCAAGACAACCAGGGGAGGGGAGATCAGGGCAACAAACCCAAAGGCCAACAACAGGGCAAAGGGGACTCGCAGGAGAAACAGAACAAGAAGGGTGAATCCCCAGGCAAAGATGGCGAGAGCGACAAAGAAAAGCCTCAAGACTCATCCAGCAAGAAAAAGTCTGAGAAGGAGGCCAAAGAGGAGGGCGAGTCAGGCAATTCCGGCACAGCGAAGAAACAGGAGGAGCAACAGAAGCCAGCCGAGAAGCGCGACTCACAGGATGGAAAATCGGACGGGGTAGGGGACCGCTCCTCCATGCCCGACCGCTCTGCGCAGGCAGTCAACGACGAGCCCCCTTCAGACGGCCCTGGGGGCGATATGCCGAACATCCCACTCACCGGAAGGGAATCGAAGGTAGAGGGCAAAGACGAAGCGCTCGATTCCCGTTTCACCGGTGCTGAAACAACGCTTGAAGAGAACAAGGTTCCGGCCCAAGCGAAGACCTCCCTTGATGATGTGCTCCTCGCCAAGCCGCAAGGCTCAACACACAAGGGACGGCAACCTATCCCCCTTGAGTACAAAGAGATCCTGGAATAGTTCCGTTGCGACACCGCTAAAAAGGAAGGAAACTGTACCCATATGGATAACCTCGACCTTCGCGATACCGCGTCCCTCTCTCAAGCCGTCAACGACTTTCAAAACACCTTCGCCGAACTTGAGCGAGAGGTGGGACAGGTTATCGTCGGGATGCAGGGTGTTGTGCGAAGCACCCTCGCGGCTATCTGCGCCAGGGGACACGTTCTCCTCGAGGGAGCGCCTGGTCTCGGAAAGACCTCACTTGTTAAAGCTATCTCTACATCCCTTGGTTTAAGTTTCAAACGAGTTCAGTTCACCCCTGACCTTATGCCCTCAGACATCACCGGAACCCAGGTGCTCACCGAGGAGCCAGGCGAGGGGAGACGGTTCGTGTTCAAAGAGGGGCCGATCTTCGCGAACATCGTCCTAGCGGATGAGATTAACCGCGCCACTCCGAAGACCCAGTCCGCGCTGTTAGAGGCGATGGAGGAGCGACAGGTCACCGTACTCAACCAAACCTACAAACTGCCACAGCCGTTCTTTGTACTCGCGACCCAAAATCCGATTGAGGTGGAAGGGACCTACCCACTCCCTGAGGCGCAGCTCGATCGATTCCTCGTAAAGATCCTCGTTCCATCTCCATCATCTGCGGAATTAAAAGAGATCCTCTCCCGCACAACGGGCACCCTCACAGCGCCGATCAAGCCACTCTTCTCTGAAAGCGAAGCACCCCGACGACTTGAAGCGATGCAGAACCTCGTGCGCCACGTTGTCGTATCGGATCCGATTCAAGAGGTCATCGTGCGCCTTATCGCGGCGCTTACACCGAACTCACCGTTCGCCACACCGAACGCCAAGCGCTACATCCGATTCGGGCCTGGGCCACGCGGCGCGCAATCGTTGGTGATGAGCGCGAAGGTTTCCGCCCTTCTCGATAAACGTATCAATCTCGCGTTCGAGGATATTCAGAACGCGATCACCGCGACTCTTAGACACCGACTCATCCTCAATTTCCAAGCGGAGGCCGATGGCGTTACCTCAGACGATCTGATCGAGGAGGTTCGTTCGGCTAAGTAGGGTAGGGTAGGGACCACTCATGGCATTAGACGCGCGCACCCTGCGATTACTTGACACCTTCGCGCTTCGCACGCGACGGTCGTTCTATGGCGCGCGCCAAGGAACGCATCGCTCACAACGTAGAGGACACGGCGTTGAGTTCGCCGAGTATCGTTCGTATGAGCTCGGCGATAATCCCCGCTACATCGACTGGAACCTCTACGCCCGAAGCGACAAGATATATGTAAAGCGCTACCTTGAAGAGGAGACGGTAAGCGTCTTTATGGTGATCGATGGCTCCCGCTCCCTCACCCATCCTGCGCTTCAACTGAAGTGGCACGCCGCCGCGCACCTCGCCACGTGTGCCTCCTATATCGCGCTCGCAAGCCACGACCCCGTTACCATCTCAGTATTAGGTGGGCACCAGAGTCCACAATTTTGGGGACCACGATCATTCGCCCCTCTTGGAGCATTTCTCGACTCGGAGGGAACACGGCTGATCGAAGGGGCTCCCGCAAAGATAGATATCGTTGAGGCAGCTCGAATCGCGGCCACCCGCGTGCGTTTCCCCGGTATCTGCGTCGTCATCTCCGACTTCCTCTATCCACTTGAAGATGTGGTCACCATGCTCTCTCCGTTTCGCGCACGAAATATGGAGATACACGCGGTGCAGATGTTGGGAGCCCAAGATATCGACCCTGATCCAGCGAGCAGTGGCAGCACCCTCGTCGATAGCGAGACAGGAGAGGAGATCGGGCTCTCCCTCGACTCATCCGCGCGCGAACAGTACGCCAAGAAGCTCGCGGCACACACTGAGGCGATACGCCAACACTGCCTGATCGCTCAGATACATTTCGTTCCGGCGACCGCTCGTGAACCACTCGCCGAGAACTCCATCTCGATATTAAGCACGATGGGGCTCTTCGTATGATCTCTATCCTCGGCTCTACCATCGCGGCGTCTTCGCCCTGGCTCCTTCTCGGAATTCCGTGCGCAGTTGGGTTTCTCGTCTACATCTTTCGTGCTCGAGGCAACGCGCGCCAAGCGGTCGTCTCCTCACTCCTTTTTTTGAAGGAGCTTCCGCGCAGGCCTGTGGGGCGAAAAACCTTCGTGCCTCCGCTGCAATTTTGGCTCGAGCTCGCGATCCTTATCCTTCTTCTCCTTGCGGTCTCAGGTCTCTACATCGCTCGTTCAGGAAAACACATCGCGGTGGTCGTTGACTCATCGATTAGTATGGGAGCGCTCTATGGAGCCGGGGGAACACGACTCGATCAAGCGAAGCGGATCGCCACCCTTGATATCGAGCGAGCACCGGCCTCCACCACCTATACGATCTTCGCCTCATCGAAGGAGCTCACCCCCCTCTCTCAACCTAACGAGTCATCCTCGGACGCCATCACAACCCTTCAAGGAGCGAGACAATCCCACCGCCCGGACGCCCTCCAACAACACCTTGCTGGGCTCGTTACCGACCCTCACTACGACGCGGTGTGGGTGTACACCGACAGAGAACTTGAAAAATCCCAGCCATCTCAGCGCCTGATCATAAACCAGATTCCACTCGATCCTTCGACCTCAACCAACGCCTGGATACAAGCGATCCAGGTCGAAGGTACGGATGCTCTTAAGGTCAAACTTGGGTACGGCGGAACCTCTCCAAAGGAAGCGTTAGTCGAAGGTGAGTGTTTCCAAAATCCCGCAACCGCCGCGGTGAAGCTCTCTCCTAAAACAGCGCGATTAACTCCACATGAGGTTACGACAACCACTCTCGCGTCTCCTCAAACGGACTGGAGCTACTGCAGGGTGCATATCAAGCTCCAAGACGCCTCCCTCTTTGATGCTCTCCCGATCGATAACGAGGGGTGGATAACCCGCGCGTCATCTGAGCCCGCCGTTCATCTCGTAAGTTCACTCTCCGCAGACCAGTTGGGGCTCACCAAGGTACGATCGATCACCGTATCAGCCGATGACCAGAAGGAGGGCGCCACGGAGCTTCCAACGATCTATCACCGAGCCTCACCGTCAACCGTTACTATCACACCCTCGCTCGTTGTTCTTCCGCCGCAAGGGATACTTCCCTGGGGCGGGGAAGCGCTCTCACGAGGAGTACAACGCAAGGAGGTTACCCGTTGGGACGGGTCTCATCCCGTTCTCCAGTACGTGAATCCCTCCCTTGTTACCTTTCCCGAGGTGCGACCACTAGAGTGTCCACCATCAGCGACCCCGATCCTTTTCTCATCCGTCGGCCCGATTGCGTGTGCCGGAGAAGACAAGGGAGCGCGGTATCTCATCACCGGATTTGAACTATTCCCCTTTGAGGGCACGAAGAATGCCACCATCAGCATCTTCACCTTGAATGCCTTCAAGTGGCTCTTTCAAAGCTCTGGAGCGACAACCATCGGCGAGCTCCCGATGAGAATCCCACTTCCCTCATCTGTGACCGAAGCTGGATACGTCCAACCGGAGAATTTTAAGCTA
The DNA here is from genome assembly GCA_039799965.1 of Pseudomonadota bacterium. Classification (GTDB taxonomy): domain Bacteria; phylum Bdellovibrionota_C; class UBA2361; order UBA2361; family OMII01; genus OMII01. Next base: position 10,821 of record JBDLRS010000033.1, read on the forward strand.
AAGCTTGAAGGCTCACGCATCGAGCCACCTGTTCCCGGAATCGTGCAACTCGAGGAACAGGATGGAGCGCAGCGATACCTTGCGCTCAATTCTTTTGAAGAAGGGGAGTCGAACCTATCTCGCCGCTCGACACTTTCCCTGCCGCCAACACCTCCCACAGCTCCGACGTCGTCGAGTTCCGCCACCTCTCATTCTCTCATCTCCGCCCTCGCGCTCCTTGCGCTTCTTGTTATCGGAGGAGACCTTGCCCGACGAATCCTTCACCACATTCGGTGGGGTGACGCATGAGCTTTGAAAGTCCGCTCGCGCTCCTCGCCGTCGTGCCCTTAGCGCTCGCGATAGCGGTATCACTGAGAGACCCAAAGGGGAGATCTCCTCGAGCGCTATTCCTGGCGACCCTAAGGCTGCTGGCTATCGCATCTATCGCTGCTGCTCTGGCTCGCCCCTACCGAGCGGACCTTGCCCCCTCACAAGGAGCGGTAGCCCTTGTGGATGTCTCCTCTAGCATGACGAACGCTCAGGGAGAGAAGCTCCTCGCTGAGGCTCAAGAGTTGGCCGGGCACATCGGAGCGCCCCTCAAGGTGCTCCCCTTCGCCAGGGAGGCGAAACCAGCGCCGCAGTCACTCAGCTCCTACACAACCCTACGATCAACTTCCACCTCGCTCGACCCAAGCGCAACTAATATCGAGGCGGCGCTTCAGAACGCCCGCCCCGGTCGCGCTCCGATCGTGTTCCTCCTCTCTGATGGCTACGAGTCGACCGGTCATGCCCTCGCTGCAGTGAGCTCGGGAGCCTCACCACGAGTATTCCCCCTTACAGTCGATGGTCCCCGAGACTCCCAAGGCATATCGATCTCCCAACTCTTCGCGCCTCAGGTGGTTAAATCCCAACAACGAGCGGAGATACGAGTAACCCTCTCAAACCCAGAGACCCAAGATTCGCGGGGAACCCTGACTATTGGGCACGGACCTGCTCAGATATTCTCCAAACAGATCTCACTTCCAGATTCAGAGGACACCACCTTCATAGCGTTAAGTGATCCGACCCTTGAAGGACTCCACCCGATCGTCGCGACCTACACCTGGAACGATGAGACGGGCTCTCACTCCGTATCAAAGACAACGTGGCTCTCAAGCGAAAAGAGGGACAAGGTGCTCCTTCTCTCTGGAGCTCCTGAAGATGACCGTTACCTTTCCCAGATACTTCGAGGGCAGGCGTACCAACTTCGAAGTGAGATAGCCTCACAAACAACATCCGCCGCGCTCGGCGCGCCGAACGACTACCGAACAATAATTTTAAACAACGTGGCAGCGAACGCGATTCCGTCGCCCTTCTCTGATGCGATAGCTCCCTTCGTTCGAAACGGCGGGGGACTTATCACGATAGGAGGGGACAGAAGCTACGGGCTCGGCGGATATATCGGCTCTCAATTTGAAACCCTCCTTCCGGTGAGGCTCGTTCCACCACACCTTGAAAAGAAGCGGCTCAACGTAGCGGTACAGCTCGTCATCGATAAGTCCCGAAGCATGGCTATGGACTCCCGGCTCGAGTTCGCGAAGAGCGCGGCGCGCGAGGTTTTAAACTCACTCAAAGATGACGACTACATCGGAGTAATCGGATTCGACGATGTGCCGTTTATCGCCCTCCCGATCTCTCCCGTCGGAAATGTAAGGAACTCCGCGGCAGAGCGGATAAGCCGCCTCTATCCTACCAAGAAAACGAACCTTTTTCCGGCCCTGGATGAAGCTCGCCGGGGGATGGCCCGCATCAACGCTGGACGCAAGCACGTCATCATTCTTACCGATGGAAAACTACCTGATCCTGGCCCCTATTACTTTGATCTCGTACGACAGATGCGCCTTCTTGGCGTTACCGTTTCAACCGTCGTCGTCGGTAATGACGCGGATGATGGATTCCTCGCGCAGCTCGCGGAGATCGGTGGTGGATCGTTCTATCAAACGGTGAACCCAGAGAATCTTCCGAAGATATTCCTCTCTGATGTGAAGGTGGCCTCAAATGAGAAATCTTTAAAGGAGACCCAAGATATTCCGGTATCGGTTGGTCCGTCCGGGATTATCTCAACGCAGCTCTCTGACTGCCCTACACTTCGTGGCTTCGTGGAGACCCTGCATCGAGAGAGCGCAAAAACCGAGCTCATCGTCACCGCGGAGCAAAAAGCCTATCCGCTCCTCGCCTCATGGACCGTCGATAAAGGTAAAGTTATTTCGTTCACCTCTGACGCCAACGGTCGATGGTCATCGTTGTGGATGCAGTGGCGCTCCATCAATGAGTTTTGGTCGGATATCGTTGAATCAACTATCGCGCAGCCGAGCGGCGCTCGCTCCAATGTAAGCTTCGACCTCCGGTCCTGGGTTGAGGGGGGCGAGCTTGTGGTCGACCTCTCGGTATTTGACGATATAGGTGGCGCAACCGTCGGTGGAACGGTTACTCGCCCCTCTCAGGAGAAGGCACCACTCTCCTTCGGCTCGGCGTCCCCCGGCCACTACCAAGCACGCGTTCCCAAGGCCGCTCCTGGTAAATACGTCGCTGCCGTTACGATCGGCAACGCCACGCTCCCCGATGTCGCATGGGAGATCTCAGCAGAGACCTTCTCCGAACTTCCACACTTTAAACCAAATATGCCCCTACTCCAGCAGATCGCCTCTCGTTCCGGGGGGCTTGTGAACCCTGATAAGGAATCGCTCTCGAAGTACCTAGAGTTGACTACTACCAAGAAGGACCTCTCAAGAACCTTCGCGTCGGTGGCGCTCCTACTCTTTATCTTCGAGCTGCTGGTGCGGGAGTTTGGGAGATTTTTTAGGGTGCGTCGGCGAGCTGTTTAAGAACGAGCATCCGCCCCGGTACAAGGATAGGCGGTCGTCCTCGACCACCGCGTTGCGTTCGGCGAACACTGTTCAGGTCACCATACCTTTCAACGACCGAGGGCGATCGCTCCTATCCTTATCGCCCCTGAAAACTTTCCTTTGATTTTGCCCAGGGAACGGCTACAACACCCATATGACACAGCCCTATACCATCTACTTCGCCGGTGAGCTGTTTAGTTTAAAGCACCTCCTCGGTAATGCGGTCTTGGCCGAGCAGATTCACCTCGAATCTCAGGACCGGTATAAATGCATCGTGCCTCAAGATCTTGAACAACGAGAAACCACGCCAACGGCTATTAGAGACCAAGATCTCTTGCACGTAGTCTCCTGCGATGTTGGGCTCTTTCATTTCGATGGCCCTGAACTCGACTCAGGAACGGTTGTGGAGTTCGTGATCTCAAAGATACTCGATATTCCATCTGTAATCATTCGAACTGATTTCCGACTGGGCGGCGACTCTAAGCTCGACCCGTGGAACCTCATGTGCTCAGGGTATCCTCGCACCAAAGTCCTTCTCCTCGACGCCATGGCTTCCTACCAAAAGCAGCTCCGAGCTGAAGGACTCTCTCCGACAAACGCCGCGCACGAAGCGAGCAGACACTTCGCGCGTGATGTCGTGACGGCGCTCGATGAGGTTCGCGCGATGCCACCAAGACTCTCTGCAAACGCTCGAGAGACCGTCTACGAGTGGATGCGACATGTGCCGGGAGAATCATTTGCCAAGGCGCTTACACGAGGAGATCTCAAAGAGATCCTTTCGTCTAAACTCTCACGGGGATTGCTCTAATAGCAATGCGACTAGCCGTCATCGGAAGCTTCGTTCAAGACCTCGCGTTTCTCGAACTCCTTAACGCCCCTTAGACCAACACCAACTTCGCGAACCGATATACGAGCTTCTTCGGCTCATCGAACGAATCAAACTTCACCGTAACGTTGGCGGAATTACCACTACCCTTAACGCTCTCCACACACCCTTTGCCGAACGTTGGATGAATCACCTCAACACCGGGAGCAAGCTGTTCAATCGCGGCGGAGGGCCTCCCACTGTACCCCTCAGGCACCTTTGTCTCCTGCTTCATCGCATCAGCGGGCATGAGGAGATTTCGAATCTGATCAAGCGAAACGTTCGTCTTCGATGAGTACACAGGCTCGGACTCGTTGCGAGATGGATACTTCTTCTTCCTGCGCCAGGTGTTCGAGTAATCATCCTCGATACGGGTGTCGATATCATCGTCATCATCAAACGAAAACCGAGGGTACCCTTCAATGAATGACGCGCCCTGCGAGCGCTCCGTGCCAACAGCGGTAAAGCTCTTGGGATCGATATCTTTAGCGAAGCGACTGACCACCCGAGCGCCACCCGCGCTTCCCGCGCTCCCTCCCGCCGCGAACATTCCACGATTATGGGAACGGGTAAGGTAGAGAACCTTCATCGCTCGCGTAACGCCCACATAACAGAGTCGTCGCTCCTCTTCGAGTCCAACGACATCATCAAGCGATCGATAGTGTGGAAGAAGCCCTTCCTCCATGCCGGCAAGAAATACAACCGGAAACTCCAAGCCCTTAGCAAGATGAAGGGTCATGAGCGACACCGTGTCGGTCTTTTGATTTGGGTCATTCGCCCCTGCCTCGCCCGCGGGAAGATCAGCGCTTGAGGTGAGTGAGATACGATCAAGCAAATCCTTCATGACCTCTTCGGTTGAGGTCTCCGGTCGCTCCATCGTTCGACCCAAGGACTTTAACTCTTGTAAGTTCTCGATGCGTGACTGCGCCGTTGGATCCTTCATCGCCGCCAATCGAGGACCGTATTCAGTCTTCTCGACGATAAAGCCAAGGAACTCTCCGAGCTTCATCACCTGTGATGCTTGCTTTAACTCTCCCATCAACTCAACGAACTTATTAACGCTCTTGTTCGACTTCGCCACGGTTACTGAGGCGTGCAAAAACGGCATCGAGGTCTCACGAGCCTCATCGGCGATCGCCTGTACCGCCTGTGCCCCAATACCGCGAGGTGGAGTATTCACAACCCGCTGAAAAGCCTGATTGTCGGCTGGATTTACGAGAAGCCGAACGTACGCGAGGATATCCTTGACCTCTTTGCGATCAAAGAACTTTAAACCTCCAAATATCTTGTACGGAATCTTCCCCCGTACCAACGACTCCTCAAGCGCTCGCGTTTGCGCGTTGGTTCGATATAGGATAGCCATCTCAGAGTACTTATACCCCTGCGTGCTAAGCTTCCGGATCTCAGAGGTGATAAACTCGGCCTCCTGGTTCTCATCGTAGCCGATAAAGGTACGGATCGGATCTCCCTCATCTCCCGCGGTCCAAAGCTTCTTAGCTTTTCGGGATTTATTCTTTTCAATAACGGCGTGAGCGGCATTAAGGATCGTTCCCGTTGAGCGATAGTTCTGCTCAAGCTTTACAACCTTGGTATTCGGATAGTCCTTCTCAAACTCAAGGATGTTGCTAATGGTCGCCCCTCTGAACCCGTAAATCGACTGGTCGTCATCCCCTACCACAAACAGGTTGCGTCGTGGCTCCGCGAGCAAGCGGATGAACATATACTGAACCTTGTTGGTGTCCTGGAACTCATCCACCAAGATGTAGTGAAGGGTTCGACGATAGTAATCGAGCACCTCAGGAAACTCCCGCAACACACGAACCGCGTTGACCAGAAGGTCGCCGAAGTCCATCGCGTTCGCCGCAAGAAGTATCTTTTGATACCGGTCATACACCTGAGCTTGAAGATCGGTCTCAATGCTTGAAGCTCGCTGTCCAGCCTCGGCCGGAAGGATGTAGTTGTTCTTAAACTTGTCTATCGCTCGAGAGAAGGTATCGAGTGGGTATCGGTCCTCATTGATGTTGAGCTCCTTCAAGACCTGCTTCAACACACCTTTCGTATCTTGATCATCGTAGATGACGAATTGATTGCTGTACGAGAGACGGGACGCGTTATGTCGAAGAATTCTTAAACCAGCGGAGTGGAAGGTAGTTATCCACAGATTTTCCCCATCTGTGCCTAATAGAGAATGTAACCGTTCGCGCATCTCCTGCGCGGCTTTGTTGGTAAAGGTGACGGCAAGAATACGATACGCGGGCACACCTTGCTCAAGGACGAGCTGCGCGACTCGGTGAGTAAGCACCCGAGTCTTTCCACTTCCGGCACCAGCGAGAACAAGGATAGGCCCATCTCCATGAACTACAGCCTCCGCTTGGGGGTCGTTGAGCCCCTTGGTCAAGTTAGGTTGTGCTGGGGGGGAATCCTCTGAAGAGAACATCGGAGCTTGGTCGCCAATCATGAAATGTCGAAGTCCAAATCTTAAACAAAAAAGGGAGATGAAACATCTCCCTCCGGCTACAAAAGCCGACGATACCCCCGCGGAGGATCGCTGTACATTGTTCCGTTGGTCTTATCGCAACCGACGAGCGACTTGTTGCCCACGAAGTGAAACTTTTGCCACTCCGTACACCTCTCCGACCTGACCCTGTGGCATAGCTTGAAAGAGGAGCTTGGCGATGAACGCGAGGGTGAGTACAGCGCAGACGAAGTCGATTCCCAGTACTAATAAATCATTGCTCATAATGGCCTCCACATTTCGTTTCTATAGTTTTTCTATAGCAGAATCGGGCGCACTTCAAGTCTTTTTCTATATCTAATCAAAATATGACGATGAGATGATATCCAGAGCCTAACTTCAAGTGCTTAGCTAATAAAACAAGGGTGTATTGGTGCGTTCAAGGGGGCAAGGTGGTAGGTTAGCGCCCATGGCTGACTACAACCGCAAAGACCATCTCTATCACAAAGCCAAGGAGGAGGGATTTGAATCTCGCGCCGCCTACAAGCTCCTGGAGATTCAGCAACTGTACAAGGTTATTCATTACGGGGGGCACGTGCTTGATGTCGGCGCCTGGCCAGGTGGGTGGACCCAGGTCTCCCTCGATATCGTCGGACCGAAAGGAACCGTTACCGCTATTGATCTCGTTCCGATAGACTCGATCGGCGATCCACGATGCAAATGTATAACTGGCGACGCCCGCGATTTAGAGGAGATCCTCGGACATCCCGGCCCCTGCTTCGACGCGGTAATCTCCGATATGTCACCAAAGCTGACCGGCATCAAAGAGGCCGACCAAGCAGGGACGGTGGCATGCGCCGAACTTGCACTCTACGTAGCACAACAACTTTTGAAGAAAGGCGGCAGTTTCGTCGTCAAGGTATTTAAGGGTGGACAAGTTGAAGGGTTTGTCAAATCCGCTAGGCCCATGTTTAATAAGTTGATTCGGTCGGAGTTAAAGTCGACTCGGGCAACCTCGAACGAGTTCTATGTCATAGGCCTCGGATTTAAAGGTACCAGATAACCATCGAAGGACACATGAACCTCGTCGCAACCACCGAGCGCTTTGGTAACTTCATCATCTCAACAACCGAGCAGTGGGGACGTTCGTGGATTTTTCTCTACCGAACGCTCATTGCTCTGATCAAACCTCCCTATCGCCCCTTCCTCTATCTCCAACAGCTTTTGATGATAGGCGTGAACTCCACGCTTGTTATCGCTCTGATTGGTCTCTTCACTGGCGCCGTGTTGGCCGTTCAAGGTGAATATACCTTGGCAAAGTTTGGAGCCACCGCGTACACCGGACCCGCTGTGGCATTAAGCTTAATTCGAGAACTCGGTCCCGTACTCACCGCGCTCATGCTCATCGGTCGGGCAGGATCGGCTGTAACCGCGGAGCTCGGCATCATGCGCATCACCGAGCAGGTCGACGCGCTGCGATCAATGGCCGTTGACCCTATTAAGTACCTCATGGCTCCACGCCTTGCGGCGGGACTGATCGCGATGCCGCTTCTCTGCGCTATATTTAATGTAGTCGGTATCTTCGGCGGCTATTGCGTCGCGGTTGGACTACTCGGTCTTAGCTCAGGAACGTTCATGAGCGAGATGACCTCAGCGGTTGGCCTCGTTGATGTTAAATCAGGTTTTATTAAATCAGCGGTGTTCGGACTCATCTTCGGATGGGTGAGCTGCTACAAAGGATACACCTGCGGTTTCGGCGCTCAGGGAGTCAACAAGGCAACAACCCAATCCGTAGTAACCGCGTCGGTCGCGGTTCTTATCGTCGATTACTTCCTCACGAGCGTACTCACTCGTGTCTTCATGGACTAATGGATGATATCGGTTCATAACGTTCATAAACGGTTCGGTTCACAGGTTGTTCTTGACGGCGTTAGCATCGAAATCGAGCCAGGAAAAACGACGACCGTTGTGGGTCCAAGCGGAGTGGGTAAGTCGGTTCTCTTGAAGCTCATCATGGGGATTATGTCTCCAGACGCGGGCGAGATTTACATCGGTGGCGATAACATAACCAAAGCAAAGTCGGAGGCATCGAAGAACGAAATTCGAAAACAGCTCGGCGTTCTATTCCAATCCGCGGCTCTATTTGATTCTCTGACCATCTACGACAATATCGCCTTCCCCCTTCTTGAGCGTTCACGTCTGAGCGTCTCGAAGGCCCATAAAAAGGTGCTCACTATAGCCGAATCACTCAGCCTTGGGCCCTACCTCTCGAACTACCCGGAGCAGGTATCGATCGGTATTAGAAAGCGGGTGGGAATGGCTCGCGCCCTTATAACTGAGCCAAAGATCCTTTTGGTGGACGAGCCGAACACGGGTCTCGACCCTCTTGATGGTCAAGAGGTGTATGATTTGATAAATGCGTGTAAGAATCAGTGGGGATTCACCGGCTTAGTGATAAGCCACGAACTCCCTGAGGTATTTCAGGTATCAGAGCGAGTTGCCATGATACTCGGCGGTAAGATTATCGCCGAGGGCACCCCCGCTGAGATGATAGCTTCTACTGATCTTGCGGTGCAGCAATTCCTGAATGGGAGAACGGATGGACCAATCAAAATTCAATAACCCTCAAGGCGGATCGCAACTAGTTGCCCCCAAGCGGAGCTTCTCCTTGGAGTTCTTCGTGGGACTCTTCACCGCTGCTGGCGTAGCTGCCGCCGCCTATCTCGCCGTGGGGCTCGCAGGGTTAGAGCTCAGCTCAAAAGATACCTACCTGCTCTACGCGGAGTTCGATAATATCTCGGGCCTAAAGTATGGGGCATCTGTTGAGATAGCGGGGGTTCCAATCGGAGTTGTCTCTGACATCTCGCTCAAAGATCCTGTCGCTCGAGTGACCCTTAAACTTAATCGCTCTATTAAGTTAAAGGATGATGATATCGCTTCAATCAGAACCAAGGGAATAATCGGCGACCGGTACGTAAAGATATCTCGTGGCGCTTCTACCGACTACATCTCTGAAGGTGGAACGATGACTGAGACCGAGTCAGTAATCGATATCGAGGATGTTATCGGCAAGGTCGTCCACAGCCTTGGGGGAGACAAGGACGAAGAATCGAAAACAGAAGAAGCTAAAAAATAAGCAACGCAGTTTCTTAAGGAACAAGGAAACGGGGAGAGATTTTTATGGCAATCAGAATATTTTCAGCGCTCGTAGCCATCACGCTCTCGATGAGCTCTCTCTGTATGGCGGAGACACCCTCTCCAAAAGCAGAGATTAAAAGTACGATCGACAGCATCATCGCCACGGTCCAGGCGAACCCGGGTGAAGCTAGTAAAAGCGCTCGTCGAGAGAAGCTCCGCGAGATCATCAACCCAAAGTTCGACTTCGATGAGATGTCCCGGCGCTCACTGGGCTCTAATTGGAATGAGATAACGCCAGCGGAACAGAACGATTTCACAACGGTATTCTCAGAGCTCCTCGCCCGCACCTACCTCTCAAAGATCGAAACGGTAAAGCCAGGCATGGTTAAAGTTGAGAGTGAGCAGGTTGAAGGGGCAAAGGCTGTTGTGAAAACCGTTGTGCTTAGCCAAGGTGATACCTTCCCGATCGATTACAAGATGATGTACCGAGACAACGGATGGCGCGTGTACGACGTAGTCATCGAGAACATCGGCCTCGTCGCTAATTATCGCAATGAGTTCTCCGGCATTATCCGCAAGGACAAATTCAGCGGCCTCATGGAGAAACTCCGAGCAAAAGTTAAGTAATAGCCTATGAGAGCGTTAGCGAGCATCCCTCGATCCACTATCGTATCGCTCCTAACGCTCCTCGCGCTTGGCTGCGCCCCAACTATTCGGGACTTCGAATCCGTTCCCCTTCAAAAACCAATGCACCGCTACGCAATAGCGCATCGTGGCTCACTTCACGAACGATTCCCCGACAACTCACTACCCGCCTTAAAAGATTCCATCTCCAAGGGTGTGGGATTTCTTGAAGTAGACGTACGAATGGCTGCCGATGGTGAGCTCTTCCTGTTTCACGATGGCTCACTTCAAGAATCTAATTACTCATCCCCAAAAGAGCTCCTCGGCAAACCGGTTCAGCAGTTATCCACAAGTGACCGTGGAAAAGTCAGGCTGGATTCTGCCGGTCTGATCGGAATACCGACGCTTCGAGAGGCGCTCGCGACCCTCGACGAAAGCACTCCTGCATCGCTTCAACTCGATCTTAAAGGTGAATCAGACCAGCTACTCGAAGCCGTCATGAAGCTTCTAGCTAAGGAGAAGAAGCTCTCGCGAGCAGTAATCCAACTAAAGAACCCAGAGCGTATTCGAAGGATTCGAGCCCAGGAGCCCCACGCTCGAATTTTAGCCCGAGTGAAAAACATGACAGATCTGAACAACGCCATCGCCTCAAAGGTTGAGTTCATCGAGCTTGAGCGATGGATTACGGGAGAAGCTGTGGAAAAGTGTCATGCGGCTAACATCACTGTTGTCCTTAACGTAGCAGCACCGCGATACGACACAAAGGAAACGTGGGAATTCTTTAGAGCGAGAGGGGTTGATTCTATAATGACGGACCATGCAGTTTCAGCTATTGTGGAGAGGTAGCGCTCCTTTCCCCACGCCTACAGGAACGTAGTCGATCGCTTTCCATGACCCTTCGAAACCTTTGGATTTTTGGTCTTTCTCCTCTCTGTCTCGCTTTCGCCCTACAGTCCGTGGGAGGGGTCGGGGTTCAAGACAGCATCGCCTACTGGGGCGCAGTACAAGCGTTCATGCGGGGTGAAAATCCGTACGACCTCACCACACTCCTCAACATCCAACGCTCTATCATCCCAGACATTCAAAGCCCCCAGCTTTTTTTGAATCCACCATGGGCTATCCCGCTTCTACTTCCTCTCTTTCGCTGGAGTTTCGCGACCTCATCATTCCTACTGCTCGCGGCTAATATCTCCATAACCTTCTTCACCTTGCGCAAACTAAGCGAGCTAACGGCTCCCCTGAGCCCTCGATACACATGGCTTGTTGGAGCCTTCTTTCCAATCGTGTCGTGTTGGTATTTTGGGCAACTTAGTTGCTTTCTCTTACTTGGCGCGATTCTCTCCCTTCAGTGGGTAGTTCAAAAGTATCACCCTTGGTGGAAGGTAGGTGTCGCGTTACTTCTTTTTAGTATCAAACCCCAAACGATGATTATTCTGAGCGCGGCGCTCGTGACCACCACAGTTCGATGCCTATCATTAAGGGATATTTCTAAAGTGCTCTCGATCGCCCTCGCTCCGGTCGTATTTCTCGCGTATCGCGGCGATTCTTTGAGGTGGTGGTTGTCCTCATTCACCTATTCCACGAGGTATGTGACATCTTCGCTTCCGTCTTTGACCTCGAGCGCGCTCTCTTCGGTAAATGAACTCGCTTTTTTATTGCTTCCCGCGGCCCTCGTCGGCGCGTGCGTGCTGGTATTCGAAAAAAAAGGGATTTCTCCCTATCGTTTCCTTGTTTATATGCTTATTTCTTCCCTGATGGCTCCCTACGCCTGGATCTTTGATTTCTCGCCCTTCTTGATCATCACATACGCTGCCATGGTTGTAGCGGTACAACAACCTGGCTACTCGGTGAGGCGGTGGGGCTCCGTAGCGCTTCTTATCGCCCTGTGTCTTCCTTTTGAGTCTTTATTCACTAAGAACCTTCAAGCCTACGCGCTTCACCCATTACTGGTTGTTATTCTACTCGTATGGAATCACCGAGACATTCCTACGCTATTTGAGAGGATGAAACTTAACGGAGATCAACGTGCGCTCGACCGCTCTCTACAGCAACAGTCCGGCTCGCCAGACGAGGTGTCCCACCCTTGCCCGAGCGGTTCATGAGGAATAAAAACGGAGCAAAATAAAAACGGAGCCCCTAGGGGCTCCGTTCTCTGAAGACATCGTATGTCTTCTTGTAACCTTACTTAGCGGCAGCGGCCTTAGCCTTGGCGGCCTTAAGGTTGTTCTTCTTGTTGCGCTTCATAACACGCTTAGCGCTACGAGCTGCACGACGGTTCTCTGTGATTTTAGTTGGCGATGCCATAACACGACTCCTTTAAAAATCTGGAACAAGAAAAGTACCGAGAAAGCGACCCATGGTCAACTCCACCCTAGAACCCCTCTAAATAACTAGATATCCAGGTTTCGAATCTTTAACGCGTTATCCTCGATAAACTTCCTTCGAGGCTCCACTTCGTCACCCATAAGCACCGTGAAGATCTGATCCGCATCGATAGCATCTTCAATCGTTACCTGGAGAAGGCGTCGGTTCGTCGGATCCATCGTGGTCTCCCACAACTGCTCAGGGTTCATCTCACCAAGTCCCTTGTATCGGGTAATCGCAAGGCCCTTTCGTCCACGAGCGTCGACCCAATCGGAAACCTCCTCAATCGACTCAGCGGAGGCACGCTCCTTCGAGTCCCCGGTTGCGGTAATCGTATACGGCCCCTCTCCAAGTTGCGCGCGAGCATCGGCGTACACAGCCCTAATGGTTGCAATCTTATCCGATATCCACAAACGACGAGTGACGGTCGTGAGGTACTGAACACCACGAAGTCGGGTCTTCACATGGATAGCGACCTCACCATCGTGATCGTCAACGATTTCAACAACTGGCTCCTGAATGGTCCGAGCTTTGATGGCGCCAACAATATTGGTCAGAAGGGATGCGATATGGTCGCGCTTCCATGATGTCTCATTGAATGTGATGCCGGACTCTGAGAGAGCGACGATCACACGTTGATCGAGCCGCTCCATCTGAATCTCTATCAGCGCTCGCTTCACATCCTGAATTCGAACAAGCAAAGGAGTGATAGACTCGCCCGTTACAACCTTGCCATCATTTCCTTGAATAGAAACCCCTTCAGCTCCTCCACCGATGATAATCTCAGTGAACTCCTTCTCATTCTTAAGGTATCGCTCATTCTTACCCTTCTTAATCTTGTAGAGGGGTGGTTGCGCAATATAGAGATGCCCCTTCGAGATAACCTCATTCATCTGACGATAGAAGAAGGTAAGGAGAAGGGTGCGGATGTGGCTTCCATCAACGTCGGCATCGGTCATAATGACGACCTTGTGGTAGCGGAGTTTATTCACATCGAAGTCACCTGAACCGATACCGGTTCCAAGCGCGGTGATCAGAACTCGAATTTCCTCGAACGAGAGCATCTTGTCGAAGCGAGCTTTCTCTACATTAAGGATCTTACCCTTAAGCGGAAGGATAGCTTGATTCTTCTTGTCACGACCCTGCTTAGCGGAACCACCGGCAGACTCTCCCTCTACTAGGAACAGTTCAGCTTCTTCAGGACTCTCATTTTGGCAATCAGCCAGTTTTCCTGGAAGCGCCGCACTATCGAGCGCGCCTTTTCGACGAACAAGCTCGCGAGCCTTTCGAGCCGCCTCACGAGCGCGCGCTGCCTCCAGGGATTTATTCACAATCGTCTTAGCGATCTGTGGATTCTCCTCAAAGAACTTGGCGAGCTGTTCACCAGCGATCTGCTCAACGAACCCTTTCACCTCTGAGTTTCCAAGCTTTGACTTGGTTTGTCCCTCAAATTGAGGCTCTGGAATCTTAACGCTCACAACACCAACGAGACCTTCGCGGGTGTCATCACCTTGAATGCCCTCATTGAAACCTTTGAGAAGGTTGTTCTTATCGGCGTAATTGTTAAGTGTACGTGTAAGCGCCGCTTTGAATCCGATCAGGTGCGTTCCGCCCTCAGGGGTGTTGATGTTGTTCGCGTAGGTATAAATGCTCTCTGTGTACTCTGTGTTGTACTGAAGAGCTATCTCAGCGCTAATCCCATCTCGTTCACCGCTGATGTAGATAGGTTCTGGGAATATCGGTTGCTTCGCCTTGTTGATGTGAGAAACGAAGCTTCGTATTCCACCCTCAAAGAAGAACTCCTGCTCCTTATCGATACGCTCATCAAGGAGGATGATTCGAAGACCAGCGTTCAAGAACGCGAGCTCTCGAATACGATGCGATACGGTGTCGTAGTTGAAGGTCTTAGTTTCTTGAAAGATGGTGTGGTCAGGATAGAAGGTAACTTTTGTTCCTGAGCCTTCGGCGTCGCCAATTACTTTGAGCGGAGCAACGGGGTCACCACGACGAAACTCCATCGCGTGAAGTTTGCCACCTTGTTTGATCTCAGCCTTGAGCCAATCAGAGAGCGCGTTCACAACGGAAACGCCTACGCCGTGAAGTCCACCGGAAACCTTGTACGCTTCCTTCTCGAACTTTCCACCAGCATGAAGCTTAGTCATCACGACCTCAACGCCGCTCACTCCCTCAGTTGGGTGGATGCTGGTTGGAATTCCTCGACCGTTATCCTCAACGGAGACAGACCCATTTGTATGAAGCGTAACGCGAATGGTGTTGCAGTATCCCGCAAGGGCTTCATCGACCGCGTTGTCCAGAACTTCCCACACAAGGTGATGGTACCCTCGATAGAACGTGTCTCCGATGTACATCGCTGGTCTCTTTCGAACTGCCTCAAGACCCTCAAGAACCTTAATCTGACCGGCGTCGTAAACAAGACCGGTTGCTGGTTGCGTATTATCCGCGGTGGTCATTAACTCCTCCAAAACTCCGTTGGAAGCTCCCTTCACGATCTCGAGACGGCAGCAGCTCCATAACCCTAGTAGTCTAGGATAGTTAGATGCAGTTGGTAAATAGGAAACCTGCTCAGCTCAACGCCTATAACCACCCTATATCACTGGCTATTTTAAATAGTTTCCGCTCCCATCTCGATTTAGCGGGATTGAACTACGTAAATGCCCAATTTTTCGAGGTTTCAGGGTGTATTTCAGTCCCTCATCGACATCTACGCTTCCTGTGCCGTAACAACTCCTTGCGACACCGTTAACATACGCAGGTTGGGGCTGTGGATAAGTTGTGGAGAAGGTCTCTCAGTGCCCGTAACTATTATCTGTCTCGGTTTATTGAGAAGGGCTGAAAACAGACGCTCTGAGCGGCCTTTATCAAGCTCTGAATTAACATCATCAAGGATAACCACAGGTGACTCTCCCGAAACGGACTCAATCATCTCGATAACGCCGAGCTTCATCGAGAGCACCACACTCCTCGTCTGCCCCTGAGAGGCGTAAGCCCGAGCATCAACCCCCCCTAAGGTCACACTCACATCGTCGCGCTGAGCGCCGATGGTAGCGCTCCTCAACGCCATTTCTCGGGGAGCAGCGTTCTCAAAACGAGCGAGAATCTCCTCATCCGTGAGAACCTTTCCATCTTGAAATAAGTCAGATTCAAGGGTGAGCGTCAGCTCTCCATCTGTGGGAGCGTATAGCGTGTGAAACGTATTCGACTTATCAGATAAAGATTCCAAAAACTTAACACGGTTACCAACAATTTTTCCACATGATGAAGCGAGTAATTCGTTCCACGGCTTAAGGTGGGCGTAGGTGCATCCCGGTTGCTTCAGTACAGCGCTCTTATTCGCTAGAGCCCTCTGGTAGCCCATCAAGACCTTAATGAAGGGTGGGTCAAGGTCTACCATATGCCGATCAAGAAACCGCCTCCTGCCCGCTGGAGAGCCTTTAACAAGGGAGAGATCGGCCGGCGAGAACGCAATCACTCGAAGGCGACCTATCAGCTCCGTCATAGACTCCAGATCTTTCCCGTTCGTGAGTGCCCTCCGCTCACCAGGGGTAAAAACCAAACCGAGCTCCTCGGTTCCGTTAGAGGTAGCAACCTCTCCGAAAATAGAACACTCCTTCTCACCCCACTTTAAAAGTTCAGCTGAGGAGTTCGTTCTAAAGGATCTAGATCCCGAGAGAAGGTAGATCGCCTCAACGACGTTGGTCTTACCGTTTCCGTTCAAACCGGTGATAAACACAGGTCCTGACCCGAGATCGATCGTCTGATCGGCGAGGTTTCGGAACTTGTATATTTTCAAACGTGAGACGAACAAGTCGAGGGAGCTTTTTGTCGAGTAGAAATAAACTTTGCTATATTTTTTATCTTAGAAAAATTTACTGTTCCAACCGAAGTGGCATCACGATACCAAAACACGATTCATCGGACTCAGCGTAGAACTTACCAGGCCCAGTTTCGCCGCTTAGTTCAAGAACGAAGGGTTGACTCTCTCCGATCGTGCCAAGAATGTCGATGATATACCGAGCGTTGAACCCAACAGAGAAATCTTTTCCTGCGTACTGAATCTCAAGTTCTTCTTGAGCCTCACCAAGCTCTGGAGAGGAGCTTGAGATACGAACTAAATTGGTAAAGAAATCAAAGCGCACGCCTTTGTTCTTATCACTCACCACGAGCGATACACGCTTGAGCGCGTGAGCAAGTTGCGAGCTCAACACGGTGATCTTTTCACCTCTCTGCTTAGGAAGTACCTGCTCATAGTTCGGGAACTCACTATCAAGGAGTCGCACAACGAGTTTCCACGCTGGCCCCTCAACAACAAGGAAACCCTCGCTCACATCAACACCAACGGGAACGTTACCAACGGTCTCAAGTGCCTTGCGAACCTCGGCAATCCCCTTGCGAGGTACGATCACGTGATCAACTGACGCGTTCGTTTTGTCGGCGCCCTTGTGGAAAAGTCCGGTGAAAGCTACCCCTTCAAGGGGGCGGGTGATCAACGCGAGTCGGTGACCATCTGTCGCGACCATTCCGATCCCGGACGCTTGTCCATCTTCCTTGATCTCTAGACAAATGCCGTTCATGTTGTAACGCCCCTCATCAAGAGAGACTGCGTAGAGGGTCTTGTTGATCATCTCTATCAAGGTGGGAGCGGGTAACTTGCTCTTAGTCTTTAAATCGAGCCCTGGCGGAACTGGATACTCCTCAGCACCTACTCCCACGATCTTCATCTTCGAACTACCCGCAACAACCTCAATCCGATCTCGATCAACCGAACGGATCGTGAGATCCCCATCGGGGAGCTCACGAACGAGATCTCCAAACACCTTTGCGCTAACGGTGATTGCCCCCTGCTTCTTAACTGAGGCTGATGATGACGCGATCGCTGTTATCTCAAGATCACTGGCTGTAACCTTAAAGCTCTGGTCCTCTGCGGCTAATAAGATGTTTCCAAGAATGGGCATCGTGGATTTCTTCTCTGCGATCGCGAGGGTTATATGAAGAAGCTTTGAAAGATCTGTTTTTGAAATTGTAATATCCATGAGTCTCCCTATTGTTTCTTTATTTAATATAAATCTAGTGAATAATAGTAAGTCAGGCCCATTTCGGGGGATAAGTTTCTTAACTATAAGTTTTTAAACTTTATATTTCACTTAAAACGTGTTGGTAAGCTCTGCAAAGTTTTCGAACTTTCCCACAGCCTAATTTTGTTACCACTGCGATCCCGATCTTCCCACCCTCTTCCACCAAGTTATCCACAGGGTTTTACCGGGTGGAGGTGCTCGCACGTTATCACCTATGCGCAGCGCGCTCATCTTTACGGTATCGCCTGCAGGTCAAGGGATGAATTGTGTGTAAAGCACCGTGGAAACCTGTTGATAACTCGGGTGAAAACCTTTGGATTATCCACTTAGTCACATGGCGGTGAAAGTTGTTGGTAACTTATCTAGTTATTTGATTTTTAAAGTTTTATCCGAAGAGTCTCTTCTCGATTTCTTCAACCAAAACCTTAACCTGGGCATCTGTGGATAACTTGCTTGATACAACCGTCGCGGCATGTATAACACTTGAGTGGTCTCGACCGCCAAAGTGCTCACCTATCTCAGGGTAGGAGGCCGTGGTGTGTTTTCGGCAGAGATACATCGCGATGTGACGGGGGAATGATAGATTTTTAGTTCGTCGCTTCGAGATGATATCAGCAACCTTGAGGTTAAAGTGCGTAGCGACGGCTTTCTTAATATCATCAACGGAAACGTTTACAACCTTTGGCTGGAGAAGAGGCTTCAAAGCCATCCTCGCCATATCCATAGAGATGTCGACGTTTTGGATCGAGCTAACGGCGTGAAGGCGGGTGAGAGCTCCTTCAAGTTCGCGAACGTTTGATGAGATCTTCTCCGCGATAAGGTGTCCGACCTCCTCTGGAAGGTGGAAGTTCTCAAGGAGCGCCTTCTGTTTAAGGATCGCTACTCGGGTCTCAAAATCTGGCGCTTGAAGGTCCGCGGTTAATCCCCATGAGAAACGGGTTTGAAGTCGCTCCTCGATACCGGGAATGTCCGTTGGAATTTTATCTGAGGTGATAACGATCTGACGCTTTGCGCTGTAGAGCGCGTTGAAGGTATGAAAGAACTCCTCTTGAGTCCTCTCTTTACCAACGATGAACTGAATGTCGTCGATGAGGAGCACATCCATCGTTCGAAGTCGCCGTTTGAACTCCTCCATCTTCGCGTGACGAAGGGCGAGAATTAGTTCGTTCGTGAATGTCTCTGAGGACATGTAGAGAACTCGAGCGAGGGGGTTCCTTTGAAGAACCGCGTTTCCGATAGCGTGAAGGAGGTGCGTCTTTCCAAGTCCTACGCCACCGTAGATGAAGAGCGGGTTGTAGCTCTGACCTGGCTTCTCAGCTACGCGCATCGCGGCGGCGTGACAGAACTGATTGCTGTTACCAACCACGAAGTCTTGGAAGGTGTAACGAGGGTTGATGTTATTAAAAACGTCACCTTCAATCGTAGCTTGCGTTGGAGTTCCGATTGGTTGAGCTGATTGTTGCTCCGCTTGGCGAGGCGCCTCTACGGGAGTCGGACGAACTCGTTTAACAATGAAAGGAGTCGCTGGTCGACGTAGGCTTGATGACCCATCTGAGTTACTCGAGATCGGGGTTTCCCGGGGAATAATTGAGAGAACTATCTCTGGAGCGTCGAGAAAGTGAGCTAACCGTTCGCGCAACGCGTCAGAATAGTGCGCTATAACGTAGTTGCAGATGAGACGTGAAGGGCCTCGAACGGTGAACCTATCTGTGTTCGATAGCTCAACATCAACAGAGAGGGGCTCTATGTACGCCGCGACGATGTGCGGATTAACTTCAGAGCACACATCAGCAACTGCCAACGCCCAACTTTGCTCAAGAGAAGCTTGCTCATTTGATGACTGAGGTGGTGTGGAACGACCCGTACTAGTATGTGAAATGGAATGAGAAACAACAGATGAATATGAATTAGCAAATGTCTCCTCATCAGAGGAGAGGGGGTCAGCGATAACGTCGCTCTGGCTAAATTTATCTGGTGCCAGATTATCTTCCATGACCCTCACTTATTATTAGGTCGCGCTTAATGCGAACCGCACACTCTCAGCGATGCCCTCAGCCAGCGATGCCCTCAGCCAGCGATGCTGGTCGAAGATTTCGACTGATGATGCGATGACGCACAACTCACATCGTGCGAGCGACAAAGCGTTATAGTACGAGGAGAAAAAATTACAAGAATTTTAGTGACGAATTTTTAGCACCGAGGGAACGGACAGGAGAATAATAACAAAGTCGATTTTAATTTCAAGTGATTTAAACAAACAGATCGCTTTTTGAATTCTCCAGCATCATTCTGAATTCATTTTTAGCAACCCTGCTAGGATTTGCCTTAATCTTCTAAATCTTATACAACAGGGGCGCTTAAAGGTTTGCAATGGAAGCACATTATACATACCTACATTCGCTGGGGTTAACTGACGCCAACACCCAGAAGTTTATTACAGCTCTGGCGCTTGGCTCCGCGCTTCTCTTTATCGGCGCGACAAGCGCTCGCGCGTTAACCCGTCGTCGTAAGGTGCTTGGTGTTGAGCAGGGAGTTGTTCCAGAGAAAAATATAACAACGTCAGGCATCTTTGACCTTTTCATCGAAGGGTTCGTTTCGTTTCAGGATTCTATCCTTGGAAAGGAGGGGCGTAAGTACGTTCCACTTACAGCAACCATCTTCCTCTACACATTCGTTCTCAACATGATCGGGTTGATTCCGGGGATGCCTGCCCCAACCACAACGGTGTGGATAACGGTTCCCCTTGGAATCTTTATCTTCTTCGCGTTCAACTACTACGGTGTTAAAGAGCAGGGTCTGGGGCCATATTTGAAGCACTTTGCCGGCCCTGTGTGGTGGCTAGCGTGGTTCTTCCTCCCTCTTGAGATAATGGGAGCGTTCCTGAGAATCCTAACGATTAATTTGAGGCTTTATTGGAATATCACGGCTGACCACATCGTTTTGGGTCTCTTCACCGAGCTCGTTCAGATCGTTATCCCCGTAGTATTTTTGGCGCTTGGTACATTCGTATGCTTTATGCAGGCGTTTGTTCCAACAATCCTTACAATGATATATATATTGCTCGCGACCCAGCACGAAGAGAGCGAGGGGCACCACTAAGATTTTTAGTTTAGTTTTTCACTTTGGATGAAAAAGAAGGAGATGAGTAAAATGAAGGCAATCAAGAACATCGCATCAAAGAGCTTTTACGCTTTGGCCGCATTTGTGGCAGCTCTTATGCCAGTAGTTTCAGCCGTAGCTGAGGACGCTTCCGCTGGTCAAGCTTCAGCTCTTAAGCCTCTTGGCGCCGGTCTCGCAATCGGAATGGCTGTAGTGGGTGGCGCTCTCGGACAGGGCCGCGTTGTAGGCTCCATGCTTGAGTCGTTCGGACGCAACCCATCCGTTGGTGGTAAGCTCCTCACTCCGATGATGATCGGAATGGTTCTTATCGAGTCCCTCGTAATTCTCGCGTTCGTAATTGCATTCACCATGTAGTTACAAGCGCTCGTCTACGAGATGAGGTAGAAGGCTCCACCGCAAGGTGGGGCCTTTTTTATTGTCGTAAGCCTTAAACATAAAAATGTTGAGGGTCTGATAGCCGAAGCGCTAGCAGGGTGGTGAAAAATGATTTTCTGTTGCGCATT
Organism: Pseudomonadota bacterium; assembly: GCA_039799965.1. Classification (GTDB taxonomy): domain Bacteria; phylum Bdellovibrionota_C; class UBA2361; order UBA2361; family OMII01; genus OMII01. The sequence goes on from JBDLRS010000033.1 coordinate 31,847, forward strand.
TTGATAGTTTGACTGCAACTTCGTTGGAAGCCGCCGAAAAAATCCTCAACGTATCTAAGTGGATACGCCTCCGGTTTTTTCGTCGTCTCCGCCTCGTTTCGTCAAAACTCTCAAAATGCTCACGACGGAACCATTTTTCACCACCCTGCTAGCTGTCCCGTGGCTCGCCACCATAACGAACTTCTCGTAACAAACCACAGCCTGTGGATAACTCTGTGGGAAACTCTGTGGATATCCACAGGATAACTTGGAGGATACTTATCAGGAGGAGCTCGTAAGATCGGAGTTATGTACGAGCGGCATGGTTGTCTCAATCTTATCAACAGACTGCTCACAGGAGATCACAGCTTTTCCACAGAGATGTAGTAGATATGTTGATAACTAATATATCTACTTGAAATATATGCTCTTTATGCCGGTAGAGAGTTATCCACAGGTTGTATTAAAACGATCGCCTTGTGACGAGCGGTAAGCTACTCATGAAGGCTCTCTAGGTATCGCTCCGCGCTGATTGCCGCCTGACATCCTGAGCCAGCCGCTGTGATTGCTTGTCGGAATACGTGGTCCTGTACATCTCCGCTTACAAACACGCCAGGAACGTTGGTCTCAGGGGAGTCTGGCTTGTGGAGAAGGTAGCCGTTCTCATCCATCTCGAGCTGTCCCTTAAAGAGTTGGGAATTCGGAGTGTGTCCGATAGCCACGAAGAGAGCGTCCGCTGGAAGGGTAGAGCGCTCCTTGGTCTTTGTGTCCTCAAGAACGAGAGCGGTAACACCATCCTTCTTGGAGCCCTCAACAGCGACAACACCCTTGTTCCATAAAACCTCAATCTTCGGGTTCTCGAACACTCGGTCCTGCATGATCTTGGAGGCCCGAAGGGAGTCCCGTCGGTGGATAAGGTACAGCTTGCTGGCGAACCGAGTGAGGAACGAAGCCTCCTCGCATGCTGAATCTCCGCCGCCTACAACTGTGATAATCTTGTTTCGGAAGAAGGCGCCGTCACAGGTAGCGCAGGTTGAGACGCCGTATCCAAGAAGCTCACGCTCGTTCTGAGCGCCGATATACTTCGGAGCGGCCCCGGTGGAGATGATAAGGGAGTCGCAGGTGTAGGTGCCGGACTGTCCCTCAAGCTTGATCGGGCGTTGGGTAAGATCGGCCTTAACGATAGTGTCTACCGCTATCGTGGTTCCGAACCGTACCGCCTGTTTCTCCATGAGCTGCATAAGCTCTGGACCCATGACCCCTTCGGGGAAGCCGGGGAAGTTCTCAACATCGGTGGTGGTCGTTAGTTGTCCACCTGCCAATGGGCCGTGGATAAGGAGGGGGTTAAGGCTGGCGCGGGCGGTATAGATAGCGGCCGTCAGACCAGCGGGACCTGATCCAAGAATGATTACCTTGTGGTGGTTGGGGTTGTTTGTAGAATCGCTCATAGAGAATTAGCCTTAAAAACTACGGTCAACATGCAGAACCATACTAAAATCACTAAACTTCTCATAGCAAATAGGGGTGAAATTGCTCGGCGGGTCATAAAAGCGTGCTCCGAGAAGGGGATTCAGTCGGTGCTTGCGGTGTCCGATGTTGACGCGGATTCACTCGCGGCACAGGAGGCTACCGAGGTCGCTCGCATCGGTGGCCAGACCGCGGCCGAATCCTACCTGAATCAAGTGAAGATTATTGAGGCGGCCCGAGCGACGGGGTGTCAGGCGATTCATCCAGGATACGGCTTCCTCTCTGAGAACGCCGATTTCGCAGAGGCTGTTGGAAAGGCAGGGCTCATCTTTGTTGGCCCATCACCAGATAGCATTCGAGCACTTGGGGTCAAGACGACAGCTCGCCGAACGGTTTCGGCCGCCGGTGTACCGATTACACCGGGAAGTGAGGGAGCAGAAACGGATGAAGCTCTGATTGAGGCAGCTCGTAGAATCGGATTTCCCGTTATTATTAAAGCGGCAGCGGGTGGTGGAGGACGTGGGATGCGCATCGTTCGAGCCGCGGCAGAGATGAAGGAATCGATTGAGCGAGCGCGAGCTGAGGCACAGAAGAATTTCGGAAGTCCTGAGGTGTACTGCGAGAAGTTCATTGAGGGTCCGCGACACGTAGAGGTTCAACTCTTTGGTGACCAACACGGTAATGTCGTCCATTTCGGAACTCGAGATTGTTCAGCGCAACGTCGACATCAAAAACTTGTAGAGGAGGCACCGGCGCCCTTTCTTGATGATGATGTGCGGGAGAGAATTCATCAGGCTGCGGTAACCGCGGCGAAAACAGTTGGCTACTACAACGCGGGAACCGCGGAATTCCTTGTGTCAGGCCGCGATTTCTATTTCCTTGAGATAAACACACGTATTCAGGTTGAGCATCCGATTACCGAGATCGTAACGGGTACGGATCTCGTTCAATTGCAGCTCCGTGTTGCGATGGGTGAGAAGTTACCGATGCGTCAGAGCGATATCTCCTTTACTGGCCACGCCATAGAGTTGCGGATCAACGCTGAGGATGTGTTTGAGGGATTTCGTCCAGCTCTCGGCACCGTTACAAAATGGGAACGAAAAACAACCCCATCGGTTCGGGAAGACTATGGATACAGAGTAGGGGATTCCGTTCCACCTTTTTACGACTCGCTCATCAGCAAGGTGATCGTGAGAGGTGAATCACGGCAAGCAGCCCTCTTCAACGCATTTCAATATCTCAAGGGGTATGCCATCGAGGGTGTTCCGACCACGATACCGTTTCACGCGTGGATACTCGCAAATGGTGACTTTCAAACTACCGGCATTGATATCGGGTATGTTGAGCGAACATTCACCGCGGATGGCGCTCGTGAGGCAGTAACGCTCCTTGAGACCGATACCGCGCATCGAGAGGGGGATGGGGACACAAGCTATACAGAGATGGTTGAGGTCGTCGGGCCTCAAGGTGCCCGAGTTAAGGTTGAGCTTGTCCACGAGCCGGGAGGAACGTTTGTCGCCATTCCACTTCAGGGCGAGAGTGCCCGTCGTGAGCAGGCGATGTGGTGTCGATCAAACTCAAGGGCCTCCGCGCTCACGGGGGTAGAAAGCGCTCTTCGACATTCCAAGTAAGCGCCTCAGTCGGCCTCTAACGCGCCAAGAATCCTTAGAAATAAAGGAACCGCCAAATTCGTCGGGCCTTTTGCGCCTATACCACACGAGGCCGATCCCTTGATTGACTACACCGCTTCGCCTTGTATGCTTGTGGGCGGAAATGCCTGGAAAGGGGGGTAGGTGAAGCAACGTATCGCGTGCGTTCTATTGGTGATGGCGACTCTGTGGAGTGTTCCCACACGCGCGGACACCGCTACGCAGCAAAGCTCGGGGGAGATCGCTGAATTCGTAAACGGCATCATTAATGAATCGGTGAACGCGAACACCCTCTTCGCTTCGCAAGAGTCGATCGCTACCGGCCGATTCACGCAGCGTCAAAATGGACAACCCGATAAAGATTACATAACGATCCGGTTGCCTGGTGAGTTCGCCTTTGGCGAGGCAGCTCAGACCGTTCGTCCATTCGTTCAGGGAAACGGGGCTATGCTGCGGACCACGGCCGGCTATAATTCACCGGACAGCGTCGGAGAGGCTGACTTCACAGTTACATCCCTATTCGCGCTCTCAGCCGGAGGGGGGGTATTTGTCAAACTAAGCGACTCCTGGACCTTGGCAACAGCAGCCTCTCTTACCTACAACCACATCAAGAATCGGTACGACTTTAATAACCTCTACAGCCAGACATCTCTTGAGCAGTATGAGAGCGAGCTCTTCAACTGGAAGATGGATCTCTTTACATACGCGCCGTCGCTCAAGCTTTTCTATCAGCGCGATCTGGAGTTCGCCGTGCTCAACTATCAGATCGCCTACACCTATCTCTTTAACGATACGATTAGTGATGATAGCGCGGCGATCGATGTGAATTCTAGCACCGGGTTGTGTAGCAATAGAGTTGATATGCTTTTCTCAACGGGTGTACAGATCTCAGACTCCTCCGTGTTCATTCGTCCTATGTTTCAGTGGAATAACATTAGTGGCAACGCTGTGGCGGGGCTTGGATTACGAGACCTCTATGAGGTGGGAGTCGACCTCGTCGCACATGTCCTTGAGGACGACGCTCTCTTATCGACCGTTACGGTAGGGGCGAGTTACGTGACGGGTGATAACTTTGAGGGGTATCATCTTGGAGCTGGAGTTACGTTTTAGCGCGCGATTAGGGGGTGAGATGAGTTGGTCAGAGACGGTCGCAAACCTTAATGCCCTTATCGCGAAGGGGCCGCCCACACCACAGGCGTTTCAAAAGTTCGTGCTCGGATACTTTAAGAAAAACGGCCGAGACTTTCCGTGGCGAGAGACAAAGGACCCGTACAAGATCCTCGTGAGTGAGGTGATGCTTCAACAAACCCAGACCGAACGGGTAGTGGTGAAGTACGGTGAATTTCTTAAAGCGTTTCCAACCTGGAAGGCGCTCAGTACCGCGGCACCCGCTGAGGTTGTGAAGGTGTGGATGGGGCTTGGGTACTACCGGCGAGCGTTTAATCTGCACAAAGCGGCGCAGTGCGTATGGAACGAGTACGGTGGCGTACCACCGCAGACGGCCGAAGGTTTAAAAAACCTTCCCGGCGTTGGTCCCTACACCGCGGCGGCTGTGGCGGCCTTCGCGTTCGATGAACCCGCTCCGATGATCGAGACCAATATTCGCTCGGTCTACTTGTACACCTTTTATTCACAGGTGTTGGCGGTTAGTGATAAGGAGGTACTTCAAAAGGTCGAGGAGACCCTCTACAAAAAAGATCCTCGCTCGTGGTTCTACGCCTTGATGGACCTTGGCGCAGAGCTGAAGAAACACACCAAAGGGATTAATCACCGAAGTAAGCACCACGTGAAGCAATCGAAGTTTCACGGCTCCTTGCGGCAGGTGCGAGCGGCGGTGCTTCGCGCTATCGCTGAAGGTGAGGGTCTTCGACGCGCCGATATATCGCGCAAGCTCTCATACGACGCTGAAAAGATAGAGGCCGCGATCGCGGCGCTTCAGTCGGATGGATTGATAGAGAGCATTAAAGGCGGGCGGCTCGCGATAGTTGGGTAGCTATCCTCAGCTCTCGAAGGAGAACGAGGGTGGTAGGCACCTTGGAGGGGCATCTATGGGCTCTGACTGCCCGTAGGGTTGGCCGACCTGGGTGAAATAAAATCCCTCATCAAGGTGGGCGATATCGTTGTAAAGAAAAGAAGCGCGTTATCCCACCATCGAAGCCTGAGCCGTTACATCGAACGCGCTCCCGCGCTGTGTGAACTCGTTCTCCCACTGGCTGTGCGCTGAAAGGATGGTTTGTGCGTACTGAAGGCTTTGCGTTGGAGGCTTCGACCCGCTTCGCAAAGAGAGCACCACGTTCGATGGTCCCCAGTTATATGCGATAAGCACTCGCTCTCGGTTTCCGTTAAACTTGCGCTCGAGGTACTTGAGGTACGCTATCCCGAGTCGGATATTGGTAGCGGGATCGTGGAGGTCACCGGCTCCCTTGAGATTGATCCTCTCTCGCTGAGATATGTATTTGCTGGTTGCCGGCATGAGTTGCATGAGACCCTTAGCCCCCCGCGCGGAGGTCGCTCCGTGTCGGAACATACTCTCTGAACGGATTACCGCGGCTACGAAGAGGGGATCGTATCCGGCCTTCTCGCTCTCACTGACGATAGTGTGGGCGAGAGCGTGCGTATTTTGTTTCTTTGGATTGTGTAATCTAATGATATTAGACACAAAAACGGCCTGTTGAGCCCGACGCGTGGCCTTCATCTCCTGTAATCGAGCCTCGTCGTGAACCGCGGCGGTAGCCTCCTGGGCGGCTCTTTCGGTGAGGTTTTTTTGAGTCAAAAGGAAAACCAGGGTAACGTAGGACGCTACTCCGGCGCACTTCGCGATAGCGTTGAGGGTGCTGAGAAGGGCTACTGACTTTCTGCGGACTACTGCTCTGTTCATATCGGCTCTCGCCGTACCTTTACCTATCCCTCCGCCGGTCAGGCGGAATGAGGTGCCTCACAAACTGGCACCTCTCACATCCAGATGTGGGGTATGATGGAAAGGTTTCGTTGGAGGGCTTTAGAATCGAGCCTGTCGATGTATAGTTGAGAGTTAAGGTATTGAAACCAAGTAGCTATTTATTCGCTACAAGGAGCCCCTAAAAGGGCGTAAGTGCTTGATGAGTTGTTCTAGACCTAATCAAATTGTGGTTGTCGGAGGGGGGCATGCAGGCATTGAGGCCGCATACGCTTCGGCTCGGGCTGGGGTGCCTACCGTCCTCGTTTCGCTACGGCGGGACGGTATCGGTCAGATGTCCTGTAATCCCGCCATCGGTGGAGTGGGCAAGGGGCACCTGGTTAAGGAGCTCGACGCCCTTGGAGGCCTGATGGGTCGAGCTATCGACGCCACCGGCATTCAGTTTAAAACTTTGAATTCGAGTAAGGGGGCGGCTGCTCAGGCGACCCGTGCCCAAGCTGACCGTGACCTGTATAAGGGGTGGGTTCAAAAGTTCCTGACCGGCGTCCCGAACCTCGTCGTCGTAGAGGGAGAAGCCGCCTCGGTCGAGGTTAAAGGAAACGCGGTTGTCGGTGTTCGTCTCGCTGACGGAAGATACCTTCCCGCTCGAGGTGTTGTGCTTACCACCGGAACCTTCCTTCGTGGCTTGATGCACACCGGACCTGCGCAGACGCAAGGTGGTCGCCTCGGAGATAAGGCGTCTAACGATCTGAGCGATTCGCTTCGCTCTCTCGGATTCTCCCTCGGTCGACTTAAGACGGGAACTCCGCCTCGTCTCCGTCGCTCAACGATTAACTTTGAGGGATTGGTAGAGCACCCTGGTGATACTCCACCACCGCTCTTCTCCTTTATGTCGAAGTCGATTAACCGCCAGCAGATATCGTGTTGGCAAACGACGACGAATGAGGAGATTCACGACCTCATTAGAGAGAATCGTGCTCACAGCCCGATGTTCAACGGGCAGATAAAATCTGGCGGCCCTCGATACTGTCCATCGATTGAAGATAAGGTGTTCCGCTTCGCCGACAAGAGGAGTCACCCTGTGTTTCTTGAGCCAGAAGGATTTACCTCGGACATAGTATACCCGAACGGCATCTCCACGTCGTTGCCGTTTGATATCCAGCAATCGTTCATTCGAAAGATTAAGGGACTGGAGAACGTGGAGTTCTTAGCTCCCGGGTACGCGGTTGAGTACGATTTCGTGGATCCACGAGAGCTTCTTCCAACCTATGAGACCAAGGGGATCTCGGGACTCTACCTCGCGGGACAGATTAACGGTACGAGTGGCTACGAAGAAGCAGGTGCTCAAGGACTAATTGCGGGAGCAAACGCGGCGTTACAAATGCTCGGCAAAGAGCCCCTCGTTATCACGCGTGGCCAAGGATACATCGGGGTCATGACCGATGACCTCACCACGAATGGTGTTGATGAGCCGTATCGGATGTTCACCTCACGCGCTGAGTACCGTTTAATCCTGCGCGAAGATAATGCAGCCGCTCGCCTCTGTCCGATCGCCTTACAACATGGATTGTTGAACGAGGAGCAACGCGTCGCTTTTGAGGAGCGCCAAAACGTCTATGAGCGCGCGACGACGTGGCTCTCAACGACGTACGCAAAGCCAAGCGATTCGACGAACGCGTGGCTTGAGCAGAAGGGCACGGCGACCCTTAAAGATCGCGCGTCGCTCGCGCAGCTTGTGAAACGACCCCAACTCTCGCTCGATGACATCTTGGAGCAGTTCCCGTATGAGGAGCAGCTCTCCACAGATCTTCGTGCGGCGGTAGAGATTGAGTTTAAGTTTCGAGGATACCTCGATCGGCAAGAGGACGAAGTTCGACACCTCAAGAAGATCGAATCAGAGGTAATTCCGGCTGATTTTCCTTATGAACAGATTAAGCAGCTTCGACGAGAGGCTGTTGATAAGCTGCGTAAGCACCGTCCCGCATCGATCGGACAGGCGTCGCGTATCTCCGGAATGACACCAGCCACCATCTCTATTATCGCGATGTATCTGAAGCGGTATCGAGAGGGTGCTTTTGGTGCTGAGTCTTCCGAATTGTCGCCATCGTAACGAGGATTAGTACGCTGGCCGCGCCGTTGTTGATGATATCTCCGATAACCACATTTACATCTGGCTCTCCAGCGTCCTTCTTCGACGTTTAGCCCACTGCTCCTTGTTTTCCTGTCGAGCCCGACCGAGACCGAGCGCGTCTGCGGGAACGTCACGGGTAATGACTGAACCTGCGGCGATGAGTGCGCCATCACCTATCGTGAGGGGAGCGACGAGTGCTGAGTTGCTTCCAATAAAGACATCCTTGCCTATCGTTGTGTGCGCCTTGTGGTAGCCATCGTAGTTGCAGGTAATCGTTCCCGCCCCGATGTTGGTGTTTTGTCCAACGACACAATCTCCAAGGTAAGTGAGGTGGGATGCCTTCGCTCCGTCGAGCAGCGTGGCGTTCTTGGTCTCAACGAAGTTGCCGATACGACAATGCTCCCCTATCTTTGAGCCGGGGCGCACGTGAGTGAAGGGCCCGACGCTCGTGTCTCGTCCGATCGTAGAGCTCTCTACGTGGGACCCAAGTTTAATAATCGCCCTCTCAGCGATTGCAGAGTCTTTAATAATCGCTGTCCCCTCCACAATCACACCGCTAGCGATCGTGGTGGTTCCGCAAAGCTGAACGTTTGGGCCGATCTGTGCACCTGGTGCGATGGTAACGGACGCGTCAATAAAACAGCTCCTTGGATCGATGAACGAGACCCCTTCACCTTGAAGTCGCTTGATCTGACGTTGCGCAAGGACGTCATTGACGAGTGAGAGTTCGTACGGGGTATTCACTCCCGCCGCCTCAGTTGCGTCAGCAAGAGGGAACGCCGCGACGGTTTGCCCCTCTTTCGACGCTTTCTCCACGATATCTGTTAGATAGTACTCCCCTTGGGCGTTGTTATTGGTAAGCGCCTCAACGGCTGGTTTAAGAAAGGCTGAATCCACAGCGTAAAAACCGGAGTTTACCTCGGAGATAAGAGCCTCCTCCGGGTTGCAATCTTTCGCCTCTGTGATTCGGAGGATATTGCCCTTCTCGTCTCGAACAAGCTTCCCGTAGCCATTCGGAGGGGGCGCCTTAAACGAGAGCGTCGAAAGGGTCGCTTTCTTAAAGGCGTGGTACTGGGTGAAGATCTGTAAGGTTTCGGTCGTGAAGAGTGGGTGATCGGCGTAGGTGATCAAGACGGTTCCCGTGAAACCTTCAAGAGCCGACAACGCGCACCGTACGGCGTGTCCTGTGCCGAGTTGTTGGTCTTGAATCGCGAGCTCGATGGCATGTCCCTTAGCGCTTGCGCTCGTAGCGAGGTACGACTTTAAAACTTCCTGCTTATGGCCCGCCACCACGATAGTTCGAGAAGGTTTGAGGGGTGCAACCGCGTCGAGGAGGTGGTCAATTAGGGCTTTCTCGCGGGTTCGGGTAAGGGCTTTCGGGAGATCTCCCCCCATGCGCTTACCAGCTCCAGCCGCCAAAATGATGCAACAAATAGTATCCATAGTGCCTCGTAAGGTATCACGGTCTAGGCGAGAGAGACACGCCCTGAGTGAGGGACGTTCGCTCCCGATGAAATATCTCCCGCCGTAGCCCCCGGCACGCCCCTAAGCTGAGGAACGCACCCGTTTTTTGTGGATTTAAGAGATGACTGTCAAAGGGGCGCAGTTTCGGTATCGAGCCCCTTTTACCTACCCCACTTCCTTGCTAATTATACGGGGCACCTTAGAGAGGCTTTATGACAGTAAAAATTCACGTTGAAAATCCGGTAGTGGAGCTTGATGGCGATGAGATGACCCGCGTCATCTGGCAGTACATCCGCGAGAAGCTCATCCTCCCGTTCCTCGAGATCGACATTAAGTACTTCGACCTTTCCATAGAGAATCGAGACGCCACGAACGATCAGGTCACGATCGACTCCGCTGAGGCTATCAAGGAGTACGGCGTTGGTATTAAGTGCGCGACCATCACTCCAGACGAGGAGCGAGTGAAGGAGTTCAAGCTCAAGAAGATGTGGAGGTCGCCGAACGGCACTATCCGCAACATCATCGGCGGCACGGTGTTCCGCGAGCCGATCATTTGCAAAAACGTTCCACGACTCGTTCCTAACTGGACCCAGTCTATCGTTGTTGGTCGTCACGCATTTGGCGATCAATACCGCGCGACCGACTTTAAAGTTCCAGGAAAGGGAAAGCTCACCATGAAGTTTCAGCCAGCGGATGGCGGACAACCGATCGAGTACGAGGTATTTGATTTCCCAAGTAGCGGTGTCGCTATGGGAATGTACAATCTCGATGACTCGATTCAGAACTTCGCTCGAAGCTGCTTGAACTACGGACTCGCCAAGAAGCTCCCAACCTACCTCTCAACGAAGAACACGATCCTTAAGGCGTACGATGGGCGATTCAAGGACATCTTTCAGGCGGTATACGACGCTGAGTTCAAGGATGCCTTCACGAAAGCTGGTATCGAGTACCAGCACCGCCTCATCGATGACATGGTCGCGTACGCCATGAAGTCGAAGGGCGGATTCCTGTGGGCGTGCAAGAACTACGATGGGGACGTTCAGTCCGACTCTATTGCGCAAGGTTTCGGCTCCCTTGGTCTGATGACCTCGGTGCTTATGACTGAAGATGGACGTACCATTGAGGCAGAGGCAGCGCATGGAACCGTGACCCGCCACTTCCGTCTTCACCAGCAAGGAAAGGAGACCTCGACCAATCCGATCGCGTCGATCTTCGCATGGACAACGGGGCTTAAGTTCCGGGGACAGTTCGATGGAAATCACGCGCTCGTGAGCTTCGCGAACGCACTTGAAGAGGTGTGTGTCGACGCTGTTGAGAGCGGTAAGATGACGAAGGACTTGGCCCTGTGCATCTATGGTGACGATCTCAAGCGAGAGCACTACTTGAGCACCGAGCAGTTCCTCGATGTGATTGCGCAGAACCTCTCGAATCGAATTGCGCACTAAGGGAGCTGTTTTGAGTCACCGATTTCTCTGACTGGCGGCTATCTCGCCTCAATCATCCCCGCAATCATCTCTACCGGCCGCTCGGTATCCCATCGGCGGGCGCCGACTAATTTAGCGGTAACTACGCCGGTGTCGGGGTCCTGCAAGGTGACGGGAACTCCCAAGCGATCGAGGAAGATCGTGGTAGGAACCTCGTTGATGGAGAAGTACTGCTTCAGCTCTCCCTGAGGATCAACGATGATGGGGAAGGGAAGCCCAAATCGGTCCGCGAACGCGCGGGCTTCAAAGGGGTCGTTATCGATTGATACCCCTATGATTTGAAAGTCAGAGCCCTTCAACGCCACGTCTAGATTTCTGAGAGATGGTGCCTCTTGCGCGCAGTCAGGACACCAAGAGGCGAAGAAGTGAAGCAACACGATCTTACCGTTATAGTTTGAGAGACTCTCGCGCGGCCCCTGAATGGATGGAAACTCCGTCTGAATGATCTCCTGAAGGCCGTGCGCATTAGCGTTGAGAGGAGCTTTCGATGAGGAGCAACTCACGAGGGATAAGCTACAGAGTAACGCAAAGGTCGTCGTGAGTAATGATGTGGCAGAGCGGTGTTTTGGCATGGGGCTTCCTCTAGCGAACTTTGAAGGAGGGAAGATATCCCCTTCTTCATAATGCTCACGCGGCTGTTCGACAAGCGAAATAACTACAACTGGTGTCTTGGGTGTAAATAGAGGGTCTTTGGCTATCCAACGAAATAAGGAGAAACTTTCAGGTATTAGTTTGAGCTTGCCCCTGACGAGCCTCCCCTCGACCTCATATTTGAAAGCAGGAATCCTGCGTCCACCTTAATCATGAGTGATGAACCGTGAACCAGACTGGTAATGCGGGAGACCTCCCTCCAGTCCTCACGAGCCGATGCGCGCGTAAGGTCATCGAGGAGGGAGTGCTGTCTGCGGATAATCTCTTTGTACGAGGTGATGCGGTTAAGAACGGCTTTATCTTGGACCTTGGCGGCTCTAATCGATTTGGCAGCGGCCTCAACTGCTCTCTCAAGATTGGAGAGGGCGTCGAACATGAAAGAGAGAGGACGTGCTGTCATAAAAAACTTCAAAAACCGAACACGCCCCCATATCTGCCTCCAGGGGCAAGGTGCTTCAGGGCACTCGAAGTTGGTCGCGTAACACACTGAAAGCGTTAGTTTTTTGTTGTGCGTGTGAGGGCGGTGGGCAAGAGGCCGGGTAGGGGATTGAACCTCCTGTAAGGCACTTCGGATAGCCGAAACGGGCATGTCACATACGGAGCTGATCTCTTCATAACTGTTTATGAAGAGTTTTTGGAAGGGTATTTGCCATGAAGGTTCGTATTATCCTCTCCCTTGTTGGCTCGTTCCTTGTTGGAGGGGCCTCTGCGTTCGCACAACAAGAGCTCGCCCCGTATCAGATCATCCCCGATGGCAAGCAATATGAGATTCAGCTTGGTCCGGACCAGAGAAACCTCAAGACTATCTCCGTCTTCTTCGTCTCGACCGGCAATATGTCAAACGCTGTGCAGATCAATCTCTCAGGGCCCGTCGGTATTCGAGGAACCGCTCGAGGTGGATTTATCGGGGCGCTCGATGGAGCAACGGCGCTATCGACTAATCATGCGACGATCAAATCTTACGGAATCCGTGAGTACGGTGTAAAGGAGCCGACCTCGAGCTTCGTAACGGTTTCCACATCTAATCCGTACTACGGATATGCGTCTCCCTGGTTCCATCTGAACAAGGACGCGTGTGGTAAGAAGGGTGATAGGTACATAGCGCAGATTAAGCTCGATCTCTCGGGAGTTGATCCAGCGTTGTACGATCAAATTTTGTCCATCCAGATCTCGGTGAAGGAGCAGAAATTCTCACGCAAGCCGGTTGCTTCGATTAAACCGTCATCCGATGGAAAGTACTTCGGAGAGCCGATCCTTTTGATGAATACCGTTGGATATGGAAACGAGTTCGTCACTAAGAACACGTGGAGAGGTGGACAGATCGTGGCATCCGTTAAGCTTCCCGTCGTTAAGTACGTCGGCTACATGGGCTACGGACTCTCTCTCATTCGTATCAAGAATGTTTTGAAAGGTGGCAAGCACACCTGGGATCTTACCAACGGTGGGGAGATATACGGCGTATGTCTTCAAGCTGTTCGGAAGCGTCAGCGTGTTAACGGATACCCTGGCGGCAAGTAGCCGAGTTAGGCCGCGCGGTCCGCGAGGAGTTCGGAGTGCATCGCAATCCGCTCCTTAAGGGCCGCTCCCCATGGCGTTTTGGCAGATACCAACCCTTCAGGAACACCTTCGTAGACGATCTTGCCCCCCTTGTCTCCGGCCTCTGGCCCAAGCTCAATAACCCAGTCGGATTGAGTGATCATGTCGGCGTCGTGCTCGATGACGATAACCGAATTACCTTGGTCTACGAGCGCGTGAAGCCCCTTCAACAAGAGATCTACATCAAGACGATGCAGTCCCGTAGTTGGTTCGTCCAGAATGTAGAGGGTATGTCCTTTACGTGATTGGTGAAGCTCGGAGACAAGCTTCAATCGCTGACTTTCACCGCCAGAGAGGGTCGATGACGGTTGCCCAAGGGTGAGGTACCCGAGCCCAAGGTCGCACGCGAGCTTGCAAATCTGATGGATCTTGCGATGGTTGATAAAGAACGTACGGGCCTCATCAAAGGTGAGTTGCAGGGATCGGCTAATCGAAAGGTCGCGGAATTTGACGGTGTCCGCCTCAGGGGTGAATCGGCTGCCCATGCAGCTTTCACACGCCACCTTTGCCTCAGCGAGGAAGCTCATCTCAAGGGTGAGCTCTCCCTGTCCCTTACACGTTGGGCATCGACCCTTGCCTGTGTTGTGCGAGAAAAAACTTGGGCCCCAGCCCCGAGACTTAGCCTCGAGCGTTTCGGCGAATACCTTACGGATCTCATCCCAAATGCCAAGATACGACGCCGGAGTTGAGCGAGAGGTCTTGCCGATCGGTTGTTGGTCGACGATGAGAGATCGATCGATCTTGGTTGAGGTCTCCACCGACCCGTGTCGTCCATCGAACGCTCCCTTCTTGTCAGCGCCTCCATCGAGCGCCTCACCGATGACACCGTGAACAAGGGAGCTCTTTCCGGCTCCCGAGACTCCGGCGACGGTCACGAGGCTTCTGAGCGGTACGGTCACGTTGAGAGCTTTAAGATTATTCTTCGTCGCCCCTCGAATGGTGAGCTTCTCCTCAGAGGTCAGAGGCTCGCCGTTGACGTGAAGCTCTCGAGTGAGCGCAAGGCCGGTGAGCGAGCTCTTTGAAGCAACCGCTGCGTTAACGGTACCTTGGAACACGATCTCTCCACCGTGAGTTCCGGCCCCCGGACCAACGTCAATGATCTCCTCGGCCGCGCGGATGTTGTCGATCTCGTGCTCAATCTGAATCACGGTGTTGCCGCGGTTCTTCAATTCAACGAGCTTTCCAAGGAGCCTCTTGTTGTCAGCGGGATGGAGGCCTGCGCTCGGCTCATCAAAGATATACGTAACGCCGCAGAGCGGAGAGCCGATAGCCGTGCCAAGGCGAAGCCGTTGCAACTCACCGTTGGAGAGGGTCGCGCACTCACGATTGAGTGAGAGGTGGTCGAGCCCAAGGTGTGTGAGGGTGTCCAGCTTGCCGTTGAGCTCCTGAACGATGGGCTCCGCGATGAACGAAAGCGAGGTAGCGGCGGAGATCTTCTTGAGAGCTTTACGGAGTTCAACAGAGGAGAGCGCCGTAAGTTCAAATATATTCTTATCGAGGAGTCGGATATTTCTTCCGATCTCGTTAATTCGAGAACCGTTGCACGTCGAGCACACCTTGTTTCGGACGGTGCCGTAGCCATCGCACTTAGGACAGCGGCCACGTCGAGAGTTGAACGAGAGATCCTCTGGGTCAGGTTTAAAGAATCCTCGCTGGCAGATTCGACACGTTCGTTCCGAGCTGAATACTCGCTCGCCAGCGGGCCCCACGACGATAACCGTACCGCCACCGATACTAAGCGCTTGCTGAACCCCTTCGCTGATAAGGTCCACCGGCATGGTTTTGGCGTTGAAGCGCGCGGTGACGTAATCGATCGAGTGAATCTTTGTTTTGGCGAGCCCTTCGTCCACGAACTTAGAGGGAGGAGCTATCACATCGTCGACACGCACCTCCGAGATCTCGGTTTCAATCGCTCGTTGAAACACCGCTCGATGGTGCCCCTTCTTGTTGTTAATGACCGGTGCTAAGAGTCGGATGCTTCCCGAGTACGAGGACTTGATATGCTGCGCTATCTGCTCGGCAGAAAGTGGTGAGATCGACTCCTCCGGATGGTCAGGACAGTACTGAACTCCGATCTTCGCGAAGAGAAGGCGTAAGAAGTTGTACACCTCGCTCATCGTTGAAACGGTCGAGAGCGCGGAGGGCTGGAAGGTGTGTTGATAGACGCATATCGTGGGCTGCACGTGTGAGATGTCGTCGATCGCCGGTTTCTTTAATTCCTTGATGAATTGCCGAGCGTAGGGTGAGAGGCAATCGAGGTATCGCCTTTGTCCCTCAGCGTAGAGGATATCCTTTGCGATCGTAGATTTCCCCGAGCCTGAAACACCGGTCAGGGTGATGAGTGAATTGAGAGGGATGGAGACGTTGATATCCTTAAGGTTGTGTTCCTTCGCGCCCCGAATGTGGATATGCGTTGCGGGCGCCTTCGGTAAACGCTTGTTCGGCCGCGCTTTGCCTTTGGTAGTTCGGGACCTCTGAGGACGAGCGTATTGCTTCGCGAACTGCGCCAAGTAGTGCGCGGTAAGACTCTTGCGCCCTGTTGGCCCGATCGGATCTCTAACGAACTCAGCGGGCGTGCCAGCTTTAATAATTTCGCCGCCCTTGGCGCCACCCTCGGGGCCGAGGTCGATGACCCAATCCGCCGCCGCGATAAGTCGAAGGTTGTGCTCAACGCAGAGGATTGAGTGGCCTTGTTGCCGGAGATAGTGAAAGAGCTCGATCAGCCGCTCCACGTCTCGCACGTGGAGTCCGGTTGTTGGCTCATCAAAGAGAAAGAGCGAGGTGCCTCGTGCGCCCTCCATGATATGAGGAACGAGCTTTAAGCGCTGCGCCTCTCCCCCGGAGAGATCGCTAAGTGGGTGTCCGAGCGTGATATGTCCGAGACCAAGCTGCGAGAGCACTCTGCAGACGCTTGAGATGAGGAGGTCCTTTTCAAAGAACTCCCGACACGCGTCGACACTCATCGTGAGTATCTCATGCACGTTCTTTCCGTTGTACTTTACTTCAAGAACCGATGCTTGAAAGCGCATACCAAGACACGACTCGCACTCCATGAACACATCGCTCAGGAACTGCATATCTTCGCGGATGAATCCGGCCCCCTCGCACGCTGGGCACCGTCCTCCAGCGACGTTGAACGAGAACGATGACTTGGAGAGTCCCCGGCCTTTAGCCTCATCGGTTGAGGATAGGAGGTCTCGCACACGGTCCCACATCTTGGTGTAGGTCGCGATATTGGCGCGAGGTGTTTTTGAGAGCGGTGACTGATCGATAAGAAGAACCTGTCGGACGTGCTGGAACCCGGTCACCTGCGCGTCGACGGTGCTCTCGCCAGGAATTACCCCGGTGTAGAGTTCGTAGGCGCTCTCAATCACCTCCTTCAGAAGTGAGCTCTTGCCGCTCCCCGATACGCCGGTGAGGCACACGAAGGATTCGAGCGGAATATCTACGGAGAGTAACTTTAAATTTCTATTACGAGCGTTTCGAATCTCAAGTCTCTTGGCGAAGAGCGGTGGTGAGTCGTTAAGTTCAAAAGGCCGCATTCCCAGCCCGCTCCACTCCTCTTGAGGTCCACAGAAGGTAACCTCGCCACCTTTTTCCCCCGCTTGAGGGCCAAGTTCGACGATGGTATCCGCGGCCTCAAGACAATCAGGGTCGTGTTCGACGACGGTCAGCGAGTTGCCCCGATCGGTGAGATCGTGGAGCGCTTTGATAAGTTCCTCGGTGTCTCGTGCGTGGAGTCCGACTGAAGGCTCATCCAATACAAAGTGAGTAGAGATAAGGTTACTTCCAACAGCGGAAACGAGATTAACGCGCTGTGTCTCACCACCGGAGAGCGTTCGAGAGAGTCGATCGAGGGTGAGGTAGGGGAGGCCGAGAGAGACGAGGTAGTCCATTCGACTGGAGATGTTTTTGAACACCTCAGCGAGCTGTCTGGGGAGCTTCTTCGCCTCCTTGAGCGATTTCTGAAGCGCGGCAAACCATGGCGAGAGTTCATCGAGTGGCATCGACGATATCTGAGCGATAGTCTTGCCGTCTATCTTGTACGCCAACGCGTCCGATTTGAGCCTGGTGCCGCCGCACACGGCGCATTCAATCTGACCGCGGTACCGAGCGAGGAATACACGCACGTGCATCTTGTATTTCTTTCGCTCGAGCCACTGAAACCACGGGTTGATCCCGATGTACGTTCGAGATTTGTGGTTAAAGATCTGATCCTGCTGTTCCTTTGAAAGGGATGCCCACGGTGCGTCGACTGGAATTCCTTCACTCTTACAAAAGCTCAGGAGTCTTCGATGCTCATCAGATGCCGAGGGCCCTTTCCAGCACTCAACCGCGTAGCTCGCGATAGATTTGCTGTGGTCGGGCACGCACTTGTGAGGATCTATAACGAGCACCTTGCCGAACCCGTTACACTCAGGACACGCGCCGATCGGATGATTGTACGAGAAGAGAGATGGGCGAGGACGCTCAATAGAGACCTCTCCATCACCGCAGTGGTAGGTATTTTTAAAGATGTGGGTCTCGTACCGTTGATGGGGATCGTGCGCCGTTCCCGACACCGGGATTCGAAGCCAGGGGCGGGCCGCGCGGGTTCGCACCTCCGTCACCTCGACGGTGCCGTTGCCGAGCGCGAAGCACTGCTCGAGGGATTCCCGAACTCGCTCAGGTGTAAATGAGGAGCTCGAGCATCGGTCGAGGATGATCGAGACCTCCTTGAGTTTCTTTAGCGGGGGGGAATCCTCCAGATTCTCGAGATTGCCCTTCTTCTTATCGAAGTAGCGGGAGTATCCGAGCATCTGAAGACGATCAAGGACCTCCTCTGCGTTTTTTACCCTAAGCCCAAGGAGGAAGGTTGAATCTTTTTTCGCAGCCACCCACTTGCCGAGGAGTGTTGTCAGGGTCGAGGCATCCCAGCGAGAGAGCTCAAGCCCGCACTCAGGACATACCGGTGTCGCCACGTTGCTCCAGACGATCTTTAGGAAATCGTTGATGTCGGTCATCGATCCAACGGTGGAGCGGGAGTTAACGATCCGTGTGCGCTGTTGAATCGCGATGGCGGGTCGCACGTTCTCGATCAGATCTACCTTGGGGCGTTTAACCTTGTCGAAGAATTGCCGAGTGTACGGCGAGAACGTTTCGATGTACCGTCGTTGTCCCTCTGCGTATATAGTGTCGAAGGCGAGGGATGACTTGCCAGAACCGGAGAGGCCGGTAATCCCGACGAAGGTATCGTGCGGTAGGTCGAGGTTGAGAGCTTTCAGGTTGTTCTCTCGGGCCTGTCGGATGGTTAGTTTTGAGCGCGACGACATGAGCGCAATCTACCCCGCGAAGAGTCATCGCCGCAACGATTCGAGGCGCTTTTACGAGCGAAAGGCCGAAAGTGAAGTTGACCGTTTCGAGGGACATATTCAACAGTTTACCGAAGGTCTTCGGGACTATCCTTTGGCTACCTATCGGTGTGGCAACCCTCGTATGTGGCCTCACAGCCGAGTCCGAAACGGCGGAGCCACGTATGTGCGCCGTAACGGAGAGCGCGTTGCGTGAGGCGGCTAGACTACGGGAATTAGCCGCGCAGGTTCCCGTGCCATGTGTCGTTCGTTCTCGGGTCGAGATTGAACGTTTTTTGAGGAAGAGTATCGACGAAAAATTCCCAAAAGAGACCCTTGCGATGGAGCAGCTCTGGTATCGAGCCCTTGGTATCGTTCCCGATGACTACCCGTACGAGAGGGAGATCGTCCAGGCGTATGTGCAGCAGATTGGGGGATACTACGATCCAGATCGGAAGGAGTTCGTGATGCTCGATACGATGCCTGGGCAACTTCAGCTTCCGGTAGCGGTTCATGAGCTAACGCATGCGTTGCAGGATCAGAGGTTCGGACTCACTCATTTTTTAGACCCGCAAAGGCGAGAGAGTGACGAGCTCATGGCCCGAGCGGCCCTTGTTGAGGGGGACGCTACTGCCATTATGCAGGACTTCATGAGCGGTAAGCCCAAAAAAGCTGGGAAAGGTCTTTCCGAGGTCATCTTGTCTGAGTCGACCATCAAGATCCCTGAGGCCGTAGAACGTATCCTTCTCTTTCCCTACCTTGATGGACTTACCTTCGTGCGTCACGTGCAACGGTTTGGAGGGATCTCAGCCATAAACGCCGCGTTTTCAAATCCTCCAAAAACCTCTCGCGAGATCCTCCATCCTGAGCAGTATGTGAGTCGCTCCTTTATTGCCGAGGAGCTCCCTCATGAGCAGGTAGAGCGGACTGTCGAGCGTCCCACTTTGATCTACGAGGACACTGTTGGAGAGTTCGCTGTCTCAGCGCTCCTTGGAAGCGCCTTATCATCCAAGCAGATAGGCGCCGCGTGCGCAGAAGGATGGAGGCGTGATCGAGTGGTGATATGTAAGGGTGAGGGCGCTTCGCGATTCGTGTCCTGGATGAGTGAGTGGGATTCTCAAGAGGATTCAGCTGAATTTTATGAATGCTACCGGGAGATGTTAAAGGTCCGGTATCAGAAAAATGTTGGTGAGGAATTAGTTCCGGTTACTTCCATAAAGCGGATGAAGATATCTCGCTCAGAGCGTAGGGTGTCGGTGGTGGTAGAGCTCTCGGCGGGCGCGGAGGAGCTATGACCGCTCGTGCAGTTGAACCACCTCTATGAATCCACATGCCTCATCAAGGTTGGCGATCCTTACGGGCGGTCAGAGCCCGCCCCTCCACATCCCTAAGGATCCCCGACCTTGGAGAGACCCGCGGCGTGTCATTGTTTGTACTACCTAGGTGAAATTATCGCAGGTCGTTTTCAGACAGTTTCCAGATTATAGTGTTGAAAATGCGAGCCCCAGTTTCGGTGTCACTATTTTTGATCCAGAGTATCGTGGTGATGATGACCACATGCATCCTTGCACCTTGTGCGATGGGTCAGCAGTGTGAGCGCCCACAAAAGGAGAGCGGGATGAAAGAAGAAGAGATATCCTCAAGTAAGAACGTGCTTGGCCAACCCCTACAACGATGCGGGTGTACACCCATGACCGGGTTCTATCGTGACGGATTTTGCGAGACCGGTGCGCGCGATCTCGGCAGCCACACCGTGTGCGCGGTGATGACTGAAGAGTTCCTCGCCTTCACCAAGAAGCGCGGGAACGATCTCTCAAGCCCCGCCCCACACTTTAACTTTCCCGGTCTCAAGAGTGGTGATAGGTGGTGCCTCTGTGTCTCCCGCTGGAAGGAAGCGTACGATGCTGGGGTTGCGCCTCCTGTGATCCTCGAGGCGACTCACGAGCGTGCGCTAAGGGTGGCGAGTATTGAGGAGCTCCGGGGCAGCGGAGTGCGGTAGACTGCAACAGGAGATCATTTTTTACCACCGGTCTAGTGCCACCCCGAGCACCTTGTTGATCTAACGTTTTAGCGGAAGGTCAACGGGGCCACATCTCCATTTTGAGGTTCGGGTGGCGGGAACGCCTGTAGACCGTTCGTGGGTGTTTTGAGTCAGGCGCACAAGCGATCTTAAACCGACAGGTTGCGAGACGCCGTTGTTTAGCCACCTGCACCATTTTCGCTCTCCTTAATTGCCGAATTTAGGATCAAGGGCACCACACTCCATGACGGACCCTCGGGCTATTGAGAAATAGCGCCGTTTATCGGCTTGTTTGAGCTTGCCTGTCTTTTCCCCATGCAAGGGTTATCTCGGACTTGGAGAATGTGCGCGATCCTTTATCTTCAAAACCGTCCCATTATTTACCTAACGGGATATAGAATATCACCTGTTGTTCTCCCTCCTTACTCTTTTGCGCGATTCTTGCTGGGGGGTGATATTGGGTAATTATTCGGGATTTCGAATGTATCCCACAGGGGCTCAACGGAAGTTTAAAACTCTCCGCACTCGCAACGGAGTGCCGCCTCAAGGTAAGGCAGGGTGTAGGTGTAGCCCGATTCAATCAACGCTCGTGGCGCTATACGACTACTCCCAAGGAGTACCGCGTCTGCCATTTCGCCAAACGCCACTCGCAACGCAAAAGCGGGCGCTGGGGCGATGGTAGGTCTGTGTAAGACCTTGCCAAGGGTCTTTGTAAAATCTCGGTTCGTCACTGGCTCCGGAGCGACAGCATTAACCGCGCCACGCATCGACGGTGTATAAATTGCGTGCTCAAATATTCCAAGGAGATCCTGGAGCGCTATCCAACTCATGTACTGGCGCCCGCTTCCAAGAACGCCGCCCGCGCCAAGTTTAAAAATAGGAAGCATCTGTTTGAGCGCTCCGCCAGCAGCGTTGAGAACGGTACCGATCCGTATGTGAACCAAGCGAGTTACATCGTGGAGATTGTCGTGAGCGCTCGCCTCCCATGCCTTACATGTGTCGGCTAAAAATCCTGTTCCCACTGGAGAACGTTCATCGACAAGTGTCTCTCCGGTATCTCCGTAGTAGCCGATGGCGGAGGCCATAATCACAACTTCGGGCTTTAGATGAAGCTGTGCGATCGTTTTGCAGAGAAGGGTCGATGATTGCGTCCGGCTCTCAACGATCCTCCGCTTGTATTCAGCGGACCATCGGTGTCCGACGAGGCTCTCGCCACCGAGGTGGATGAGAACATCAACTCCATCAAACACAGATGGGTTGAGCGTCTGGCTCTCGGGATCCCAGCTACGTTCTGTTGGACTTTGTGAGGGCCGTCGAACGAGTCGTATGACCTTGTGTCCAGCGGTTGATAGAAAGGCGCACAGCGCTGAGCCGATGAATCCAGAGGAGCCGCTCACTAAGATAGTTTTTCGTGGAGAGTCGTTAAAACGGGCATGGAGCTTCATATCGCTCTCCAAGATTATGTGCCGATACCGAAACAGTCGCGAGAGTTCGCGGCTTACAAAGAACTTCCCTACTCCCATACCATAAGGCATCGTGAAGTGTATCTCGTCACGCATACGGCACGATTGATCGCGATCAGCGATAAACTTGTGGTAGTGCCTCCACGAGCGAAAGGGGCCCGAAACCTGCTCATCGCAGAACTGCTCGTTCTCCCGATAGTCTCTGTGTGTGAGCTTCCATGCAAGTCCGATCGGGCCTACGACAGGAACTTTGATCTCAACCTGAGAGCCGTCACAAAGGGAACTCGGCGCTGTAACGATCTTTACCTGACGCCATGGTGGATTGAATCGCTCAAACGCTCCGGGGCGTGTGTGCCAGGCGAATACCTCCGCTGGAGAGTGGGGAAGAACACTTTCCAAGCAAAAGGTGGGAGTTTCCAATCTCGTTATCCTACAACGCGCTTCGCGATCTCGCTGGCGCTCTTGCCGTCGTACTGGCCGGCGTAGTTGTCCTTGAGGTGCTTCATGACCACGTTGAGCGCGAGGCCAGGAGTACTCTCTTTCAATGTAACGATAATCTTCTCAAGATCGTCTGCCGAGAGTTGTTTCGGCAGGAATTCCTCGAGGATAGCGATCTCGGCTTGGAGCTTGGCTTTTTGTTCGGCTCGACCTGCCTGCTCCTCAAAGGTGATCGCTTCTTGACGCTTCTTTACCTCGCGTTGCACGATCTGAAGACTCTCTGTCGGCCCAAGCGCATCAACAGACTTCTGCATCTCCTCATACTGCATCTCAGTAAGAACCGATCGGATCGTTTCAAGTCGAAGTTTGTCCTGAGCTTTCATCGCGCTCTTGAGCGCCTCTTTGAGTTTTGCTTTCATAACGTGTGTCTTGATCCTTTAAAGTCGTGAAGTGGTAACCGACTACTTTGCGGCTCGGTATCCCTCAATAAATTCCTGAAGCTTCTTCGCCGTCTCGGCGCTAATCAGATGCTCAGTCTTGCATGAGTCTATCTCAGCTTGCTCCGGGCGCACCTTCAATATGTTGGTCAAGAAATCGTAGAGGATGTTCTTTCTCATGAGCACGGCGCGAGCAACAGCCTCTCCCTCTTCTGAGAGCGAGAGAAATTTATTCTCATCCTCAATAATAAGGTTCTTGGCCTTTAAGGACTTTAAGTTAATCGATGCGCTGCCGGTTGTGATGTTGAGCTCGCGCGCGACATCGGTCACTCGGGCATATCCACGCTTCTCTCTCAGCTCAAGGATCGCGAGGAGGTGGTGCGCAGCGCTGTGGGTGATGTTGTTCTCTTCAAACTTCTTCCAAATATCCATGACCGAGCCTCTTAACTAAGATCCCCCTGCATAGTGGCGACACGGAGGAGGATGGTTTGCCGCAGATCTATAGTTGATAAACTCGCTCAACTATAGTTGGGAGGGTACTAATGGTAGTTATGCATGTCAAGCAAATGTTGGTATGCTGCTAGGTGTGGTTTGGTGAGATTGATGTCGTGTATAAAGAGCCGAGAAAAGGGGCCATTTAGTTGATAATATTTTGTATTTAGCCGATGATCCCATCCACTATGGCACATTTCGGTCGCACCTCATCTCTACCCGTGGAACGCACCTTGCTCATTGCGGTGCTGTGCTGCCTCGTGGCGTTGCTCGTTCCGCGCGTTGCGAGTGCTGTTGAAGATCCTGGAGCTATGGCGGCTCAAGATGTTGGTATCTTTACGCAATTGGGTTCTCAGGTCAACCTCAATCGTCCCTTCACTGACGTCAATGGCGTGACCAAGCCGCTGAAGGAGTTCGCCCTTCCGGGAAGACCGATCGTTATCGCCCCCGTTTATTACAAGTGCCCCCGGTTATGTGGGCTTCTCCTTAACGGAGTCTACGACCTTATTAACGAGCTTCCGTTGAAGTTATCCAACGAGTACTCGGTACTCGTGGTGGGGTTCGATTCCACTGAGACCCCTGCTGATGCCAAGGTGGTGATGGATAAGTTTAACGCTCGGCTTGCGGGTGATGCTCGCGCCGGGAGTGAGGCGATACACTACCTAGTGGGGAGTCCCGATAATGTGTCGGCGATCATGAACGAACTTGGGTTTAAGTTCGCGAAAGATGGAGTAGATTTTGCTCATTCGGCAGCAGTTATGATATTGACCAGCACTGGGCTCATCTCGCAGTATTTCACCGGGATTATGTTCCCTTCGTGGGATGTGCGCCTTTCGTTAGTCGAAGCCTCAAAAGGTGGCATCGGTACCGCGATAGATCATTTTTTGCTCTACTGCTTCCGATTCGATGCCGTGCAGGGTAGATACACGTGGGCGGTGCGGGGATTGCTGCGAGTAGGAGGCGCCCTCACGCTAATCGGTCTTGGTCTCGTGTATTATTTGTTTGTCAGGAATCGCAGAGGTTCCGTAGCGAGTTAGCGAGACCGGAAGGATTTTTTTGGAGTAACGATAGAGACTGGTATGTTGGGACTGTTAGGACAGCAAGGCTCTGACTTTGCACACAAGGTAGATTACGCCCATGATGTAGTGACGATTCTCTCCGTGATCTGCACGGTCGCAATCGTCGGCGTGATGTTGTACTTCGCCGTTATCTATCGTCAACGTGATGGCAAGGATCATGAGACTCCACGCATCGAGGGTAACAACACCCTTGAGGTTATCTGGACAGTGTTTCCGACCCTCGTATGTATCTGGGTAGCTTGGCTGGGGTACGATTCCTTCGTGGCCCTTCGCACTCCTCCCGCTAACGCGATGGAGATAAACGTAACCGGCCGCAAGTGGGCTTGGGACTTCACCTATAAGAACGGAAAGAAGACCACCGGCGAGCTTGTGGTTCCGGTAGATGAGCCGGTAAAGCTCGTGATGACCGCCAAGGACGTTCTTCACTCCTTCTTTGTTCCTGTAATGCGCACCAAGGCAGACGTTATCCCTGGTCGCTACACCTACGAATGGTTCCGCCCGATTCAGACCGGAGATTTCCAGGTGTTCTGTACCGAGTACTGCGGAAACGAGCACTCAAAGATGTTGGCTCGTCTCAAGGTTCTCCCGAAGGCTGAGTTCGAGAGATGGCTTGCTGATGACAGCGAAGCTCGCAAGCTCGCTTCTCTTAAGCCATCTGACCGAGGCAAAGAGTTGTACGTTTCTAAGCAGTGTGTAACGTGCCACAGCTTAGATGGTTCACCTCGCGTTGGACCTTCGTGGCTCAAGCTCTTCGGTAAAGAAGGGAAGCTCGCCGACGGATCGTCCTACAAAGTAGACGAGAACTACATTCGTCAGTCCATCCTTCAGCCTCAAGCCAAGGTTGTTCAAGGGTATCCAGCGATGGGTATGCCAAGCTACCAAGGCCAACTTTCAGATGACGATATCACCGGCATCATCGAGTTCATCAAGACCGTTGATGGAACCCAGAAGGTTGAGGTCGCCCCAGCTCTTCCTAAGAAGAGCGCCGCTTCTAGGGCTGGCACGACACCAGCAGAGCGAGGAAAGGCTCTCGTGAACGATTCGGGCAACCTCTGCGCTACATGTCACAGCATCGATGGGTCGCCGATGGTTGGTCCATCGTTCAAGGGTCTCTACGGACGTAAGGAGAAGCTCGCTGACGGAACAGAGGTTACCGTCGACGACGCGTACATCAAGGAGTCGATCTACAAGCCTGCGGCTAAGATCGTCCAAGGATACGGTCCTGTAATGCCAGCTATGTACGAGGGCAAACTCTCGGATCAAGACGTAGCGGATATCATCGAGTACATTAAGACGCTCAAATAAAGGGTAGTAAGTATGGCAGCGCACGCATCAGCAGCAGTAAATGAGGAGTTGAACTACCTCAATTGGCAGAAGGGCATCTGGTCATGGCTCACATCCACCGACCATAAGCGAATCTGTTTCCTGTACCTCTTCGCGATCCTCTTCTTCTTCCTTGCAGGTGGCGTAGCTGCTCTCATGGTTCGAACGGAGTTGGCTTTCGCTGGGCCGCAGATCATCACTGACCCACACACCTATAACGTGCTCTTTACAATGCACGGTGTGTTCATGATCTTCCTCTTCGTTGTTCCTGGAATTCCGGCGACACTTGGAAACTTCCTAATTCCCTTGATGATCGGCGCTAAAGATGTGGCGTTTCCTCGCCTCAACCTCTTCAGCTGGTATGTGTACATGGTCGGTGCGGCAATCGGCGCTGTAGCTATGTTCAACCCAGTGGATACGGGCTGGACCTTCTACGCTCCGTACAGCACCACAACCGGCACATCGGTAAGCTTGATGGTTTTCGCAGCCTTCGTGCTCGGGTTCTCCTCGATCCTTACTGGACTTAACTTCATCGTTACTATTCACCAGCTTCGAGCTCCTGGGATGACCTGGATGCGTCTCCCCGTGTTCGTATGGGCTTCCTACGCTACCGCTGTTATTCAGACCGTAGCGACCCCAGTAGTTGGAATGACCCTTCTCCTCATCATCGCTGAGCGATGGTTCGGCGCTGGTATCTTCGACCCTTCAAAGGGTGGCGATCCAGTTCTGATGGAGCATCTCTTCTGGTTCTACTCTCACCCAGTAGTATACATCATGGTGCTTCCAGCGTTCGGCGTGGTTGGAGAGATCATTCCGGTGTTCTCGCGAAAGCCACTCTTCGGATATAAGATGGTCGTTATCTCCTCAATGGCGATCGCGGCGGTTGGATTCATCGTGTGGGCGCACCACATGTTCGTAGCGGGCATCTCCGATTTCTCCGCTAAGTTCTTCTCGATCGTTACCTTTCTCGTAGCTATCCCGACCGCCATTAAGGTGTTCAACTGGGTGAGCACGATGTACAAGGGCTCGATCTCGTTCAAGACACCGATGCTCTACGCGATGGCGTTCGTCTTCCTCTTCATGGTAGCTGGAACAACCGGTATCTACCTCGCCATGCTTGGTGTTGACGTGTACTACCACGACACCTACTTCGTCGTGGCGCACTTCCACTACACCATCCAGGGTGGAGCCGTCATCGGACTGATCGCCGCGCTTCACTTCTGGTTCCCGAAGATGACGGGTAAGATGTATAACGAGACCGTTTCCAAGTTTGCGTTCGCCGCGCTCTTCATCGGGTTCAACCTCACCTTCATCCCGCAGTTCATGCTCGGGATGGATGGCATGCCTCGTCGGTACTACGACTACCCAGCGCAATACCAGACGCTCCACACTATCTCGACGATCGGCGCCTACCTTAACGGGTTCGGGTACACGTTCGCGCTTGCTAACCTTCTTTGGACGGCGTTGTTCGGCAAGGTCAAAGCTCCTCGTAATCCGTACAACTCTCACAGCTTAGAGTGGCAGACACAGTCCCCTCCTATCCATGAGAACTTCGCGGAGATCCCAGTTGTGACTGAGGAGCCGTACAGCTACGGAACCCCTACAGGACGTGGTCACTAAGATATAAAAGGTTTACTATTTAACAGGGATGTTATGAGTGCAGTCGCCCACCCAATCGTTGATCACAACGTGCCCGCAGGGGAGCCGCCGCATATCCATCACATGGATACGGTAACAGCGTACGGAGCCGCGAAGCTCGGTATGTGGCTCTTCCTGGCTACAGAGATCCTGCTCTTCGCGGTTATGTTCTGTAGCTTCGCGATCATGCGGTACTACCACTTGGCAGAGTTCCATGACGCGAGTAAGCACCTGAACATCTGGGCCGGTGGTTTCAACACAATCGTTCTCCTTATCTCTAGCTTCACCGCAGCCGTAGCCGTAACGAAGGCTCAAAAGGGGGACAACGCTGGCGTTGTAAAGAACTTCGGAATCAGCCTCGTGTGTGGACTTATCTTCCTTGCGGTTAAGGGGTATGAGTACTCAGAGAAGGCGCACCACGGAATGTTCCCGTTCGTGTGGAACTCAGATTTCTACCACTACAAGAATTTCCTGGGCCTCTACTTCTGCATGTCGGGACTTCACGCCCTTCACGTAATCATCGGTATGGCGATCCTCTACTGGTACGGAATTCGTCCAGCTATGCGAAGCCGCTTTTCGGGTAAGTACTATACCCCCGTTGAGCTCGGCGCGCTCTACTGGCACTTGGTAGACCTTATCTGGATCTACCTCTTCCCACTCCTCTACTTGGTTGGATAGATCTCGGAGAAACTACACATGGCACATTCAAAATCACATTCGCACGGACACGAGGAGATCGGTCACGTTGTTCCTGAGAGCACCTTCCTGAAGGTTCTCGTTGCTCTGCTAGCGCTCACCGTCATTACGGTTCTCGCCGCTCAAGTTGACCTTGGGAAGTGGAACATCGTAGGCGCGCTCCTGATCGCTTCCGTGAAAGCGAGCCTCGTTATCGCCATCTTCATGCACGGTAAGTACGAGAATAAGATCATTTGGACCTATATCGTGATCCCCTTCATTCTTCTTGCGATCATGATCGGCGGTATCTTCACAGATGATCCGTTCCGTGTTCATCCGGTTCCGTTCGGCGCTCAAGCGCAGCAAGCACCTGCGGCAGCGGCTCCGGGCGCAGCAGCGCATCACTGATAAAACCATCGGTAATTATAAAAGAGGGCAGGATATCTACGCGCCGGAACTCTTGAGTAATCAGACGACCGGTATGCTTGTTGAGCTGCTTACATAAAGGACGACATCAGGGCTACGCCGGGGTGGGGTCTTGGCCATCGAGTATGCCATCACCGTCTGTATCAGGGTTGGTCGGAGATGTTCCGAACTTCTCCACTTCGTACTCATCGTAGAGCCCATCGCGATCAGCATCCTTTCGGAATACCGCAACGTGTTTAAGAAGGGTGCTGGTGAGGTAGTTATACAGGATTTTCGCGATGGCATCGTAACCCAGAGAGCTTGGATGTACGCGGTCAATCAAGAGCCGTTTACTGACGGAGCTGAACTTTAGGTCCGCAGGCGCTCCAACCTTGTTAGTGGAGGCGATGTATTGATTCAGCTCCGCTACCCACGTTCCCTGTCCGGTTCGATTCGCTCCCATAATTTGAGAGGTGATGACTAAAGGCCTGTGACCAGTGACGTCGAGCACGTGAGATTGAATCAATTCACGAAGACGCTTCAGGTTTCGCCATGTCGCCTTAGCTGGAAGGAACCTCCACCAATCATTTCTTCCGATGTCGAGGATAACGATATCTGCTTGCGTTAAACTGGAGGCAAGGGTGGCATCTCCGCCCCCTGTAAACGCGTCCTGTACCACTCCAATGACGTGTCGAGCTTCCTCTCCTGGTGTGCCACGATTTTCGAAGGATGCGCCCGGAAACTTCTTGGCGATTCGGAGCACATAACCACCCTTGCCGTTGTTGCGAACGTCACCCGTCCCGTAGACTACACTATCGCCCATCACAACGACTTGCGCCGAGCCATTGCAATTGATATCCGGCAATCCACCCACAGAGGGGCAGGCAGAGGAGCATCGCGCAGAAAGAGCGAACGTCAGGAAGAGCGCGAGGTAGGTAACGAGATGTCGCATAGGAAGCCCTTTCAGTATCAGCACGCCTTAAAATGTACCGGGTATTGGGTTTCGGAACAACTTCGCCCTCATGTTATGGGGTTAGGGCAGGCCCTCGCCGGGCCGGTGCGACTGGACTCGGAGAATGTTTGCCTATTCAGTCAGCTCTACGAATTCAACCGCCCCCGTTTCTGGCTGTAAGAACGCTATGGTGTAGCTATCGGCGGAGAAGAGCGCCCCCGGGTTCACGATTCTCGTTCGTCCGACAACCTCATCTCGAGGAATATGAGTGTGCCCGTGAAGGACGTAGTCGTATTGTTGCGTCGCGACCGCATCATCAATGACTCGCGCGCTGGTTCCGTGGTTCACGAAAAAGCTCCTGCCAGCGTGCTCAAATGTGAGCGTATCATCTATCTGTGAAAATCCGAGCTCTGCGCATTTTCTCTTTAAACCTGAACGCTCTCCATCGTTATTACCAAAAACAAGATTGAGCGGAAGTCCCGCGAATCGCTCGAGAACGGGAGGTGATATGATGTCACCGCAGTGAATGATGAGAGATGGTGAGCGCTCCTTGAAAACCTTAACGGCTTTGAGGATCATGCGGACGTCTTCGTGTGTATCAGATACGATGCCAACCAGGGTATTCATGGCTCTGAACATATCGTAAGCGGAGAATTACGGAAACTGCGCAAGGCCATGCAGATGGGCTATCAGGCAGTGTTTCAAGCGTCGGTTTCCGACATGCCAGACCCTAGATGGGCGGTCTCTCCTACTACCCCTTTGCCTGTAATTCACGCTAGGATCGTGGTGTTAACGTTGTTGTTGTAGGGAGGTCGGCTGTGACCACAGCGCTCATTATTCTCGCGGGATGTGTCCTCGTTCTTGTTCCAAGCCTTCTCTTTGTGGTGCTCGTGCAGCCGATCTGGGCGTTTGTGGAGGTGTGCGGAACATCCCTCCTGGGCAGGGGAGGTAAAATTCTTTGGCTTCTTGCGCTTCTGATATTCACCGTCATAGGTAGTATTCCGTACGCGCTCTTTGTCTCTGCCTCGGCGGCGCTGCGGCAGGTAACCCTCGTATGCCTGTTGTTGATCGGTGTCATAGCCGGTATCGGATATGGCGTCATGCACTATAATCCGCATCTCAAGGACCAGGTTATGCGGCAGGTTAATGAGGCTCAAAGCGCCTACTCCCACGTAAAGGATATCTCCGAACTGGCTAAGCGCGTAAAATGGTAGTGTAAGGCATATGCCAAAATGCCACTTCTCGATCAACAACGTTACATCCCTTGCATCGGTTCCGAAGGGAGGCAGGATCCACGTTATCGGTGTCGCCGGCGTCGCGATGGCGCAGCTCGCTGTTGAGCTCACAAAGCAGGGGTTCCTCGTCTCCGGTAGTGATAAAGATTTTTACGAGCCGATGGGAAGTTTCCTCCGAAACTCATCCGTGACGTTGTTCAAGGGATACGGGGCTACAAACGTTCCCTCGTCGGTTGACCTCGTCGTGATCGGGAACGCTGTCAGTTACGAAAACGTTGAGGTCGGTGTTGTCGAGCAGCGAAATCTTCCGTACACCTGTTTTCCACGGATGCTGCACGAGACGATCATCGAGGGAAAGCGATCCATCGTTGTCACCGGTACGCACGGTAAGTCGACCACTACAGCGCTCATCGCCTCAACCATTTTTAAGTTAGGAGGCGACCCGAGTTACTTCGTGGGCGGAATAGCGCAAGACCTCCCGAGGAGCCTCGCTCGGGGCGAGGGTGCTTACAGCGTGGTGGAAGGTGATGAGTACGACAGCGTTTTTTTCGCCAAGGTTCCGAAGTTCTCGTTCTATCATCCAGATATCTGCGTCATTAACGCTATCGAGTACGACCACGCCGATATCTATCCAGATGTCGAGAGTATCATCCGGGTCTTTCGGGAGATGGTGGTGAAGATGCCGGCTCACGGAACTGTGCTGTGTTGTATCGATTATCCACATGTGAGGAACCTTGTGGATAATGTGAAGGGCTCGACCGCTAGCAGTATCGTTACGTTTGGAACTTCGCCTGATGCTGATATCTGCATCAGGCGAAGGGAGCAGGTAGGTCTTTCCCAACGCGTAACCGCTCGCACCGAAACGCAGGGAGAGTTCACCTTTTCTATCCCGATGAGCGGCGTATACAACGCCAAGAACGCGCTGGTGACGATCGTTGTGGCGATGATGAGCGGGCATTCATTGGAGCAAGCGTGCGATGCGGTCGCTACCTTTAAAGCTGTGAAGCGTAGGCAAGAGGTGCGCTACGATAAGCACGGGGTCACGCTGATAGAAGACTTCGCGCATCATCCAACGGCCGTGCACGAAACGCTCAGCGGTCTTCGAGAGGCGTTTCCTGGGCGAAAGATATGGGGAGTGTTTGAGCCCCGTTCGAATACGAGCCGTCGAAAGGTATTTCAAGAACCATACGTCTCTGCATTTAAGAACGCGGATGAGGTAGTGCTGTGTCAGGTGGCGTCGCGAGAGACCGATGTGAATCAGGAGTTGCTCGATGTGGATACGTTGAGCAGCAAGATAGGAGAGGGAGGTACGTCATCACGTGTTTTTCCCGATGCCAAGGCTATTGAAGAGTTTCTCCTCACGCACATCGGCACGAATGATCTTATCGTGGTGATGTCGAACGGGTCCTTCGGTGGACTGCCGCAATCCCTTGAGAGCTCACTCCTGGCCCGCTTGGGCCGATAAACAACTCTTGTAAAGAACCTTTCGCGCTCGTTGCGCTTTATAGCTTTCTAAACTTTGCCTTCATTTGAGAGCTTTGACGAAACGAGGCGGAGACGACGAAAAAACCGGAGGCGTATCCACTGAGATACGTTGAGGGTTTTTTCGGCGGCTCCAACGAAGTTGCAGTCAAACTATCGAAATGCGCAACAGGAAATCATTTTTCACCACCCTGCTAG
>JBDLRS010000034.1:0-41117 GCA_039799965.1 Pseudomonadota bacterium
AGGCTGGTACGACAGCAAGACACATCGAGTGCGGGATTTACCGTGCGCTGGAGTTCCGATCTTTCTGGAGTTTGAAATTCGCCGCGTACGATGTAAGTCTTGCTGCATGGTAAAGCACGCGCCCTTTATTGCTACGCACTTCCTGTTCGCTACTCAAAAAAAAATTGCCGCCTCCGGCTCTACTGCGGGGTATGCGGGGTACGGTTCTTATGAACCGGCGGCGGGGTATCGCCGATCCCTTATCATCGGCGAATAGGTGCGGGTTGTGGTCGGTGTTAACTCGTTATGCATCAGCCGAGGGATCGGCGACCATAACCTTAAGGGAAGTGAGGCAAAACAACGCTTTCGCGTTCTTTTGCCAAAAGGGCTATGCAGGGCACTCGCCAAAAATGCTTCAATTTAGCCCTCAAATTAACGGTGCGTAAGCACCGTTTCTGGCAAAAACTTGCATCTG
The DNA here is from genome assembly GCA_039799965.1 of Pseudomonadota bacterium. Lineage (GTDB taxonomy): Bacteria > Bdellovibrionota_C > UBA2361 > UBA2361 > OMII01 > OMII01. Next base: position 455 of record JBDLRS010000034.1, read on the forward strand.
CTGCGAGGCTTTGCCTTGTTTCCTTAAGGTTCTTTTTCTGTGAGGTCGAAGTATGCGCGATACAAAAAAACACCCGACGCCCTCTAACAGCGGCTCAATGCCGCACGCAGTGCACATTAGTAATCCTTCAGACGTATTGTCAGCAAGTTTGGTCTCAATGGATAAGAAGCTTAGTCTAGGCATGACCGCAAAATACACTGACGCACAGGTAAAGGATCCTAACGGGCTTGAGTTGTTGAAGGAGTATCAGGTTATCCTTAAGACCTCAAGTGCCCCGTCGGAGCTTGTGAAAGTAGTAGGTCTGTTTGGTTTTGCGGTTGAGATACCCCTTGCACAGGAGTTAGTTCAATTCCTAACGACCAACGAAGATCTTTTGAATTTGGATTATGACCTTCTTTACACGAACCTGCGCGATGAATTGAGCCGCCTCCAAAAGTCCGACCCCGATGCTTTTCGGACGAAGTTGAACGATCTTCTACCACCAGCAACTATGAGTGAGGGTGCCGATATAGCTGTGAGGCTTTCTGAAGCCACGGGTCAAAAGGTCGGATTTGAGTTGATCAAGCCGACGATAGGCCCTGTCATCCCTACCTTCTCTATCCCTCTTCAAGCCGACCAAAGAGGGATATCAGAGCATTCGCTGGCCAAGCAGCGAGCATTGGTGATCGAGCGGCTTTTGTATACGTACACGTCAGGACCTTTACACGAAGTGATCGATTTCGATGCACAACCGGTCTACGTAAAATTCCGTAGCTTCTCATTCTACGACGAAGGGCATAAATTTGCAGCATACGCAGCGAGCAGGGAAACATAACAACGGTCCTCTACCAGGTCCGGGGAGCACCCCTCTATGCACCCTTTAATCGGCCAAACGCATACTTCTTGGGCATTTCCGAGCTTGCTTAACCACGACCTCCATTACCCATAGGAATCTTCCGTCCACCTTTATCCCACAGGGGACACAAAAGGTTGTTTCCTCTTGATGGCACGGTCGAAACCCCTTTGGAACTCAGATGATTTTCTACTAACGGCATAACACGAAGAGACAGAGCGTTTCGGTGCGCCCCTTTCCTCTCGCTATTCATCATCTGGATTGATGTGAGATCGCCTGTCGTCGATCCACGAGGTATCAGCAGACCCGCCCGCGCAGGCTCTCATCACAAACGAAAAGATAACCGCTGCAACAAAGAGCGAAAGCAACATGAATCGTCGTTGCATTGACGTGGTTGTTTCGTCACCACCCGAGAGATCGATCCCACGGAAGCGCTCCGAGTCTTTCAGAGATGCGGAGTCCCCACCCAAACGATTCGCCTCAGAGGTAAGCTGAGAGCCACCTCCTTGCGGAATGGCACGGTGCTGAGATCCGGATTGAGGGCTGCCGCGGAGACCCGAGCCCCCAAAGAGGAAGCTCGACCCCTGATCAGTTTGAGCCCTATACGATTCTCGTGGCGCGCTCCATGAAGAGCGACTCGCCCCACTTGCACCAAAGCCCCGAGATGTAAATTTATCGATGGACATGACCACCCTACGCGATCCAAAACAACACGTTACAGAGCCTGTTATGGACTAAAAACGCTTCCGAGTGCTCCAAAAGGGGCGTTTTTTACACCGTATACGAAAAACTCCTAACGAATCGCGTCCGAAGGGTAAGCCTCGACTACGGAATTCGCAATACCTGCCCGGCGACTACGGTAGAGCCACGCATCTTGTTGACGCGCTTCACGTCAGCGATAGACCTTCCGTATCGAGCGGCGATAGAACCCAGCGTCTCACCTTTGCGCACCTTGTGCGTTCGGGTCGTAGGAGCCACCGCCGTTTTCTTGGGTCTCACCGAGACCTTCGTGACCGGCATCTCAGGAGCGGGCTCGCTGGCCGCGGCAACCACGGTTTCGGGGGAAGTAGCCTGTGCACTCGTCGACAAACCGCTTTGTGGGACCAAGATAACCTGCCCTAACTCGACCGCATGTGAGGTCAGACGATTCATCTGAGCGATTCGCTCTGGGGTGGTATTGAATCGAGCCGCTATAGATTGCAAGGTGTCCCTACGGGTCGCTCGATACATCCTACCCTCACCGGACGAGGTCGTCACGATACGGGACCGAATGGGCTCTGGCGTTCGAACTTCGTTCATCTTATCCGTGTACTGAACCGGCACCTGCAGAACATATCCCGCTGGAATTTTAGCAGATCCCTTCCACACAGGATCCAACAACGCGTAGTTGGCCTCCTTCAAATTTTCAAGAGGAACGCCCAGTTGTCGAGAGGCTTGTGTTGTAGACATCGGCGTTCGCACCGGATACGCCACTAGACGCAGGGGCGGCTGGACAGAGACCTCGGGGAAGTACTTATCGTGATCCTGGAATATCTCCACAGCGGCGAGGAACTCTGGATAGAAATTCGTTGAGGCGAAACCGAAGAAACGCTCAGAGGGGTGTTCGATAATCTCCGAGATGTTAGAGGTCCCCGCGGCACGAACCTTGGAGCGAACACCACCCACCCCGTGATTATAAGACGTAATGGCGAGAGGCCATGAGCCAAGCTCCTGATAGGCGATACGAAGATATTCCGCCGCTCCCCGCGTCGCCTTCACTGGATCTCGGCGCTCATCCACGTAGCGACCGACAAGCATCCGATGTGAACGGGCGGTGCGAGGCATAAACTGCCAGATTCCTGCGGCACCCACGCTACTATACGCCGTATAATCAAATGAGCTCTCGATAAATGGAAGTCGGGTCAGCTCCTTGGGGAGCCCGTATTCCGATGTGAATATCTGCTCCATAACGGGAAGGTACTTCCAAGCCCGACTTATCGCTTGTGCGTACCGCTCACGTATCCCCGTTTGTGTTCGGAGCAGATCCTCATCAAGCAACCTGCGGTACGAACGAGAGCCCTGGGGAACCATCTCCATCCTCTCAACGAAGCTCTCTTGAAAGGGGGTGGAAGGTTCCTCGCCGTTCACGAGCTGGCGGATCTGCCCCTTCATGGAGAGAACGGTCTCCTTCTCCACCCGGTCCTTGTGATGCTTGAGCTCGACATCGCTCATCGTTTCCGCTTCGGAGGAGAAATCGAGCACACCGAATACCACCTGAGGAAACTCACGGTGATGGATTACTACTTGATTACGTCCGTACTTCGCGAAAACGTCCTTCCAAAAATCGACCCGACCTCTCAACTTCGCTGGGACCTGAAACGGACCGACCATGCTCGACTCGCGCATCCCACTTTGAAGGCCGAGATTGGAGCCGAGTCCCGGAGTTGCGTCAGCCGAGTAGGCGAACCCTACCATGAACGTCGAAATGACCAGGGCTAATGCGGCAACTCTCTTCATCGGACCAGATAAGGGTTAGAGACGGGAACTCGCAGCATCCCCGCGTTCCTATCTTCAAAATTGGCATGGATGTCTCGCACGCACAACCACTAGCAGGGTGGTGAAGAATGATTTCCTGTTGCGCATTTCGATAGTTTGACTGCAACTTCGTTGGAGCCGCCGAAAAAATCCTCAACGTATCTCAGTGGATACGCCTCCGGTTTTTTCGTCGTGTCCGCCTCGTTTCGTCAAAACTCTCAAAATGCTCACGACGGAACCATTTTTCACCACCCTGCTAGTTGTGTCAAACGCACAAAATGTCCCGTATTTCTTGAAGTAAATCACCCCGCCCCTGTCAGGACGGAGTTCCTACTTGGATGTACAGCGAGCGGCGTCGAGATCCGACTCACTCATCGAGGTTGTCTCCTCGGAGTTGAGCCCGACGAACTCCGTGAGGTTCTCTGGAACCCCGGAATCCTCAAAGATCGCCTCAACCGGACACTCGGTCTCACAAGCGCCGCAGTGAATGCACTCATCAGGGTTAATCATGAGCATTCCAACATCGTCGCCTTTGGCCTCGCGACCGTACTTGTCGTTATATTTCTTCTTCTTAATGTTGTAGAAGCAGTCGACCGGGCAAACCTCAACGCACGAACGGTCCTTGGTTCCCAGACAATTTACAGTAACAACGTAAGCCATGTGCACTAACCCGTAGTAAAAGATCTTTTACGCACCCGATGTTACACAATTAAACCGTGAGAAAAAAGATAGAGAGAGGAAGGAAAAGGAACGAGTGACAATAAAAAAAGTGGTTGTGGTTTACCAGGCCACCCCTGCAGAAAGGAAGTTGTTATGAATTGGCGCACCTTTCAACTATCTTCCATAAAGCGCTTCTAAGTGGCTCATATACCGACATTTACCCCATCCCTCAGCTGTGCTCAGGGATGAGCGTGGCGAGATGACAACCGCCATCACTTATTGATATTTCCTCGGTATCAGGATACAAACCGTTATCCAGTTCTTTTCTGGCCCGATCGCCAAGTTGGCTAAGGCAACGGTTTGCAAAACCGTCATTCGCCGGTTCGAATCCGGCTCGGGCCTTGTCGTTATCTTCCTATCGAATCTTCCTATCAAAACTTGGCTCCGCATCTTCCTATAGTAATTTTCCACCGGCATACTGGACACTGAGCAATTAGGATTCTTGCCGCCTGCATCCGCGCCCTATTACTCATGTTCCACTTGTACTCCACTTGGCCGTTTACCTGAAATCCAAATAGCGTTCGAATATAACCCTGACTAGCGCCCCCTCCCCCTACTACCCGCACTCGGCACACACGGGGTTTAATGGAATAACGGGTCATAGCTCACGCTCGAGTGACGCCCAGTTGACGCCCAGTTTCCCCGCTACTTTTATCTCGCCCGCGTCATCAGAAACAACGCACTCGTGGGCGGAAAAACAAGGCGCTACGTGCTCGGTCCGGGTTATTCCTTAAAGTTCCCCACCTCTCACCGTCGGGTAAACAATTGGGTTCTCCGATGAGCGACTTTTGTCTATGGAAGGAAATCCCATAGCAGTGATAGAAACTTTTCATGGCTGAATCTCCTGTTCCCTTTGTCCTCCAAATTCTTTACGTCCTTTTCTGGATCGCGTTGTTCTTGCCTGCGACCCTCTTCTTTTACGGGCTTCTTTCACAAATACGAGAAATCCCCAAGGACGTCTCATGGGCTGTCGCCAAGGTGCTCGGCTTCTTCGGCTTCGCGTGGATCATCGCGGCGCCCGCATCCGCGGGATTGTATGAATTAGACGATGGGTGGATTCGGATCGCCTTCGTTGCATTCTCGCTCATCGGGGTCTTACTCGTTGCAACGGCGTGTCACTTCAAAGTCACTGAACTACGAGCGAACCTCCGCTCAGTCATCATCCCTGAACTGCTCTTTCTCTTGATCTACCTTGGTTTCACCTTCATCTGGTCACTCCACTGTATCCTAGGTGGTGGCGAGAAGGTGATGAACTACACCTTCCTCAACTTCTTCATCCACAACGATCAGCTTCCACCTCAGGATCCCTGGGCGGCTGGTATGCGGATGCAGTACTACTACTTCGGGAGCTTTGCGCACGCGCTGTGGCACCGAGTCAGTGGCATCCCATCAGCGGTTGGGTATGGACTCGCGGTATCAACCGATGCCGCCGGCTTGGCGCTCGCGTGCTACGCCATCCTGCGACTGATCGGATTACGAACTACCCAGGCCTTCGTCTTCGCCACCATTTGCCTCTTCGCGGGTAACGTGCAAACGCTTTGGTCCGCGGTCGTAGAAGGCAAAGGCATCCATAATGACCTCTTCTGGAAGAGTAGTCGCGTGTTCGATCCGGGAAACTTTAGCGAATTCCCCCTGTGGAGCTTCCTGTTCGCGGATCTTCACGCTCACAACATCGGACTCTTTTTAGGGATTACCTGCGCGTTCTTCCTTCTCGCGCTGTTCCGCTCAACAGACAGAGCGTACTCATGGGGGATCGCGACATTCCTTGGGTTTACTGCCGGAATTACCCCCATCTCTAACACCTGGGACGTTTTCATGATAATGACGATCTTCATGGCGATCGCTCTGAGTGAGCCGCGGAGAGTATTATCCCTCTTTCCTCAACTCGCGTGGGCTGGTGTGGTAGCTCTCGCTACGTGCGCCCCTTTCTTACCATCGATCATAGGCTCGAAACCGATCGCGGTCGGAACGCTTAAAAGCGATTGGGTGACTATAACACAGGTGTTTCTTTTCCTCGGATTCCCGATCGCTCTCATACTCCTTGGGTCCCTCACCCGCCTGAAGGGGCAAGCCTCACTCAAGCGTTCTATGGCGGCCGGCCTCATCATCTGCGCCTCAATAGGCGCGGCGTATATCATTCACTACAGAATCGCGAATCCGTTCTTAGGCACTCAGATCGCGGCTCAAGGACTCGCAGGACTCCTCGTAGCCGTAGTCGTCATGAGCCCTTCAGTCTCAATCGTCGCCCGTCAACTTCTCCTCACAAGCGCGATCCTCTTATTTACGATCGAGTTCGTTGTTGTTTTTGACCGAACGATCACCCTCTTCAAGATCTACTTCCAACTCTCAACGCTCTTGTGGTTGGCCGGCATCGCGTGGATAGCGAATCAGGGCACCCTTCTCGGAAAGATCACAAGATCTCTTCAAATTGGCACGGTCTGTCTTTCGCTCGCCTCCGGTGCGCTCCTTATTAAGGCGACTCTTCCTGATCTCCTCGTGCGGTTACGACAACCTAACCTGGACGGAATGGTTGCTATCCTCAACTCCGAGCGAGACATGGGAAGACTGCTGCAATGGATGACCTCGAATGTCCAAGGATTCCCACGCATCCTCGATTCGTGGGGAGCTGGTGGACTCGAGCGCGTTACCATGAACCTTGGATACCCGAACTTCGCGCATTGGGAGGCCCACACCGTGAAGCGCGGCGTGCCACACGAGGTCCTTCTGAAGAGGCGAGATCTGATCAACGAATTTTACTCGACAACCGACTCGAAACGCGCCTTTGATATCCTCAAAGAGAACGGCATCGACTATTTCGTCGTTTCCGATATGGAGCGGCGGACCTATCCTGAAAGCAGTCAGACAGCCGCTTTCGATAAGTTCGCCACCAGTCCTGAGTTTTTCACCTTACTACATCAAGAAGGAGGAGCGGCTTTATACGCTCCTAACGCCAGATGAGATACATTCCTTTACTGATTGCCGTAGCGATATTCGTCCTCGATCTCATCGAGAGACTCACAGGGTTCAGAACTCCGCTAACCTTCTACCTATGGGTCGGGGGGATCGGCGTTGTGATAGCCTCCGTGCTCTATTCGCTAGTCCGTTTCGTCACATCCCGCTCCTTCTGGACACTCAAGGATCTCCTTGGCTCCATCGCGGTCGTTGTGCTCTTGGGCGCTCTGTTGTGGCCGCAGCTCTCCGAGTTCTATGCGCCTATCACTATGCATCCGGAGTCCACCCGACAGGCATCGTGTGGAATTGATAAGCTCAATGCCGTGAATGGAAGCGTTGAAGCGGCCTACTCGTGGTGCTTCTTGGGCTACAACACAAGACAGTACATCCCACAGGCGCTCCTCTTTAATTGGTTCGGACCAAGCACCTTCGCTCTGAACGCCCCGTACGTGTTTTTCCTAGTACTCGGCTTTATCGCTTACGTAGCGGGCCTCAAGACGGCGATCGATAGAGGATACGGAGGATACCTCCTCCTCATGACGGCGATTGTGCTGCCGCTGCAGTCTTACTACTACTTCTTCCTTGCTTACGCGTACGAGCAATCCGTTTTCCCCTTCGGGTTAACGCTTCTTGCCCTCGGAGCCCTCCTGCAGTGCGCGTTCCAATTCAGAGCATGGAACATCGGAATCTCTCTTCTCTCACTCCAGTACCTTTTATTCTCCTACACGCCAGCCGTATCCGTGTACTTCTTTGCGGGGGGCATCTTGGCGTTACTTGCACTTGGAACCCTCCCCACAGCTCGAGCTCGATACGGCACGTTTGTGGCCATCGTGGCCTGCACCGCCATACACTTTTGGATAAGCCTCGCCCACAGAGCGGATATTCGACTCTTTAAGGAGTCGCAGTACTCGGCCTCTACTATCGATTCAACGCTCACACCGCTTTTCAGGGCTATTTTCTACACCGGATTGGGAACGGATTGGGCGCATTCAAGCGCCTACTCCATGGCGTTCGCCACGCTCGGGCTACTTCTCCTTCTCTTCCTGACGAACACCAGACTTAGAATCCTGGGGCTGTGCGCGTTCGGATGGAGTATCGCTCACATCGTGCTGGCGGCTTATTCCAAGGGATACGCCGCCCCTCCCATTCCGTTCGCTCTGCATAGGGCTCTTCCGATGCTGCCCGTCCTTGGGCTCGTGATATTCTTCGGATTTGGAGCACTTCGAGGCAAACGCCCCAATGCGCTCTTTCCTATCGTCTGTGTAGTGCTCCTCGGCCTTCACCTGACCCTCGGATTCTACCAATCTCGCGCCTACGCGAGTGACCTACATAACCGACGGTTCTACACCTTCCCGCACGCAGAGGTTCTGGATCAGATCTACACACAGTTATCCAACAAAGAGATCGATTACCTCACCCTGGGAGCCTTTTTCGTAAGCACACCCCACACGCAAACCTTCCCTGATTTCGCATCGTTCTATTTCCCAAAAGCGGATCACACCCGAAGCGCAACTCCGGTTATTCCCAACAGACCTGAACCAACGGCTCCGTTTATTGGGTTATATGTTGGAGGCGCCGATGAGACGGAACCTTTCGTTTCAGGGACGAGGCCACTTCCGGATGGGATGGTACTAGGGCAGGTAATCCGCGTTCCGAAAATGAGGAACGGCCCACAAGGTATCATAGCCTACACATATCAACGCAAGCCCTCCCAAGAGGTAGCGGCCGCGAAGTAAGTCAAAGCCGGCGAATTATCGTTAAGGTTTGCAGAGGGCTGTATGTCGAGTGATGCCATTCAAAATTATAGAAGAGATGTCGATGGGCTTCGAGCCATCTCGGTACTCATCGTCCTGGCTTTTCACGCGTTTCCCGAATGGGTGTCTGGAGGATTCATCGGCGTCGATGTCTTCTTTGTCATCTCGGGTTTCCTTATCACCGGAATCATCCTTAACGACATCAAAGCCGGCCGATTTACGATACTGAGGTTCTACCACCGACGGATTAGACGAATCTTCCCGGCTCTTGTCGTGGTAGTATTCCTATCGCTCCTTGCTGGATGGGTACTCCTCAGTAATGACGAGTACAAACAGCTTGGATGGCATGTATTCGCAAGCGGGCTGTTTTTTCAAAACATCACACTTTTCTCGGAGGCCGGGTACTTTGATATAGTTGCGGACTATAAGCCACTCCTGCACCTATGGTCACTCAGTGTTGAGGAGCAGTTCTATTTCGTATTCCCACTCTTCATATTTTTGTGCGCTCGAGCCCGCCTTCTCGCTCCTACGGTGACGTTGGTAGCCCTACTCTCGTTTGGTGCATGCATCTTTCAAACATACGTACAGGGTGAGGCTGTTAACTCCTTCTTCCTTCCCCAGTATCGATTCTGGGAACTCATGGCTGGGTCGGTCGTTCAAATTGCTACACGCTCTCGAGAGGGCCGATCTTTCTCATGGCTCTCCGCATTCGGCATACTCCTTCTCTCACTCGGGGTGACATTCACCAGCAGGTCCACCCCCTTTCCTGGTTTTATAACCCTTCTCCCTGTTGTGGGTGCCATGTGCGTCCTTATGGGGAATCAAAACGGATGGTTCTCCTCGCGAATTCTTGGGTCTCGTCCGATGGTAGCGATTGGATTAATTAGCTACCCGCTCTATCTCTTTCACTGGCCCCTCTTCTCCTTCACTCGGATCCTAACCACGCAGGAACCCTCCATCCTTGTGAAATGGGGACTTATTCTCGCCTCGTTCATTCTCGCTATCCTCACCTACCTCTTGGTTGAGCGACCGCTCAGATTTGGCGCCTCAAAATCGAAACGGGGATGGCGGGACTGGCGCACTATATTCCTTCTCTCGAGCATGATCGCAGCTATCTGCGCTGGCTACTATATCTTTCAACACGGAGGCATCCCGTCCCGAACGGTAGCTTCGAATCTTGGTCGACACATTCACGAGCGAATCACCGTAGGAATCGAAATTGAAAACCGTTACAAACACCAGAGCTGCGGCAAAGATCCCTTGATTGATCACGGCGCCCTACCCGCCTGCTCGATGTACGGCCCGATGGAGGCCTCCGATGTTATCGTGGTGTGGGGAGACTCTCACGCCGAGGCGTGGATGAACGTATTCTTTGATATCGCCAAAAAATTTCATAAACGAGTGGTCGTCTTCCGGCTTCCGGGATGCGCTCCTATGCTGGACGTAGTCCGCACCGACGGTCAGGCTCACTCTCAAAACTGCATGACATCCGACCGAGCCCAGGCGATCGTCGCCTCGGTCCAAAAGCTCAAGCCAAAACACGTGTTCCTCGTTGCCCGGTGGAGCCTCTACGCAAACGGTTGGTACGTCTTAGGCAAGTTACAGGCGGCTACCCATTTTCTCTCCACGAGCCCGAATGAAATCGGAACCCTAGAGATCAGCCGTAAAACCATCGCTGCCAAGCTCCCTGAGACTTTATACGCTTTGGCGCACGCAGCGCCGGTCACATTTATCAAAACGCTTCCCATTTTGAAGGCTGATGTAGAGGCTGTCTTCCTCGAACGCACCACGCCAACAACTCTGGCCGAACATCGAGCAACAGAGAGCTTTACGGATCAGGTGCTTGAGAGCGCCATCCGTGACGCCCCCGCTTCCCTTAACCCGATCACGGTACTCGATCCGGCGCAGCTGCTGTGCGCTACAGACCCGTGCGCGTTCGCTATCAACAACACGGTGATGTACAAGGATGACAACCACATCACTCCCCAGGGCTCATTACTCTTTGAGAATGAGATTCTGCGTAGTATCAAGTGAGGGTTTAACCTTAATTCGGCATTTAAGCAGGATGAAAATAGTGCAGAAGGCTAAGGCCAGTCCTTACGGGCAGTCACGGTTGGAACGTGGCTCTGTAAGTCCGTGTAACGGTAGTACCAGGTATCGGTCGCAATTTCCGGCGCAGTCACGGCCCCTCCCTCAAAAGGGGATGCAACTCGAGAGAGTGGCGACTAACTCAAATCCTTTAACTCACACTCGATGATAAGGAAGGATCTAGGGTCCTTAACCTGCTCTAACCTCGGATGAGGGCATCGCTTCTTGGCGGCCTCAAGCAATGCCTCATCAACCCGGTAGTATGGTGATGGGGTTTGTACGAGGAATACGACACGCTTCCACCCTTCGTAGTTTAAGCTTTCCTCAAACTGATCCCGCAGCTTCGTCCAGGTGTATACCCACGAACCCTGAATCATCGCGCGACTTGATAACGGGTCGGCGACCAGCTTCGCTGGATTCTCCCCACGAGCGAGAACCCACCTATTTGGGCGCCGAGCTGGATCCGTGAGCGCGTCAAGAAGAAGGTAGAGATACTTCGCCCTATCATACCCTTCATTCATAAACTCAATGATAATCGTATCTGGTCGGATCGCCTCGGCGATCCGAGCGGCTGCCGCTACATCAGTGGGCTCCTTATACTTCCATAGCTTCCCTGAGAACCAGAAAAACGAGGCAAAAGAGGTGAACGCGAGCAATCCAACGGAGATTCCAACAATCATGAGCCGCTTAGAGATTTGGCTGGCCCCCTCTCGGTAATACACGAGAGTGGCGAGGGCCAGCGCGGCGATGATATCGAGAGCGGGATAGAACGTTGAGAGACGCTTAGGATAGGCCGCCTCGGAGAGGACTCCCGGTAAGAGCGCGGCGACCATCCATCCTACGAGCACCGCCGTCTCAAAACGACCGCGAAACCTCCACAGCAGGGCCATCCCGATAAAGATGAACGGCATCTCCATCCACGGAACTGCCCGAGTATAGGTGCCCTGCGTCGGACGGAGCCACTCCTGATGACACATAACATTTTGGCGGAAGAAAAGGCCTTGGAGCACATCCCCGAAGTGAGACACCGATGAGCTGACCACGATCCAGAAGAGCTCAAGCTTCCCTTGCGGCCCGTTACCAGCGCTCCAGGTCGCCCGAGGTCCAGTCAGCGTAAAAGGGTTGAGGAATCGAAAATTTCCATCAGCTAAGTAGTTACTCAGTGGGAACCCTAAGAACCAGAGAACTACGCCAAGCGAAACAACCACACAGGACAGTTTGCTCAGAGGCAACGATAATCGATTAGTGAGCCAGAAGAATCCTATCGCAAGGACGGGAATGAGCGAGGCGCTCTGACCCGATGGGTATTGGTGCCATGAGAGCCCCATAAGGAGGGCAACAACGCACGCCCAGGAGAGTTTACGAGTGTCATACGCTTTGAGGAGAGCGAGGCACAGTAACAAGGTGAGCCATGTCGTACCACCATGAGGGAACACATCGGTTCGGCCCCACCCTAGATGCAAACAATTCAACGAAAACAGGGCAGCGGCAAACAAACCTGAGAGGCGTCCCCCGAGACGCGCGCCAAGGAGATACACGAGAGGAACGGTGAGAACCCCCACAAACGCTGAGGAGAGTCGCAGCGCAACCAGTGTTGTCCCAAAGAGCTTCGTTGTAATGTAGATCGGTATGTAATAGAGGATCCCCAAGGGTGACCATGGCCCTCCCTTTCCTTCGTTGGCGACAAACATCCCGGGTATAGAGGTACCTCCAGCGGAGAAAGCCGCAATCTCCCCCTCAAAGACATCCGCGACTACGTTCAGGGCATACATTCGCAAGACAAGCGCGACAAGGAACACCAACCCAAGGAACGCGAACTCCCGAGCCCCGAATAATCCCCTTTCCTCTCTCCCCGTCTCGAAGGCGATATATGTCTCCTCATTTTTGAACGCTCGAAGGACGAAGATCAACGCGAGAAGGTAGAGCACAACACCGACACCAACAGCGATGTATTGACCACCGGAAGGGACGTTTTCCACGGTGACTGGAACCGGTAAACCGAAAAGGCCCCCGACGAAACGCCAGGTATTGAAATTGGTCAGGAAAAACTGCGCAACAATGGCGAGAATCGCCGCGATCACGAGATATCGCTGACGGATTGCAACCCCAACAAAGGCAAATACCGAAAGCGCGAGAATAGCAGCCACAAGACAATATTCGTGCCAGTGATGTCCATGGCGATAGAAGGGCTCAGCCGGTTGGGACGCGAGTTCCACTAAAGGCTTCAGACCATTGAGGGCGATCAATCCTTGGTTAGTGTCTTGAACGACGAGATAACAACCGAGATAGGTAATCAGACAGAAAACGAGGAAGGAGATCGGGAAGAGGTTTTTTCTCATAGTATATACAGGCAAAGCTATCTCGTCCTCCGGCCAAGCGAGTGCGCCACCATGGGTCTGACCAGTCAGGAGAACGGCGAGTTCTCCCTTTTGGGACTCGCTGTTTCGTCGTTCCCAAGCTATCCCAGAACACTCACTCCTCACTAGAGGAAAGGTTATGTAAACGATGTGCAGGACAGCGCAAACGACCCAAACAGAGAGTGTAACGCACCCTCACGGAAGATCATTCCCCTCGCTCCGCTCTAAATAAGCGGCGCAGAGAACCCGAATTAGCTCACACCTACAAAGGTTTGGAGGGGTGGTCGGTTTTTACCTTTCAAATGCTTCCCTGCGCGCGATTGATCAGCGCCGAGGCGAAAAATATAACAAAGTCTCGCAAAATCCCCTTCACCTCCATTTCCAGCACCTAATCGCCCACCGGAGAGCGCTTCTTGAATCCTTACGAAAGGCTCTAACCTCTTACAAGGAGTGCGTTTGGGTTTACAATCCTCCCGGTCGTGAAGTATCGAGCCCGGCGATTGCGACGCTGGCGAGGGAGTTTTAAAGCTGTTGCTAGCAACAGGGATAAGAGGGATCTACACATACGTATGTCGCAGCAACGAATCCGCGGATATCTGGTTATGCCAGCCTACAAAGAAGCCGATGGGATCGTCGCTTTTTTGCGTGAGGTCAGCGACTTTCTCCATCGTACGCATCCCAGCGTGGGCGACGACGTGGATTGGAACGTGCTGGTAGTCAACGATGGATCGCCCGATCGCACTGAGTCCATGTTGGCCAAAGCGAAATCGGAGATCCATTTAGAACACGTCTCGATCGACTACATAAATCTTCTGCGCAACTTCGGTCATCAATCCGCTCTCCTCGCTGGATTACGGACAGCGAGCGCTCGGGGCGCTGACTTCGCGATAACCTTGGACGCTGATGGCGAGCACCCGATCGATCTCATTCCAGAGCTCGTTCGGCATTGGCGTGCTGGCGCGTCTATAGTCCATACGAGCCGAATTCCAGACCCTCGGCTCTCGAAGTTCAAAGGACTCACAAGTCGAGTCTACTACGTCCTCTTGAAGAAATTGGGAAACCTTGAGATCTCATCTGGGATGGCCGATTACAAACTTTGGGATGGAGCGTTGTTGCGAAACATCCGTCCCCACTTAAACACCTGCGGATCAACGCGAGCGTTCGCAAGCTGGCTCAGTCCAGAGGCTCCCGTCGTGCCGTACAAACAGAACGTGGTCGAAGGTCGAGTATCTCGCTTTACCTTGGCGAAGATGGTGTCATTGGCCCTGAGTGGCCTTGTTCGCTACTCGGAGTTCCCCATTCGACTCGCTTTCTACGTTGGGGTGTGCGCCCTTGTGATAGCGACCCTTATGTTTATCCAAGCGATAGCGGCTTTCTTGATGGGCACCGCGATGCCCGGCTGGACGAGTATCGTCGCGACGATCATCTTTTTCGGTGGTGTTCAGTGCTTTCTACTCGGCGTGTACGGAGAGTACTTCCTTCGAAACCTTTTCCGTTCAAATCTCCCCACGTTCGTGATAAAAAGCGGCTCGCGGGGAGCAAGGGGCTCTCAGGAAAACGAACAGGAGCCCACTCACAAAAGCAATCAAGGGTGCTAGGTTCCCGACCACGCGGGTCGACGCTCTCGGCGGTGGATACAGAACCAACCTACCCCTGATTGAGCACCCTCAACTTCTCCTCCGCTCCCGAAAGAAGCTTTCGCAGATGTTTGATCAGCCCTGTGCCGTGCTCGTAGGATCCGATCGCACGATCAAGTGGAAGGGTACCACTCTCAACTGATGCGACCACCTCCTCAAGAAGCTTGAGCGCTTGCTCAAAACTTAGCGCGCTTACCTGGTCCTCTGAGACCTCGCCGTTGATCAACGCCTCACGTGTTACCGATATCTCCTTTGCTGCCTTTGCCATACCTTCACCTTTCCTTCGAACAATCCGTAACTGTACCGTGAATGAGTCCATCCACGACCGATATCTCTACAGCGTCTCCACGACGCACGTCATCGACGGAGCGCGCTGGTTTACCACCTACTCGAACGATACTGAATCCACGTTCCAACACCTTCTGAGGGTTGATGGAATCAAGACGCAGTGCAAGGCTCATAACCTGCCCTTTCGCGTCGTCGACCCCTCGCTTCGCTCCGACGAATAGCCGGCCCTGGAGCCCCTCAACCAGAATTAGCTGGTGAGCGATCTTTTCCGTTGGGATCGCTCGTCGCACTCGCTCCCGCAGTTGAGACACGGCGGTACTGAGACGCTCCGTTGAGGCCATTCCCATCCGGTACAAACGGCCGTGAAACAACTCAATCTTTCCTCGAAGCAACTCAATAACCTTATCCGGTCGAATACTCGCCAGCTTCGCTTCTGCGGCTTTGATACGGAGCTTGCCCTCAGCGACTAACGCCGCCGCTCTCGCGTCCAGGCGGAGCGAGAGTTCATCGATCCGTTGCGTCATCGGTTGAAGCCATCTGTCGAAATCTCTCAACCGGCGCTCAAACTCACCCACTCGCTGTAAGAGGTCGGTAACTTTTGGAACCACCATCTCAGCCGCCGCCGTGGGCGTTGGCGCGCGAACGTCCGCGGCGAAATCACACAAGGTGGTGTCGGTCTCATGCCCGACGCCCGACACAACGGGCACAGAACATGCGAACACAGCTTTTACAACTGACTCCTCGTTGAAAGCCCACAGGTCCTCAAGCGATCCGCCACCTCGCGCGACGATAATGACATCAACGAGGTTGGATTCGTCGAGCTTCCTCATAGCACTCGCTATCTCCTGCGCGGCGCCCTCACCTTGCACGCGGGTCTCGGAGAGGTACACCACCATCGAGGGGAATCGCTCACGCAATTTCACCATCATGTCGTGAAGCACAGCTCCGGTGCGTGACGTAACCAACCCGACCGCCCGAGGAAGAAAGGGGAGAGGTCGCTTTCGTTCGACAGAGAAAAAGCCCTCTCGTTGGAGCCGATCCTTAAGCTCAAGGAACTTCCTTTGCAGCTCTCCCTCCCCATCCTCTAGGAGGCGAGACACAACGATCTGAAAGCGGCCAGTTTGTGGGTAAATATTCGGATTTCCGTGGACCCGCACCGCAACACCCTGAGATGGCTTGAAGGTAAGGGTCCGTACCGTCCGAGCCCACATCACGCAGGAGAGCTGAGCCCCCTGATCTTTCACCGAAAAGTAGAGGTGTCCACTCGCAGCAACAGTGAGCTGCGAGATCTCACCATGAAAAAGAAGCTGCGGAAACTGCGCTTCGAAGGTATCGTTAATCTGACGAGTAGCCTCGGTAACGGAAAGGTATGGGTCACCTGATTTTGCCACGTGCATCGCCACGTCTATTCCTCGTCAGAGCACCCGATATTGGACGCTATCGTGAGGGTACTACCAAATAAAACAAAATCAAACCGTTCTTCTGAGCGGGTGCGGCGTGGGCCACACGCGAGAACGTACCTTGTGTGGCAGTTCTTTCTCGGCTCGCTCCTGATAGATCCTTTTGTTCCGCTCCTAACTCCACTACGAGCTCCGCTCGCCCTGGCCACGACCATCGCCACCTGGTGCGCGATTGGGACTCTTCCCTTCCTGGCCCAGGAACGGGTCCATCGAGCGCTCTCGAACCTACGGACACTTCACACCAAGAATTTGGCTAGAGGTTCTAATGTGGTGCCGTTCTCACTCGGCCTCGGCGCTGCGGCGATCGTTTTCTGCAAGATCTTTATGTTCGCCAATCTCCCGCCGAGCCTTCTCATACCTCTGGTAATCCTCGTTCTGGCGGCCAGTCGAAAATACGTCAGGCAAGTACGTACCCAAACCGAGAGCGATAGGGCTCTTTTCACCTCGAATCCGTGGGCCAAGGTCGAGCGTTGGGAACACCAGGTCATCGTTTTTGCCCTACTACCACTCATCTTGGCAAGAGCGATAGGAGTGTGCGGAGCTCTCGCCGACCTGAGCGCCGACGCGGAGCACCTGCGACTACTTTTCATCGGTATCAGCGCTCTATTCTTAGGTATGCTACGGCCTGATAGATCGTTCTTTGTGGGACTGTGCAAGACGTGCAAACACCCTGTCCCCATTGTGTTTCAAGATATCGGAAGCTGTCTCTCCTGCGATGCACGGCTCAGAATCGCCTATCACGCCTGGGTACACCGGTTGCCGATTGAACAGTTCTTGGCGCCTCCGCCACCGATGGAGGAAAAGCCGATCGAGGAAAAGCGGCCCAAGGAAACGCTAAAGAGGGAACAGCGCAGAGCACCACAAACATCTGCTGACTCCCAAAAGGAGAAACGCTAACGGTGTTACTAATCTTCCACTTGGATACCAGAAAAACGGCCACATGGGACGAGAATACTAATGTTCCAGTGTCCGGTATGCCGGTATGCCGGTGTAAAATTAGTTACGCTTAAACCACGAGAAGATTCCACGAGAAGAGGGCTTATCCTCCACATCGAGTTCGTTAGCTGAAAGAATATCGCTTGAGGAGAGAACGCTTGCGATGGAGTCTACCTGCCCGTGACGGGAAGCCTCCTCTGCATCAGCTAAAATGCCCACAGCCTTGACCTCTTGCTGAACGATATGAAGGACGTCGTTATACGCCGATATGAGGGTGCATTCGATCCTAAGACCCGAGGCGTTCGTATCTGGCAGGGTATGCTCAAACTCCACAGGGACCTGGCTCAAACCCATCTGTTGTCGAACCCACGCCGCTGAATGATGCGTAACGAGCCGGTGCTTGAAGATCCGCTCCTTGCTGCCGTTGCTCGTAACGAGCGTGCCCACAAACGTAATACCCTCTTCAAGGTGTCGACCATGCGGGATATTTATCAACGCTCGACAGGAGAGTCTTGTCGTCTGCACGAATGTGTTCGCGGCGACATCAACGATCTGGGGAGTGGAGTTACCGACCTCGACGATCTGTTTAGCGCCACCCGTGAGAGGCCGAACAAAGAACTCTTTCGTCTCAGAGAGAAATACCTCGCCGCTCAACGAAAGGCCCCGAACTCGCGCGAAAAGTCGAATCTTAGCGTTAGCTCGTTGCGCCTCCGACCCGAAGTACCACCCGAGAAGCTCCTCTCGCTTAAAATGCGCGACGATTGAGTGCTCAGCAAATCCTGAGTGCCCCTCGACACAAACGCCTCGGGTGACGGGCTTAAAGCTCATACCCAGCGAGTCTGAGAACGCTTGCAGAAGCAGATGTCCATCCTCTCGCTCAATAGAGACCTCAACCCGATACGGAGAGAAAAGCTCCCCAACCCGACCGGCCGCAAGGTCGGCGAGCTGCTTCGAGGAATTTTTCGGAGAGAACGTCGCCTCGACGCGAACTCCCTCGTCTCCTCCGAAAACCCACGCCGGATCGATTTCAATAGACTCAAGCTCAATCACGCTCGCGGCTGGCGACAGTGCAAGAGCGCCGCCGGTAGAGCGTATTCCATCGTCGGCGTTCGCCACAGGTGCTGCTTTATCACCCGCGACATGAACGGACACCATCCCCATGTCGCCACACAGAATACGCTCATCAGCGGAGACGATCACCACCTCGCACGTGAGTGTGTGCGTACCCGACGCTAGAAGAAGGAACTCAACGGGGATATCGATCTGCAACCCACGATAATAGGACCACGCGCCGCGGGGATGTAGCACACGACGGTAGCGATACGATGACACTGACTCAACGGGAACGTTTAACTCAGACGCCACATACGGGATACCGAGCGATGAAAGCTCAACTATCTCCCCTTTCTCGTCAATGAAACGACACTCAAGAAGCACGCTCTCTCCCGCGTGCATGAAGAGTGAGAGATCGAACTGGACCGAGACCGTTCGCCGCTCCCAACCCGCGACCACCTTATATCCAGAGCTCACGCGAAGGTCGGAGAGTTTATCACCTGACACCACATCGTGTGGCCACATACCCACTGAGTGAGGGGCTGGAACATGCGCGCCAACAAGCTCTCGCCGGGGAACACAGATACTATCGGGACGAGACGCGCTGAGCACCTCACGTCCATCATTATCAACAACGGAGATCACGAGTTCGACATCACATCGGCCACACGGAAGATCAAGAGCCGCATAGGGAACGAACGCCCGAATCTCGTCAATCACAAGGCGTTGCGCCTGCGGACGTATCGGAACCAACGAACAGAATTCGGTCTGTTCAGGCACAACCTCGCATAGCTCCGAGCCACCTGGGTCGGTCCAGCTCGACCAATCAGCTCGCGCTGAAACTGGTCGTCCATTCCATCGAGCTGACACTCGAAGCCAAAGCGGCTGTCCATCATGGCCTACAAGACGTAGGCCACACATCACGAAGCAACCCTTGGTACCGAACACCTGATGGTCGTGAAGAACCTCAAATCCAAACAGAGCATCCTCCTCGTCGAAGGCCGGCTCTACGTACCCTTCCATGGGAATGCCCTTAGCGATCTGATGCACTTCAAGCCCCGCCAAGCTCATCTTTCGGCGCACGTACCACTTGAGCAACATTGTGAGCTCGTCGAGCTCGCGACCGATATCGTAATCGAAGGACGCCTGGGCAACCGCGCTGGCGCTCTTGGGGCGAGAGTTACCCTCGCGATCATCTATAGAGACAGCGGTAAGGGCAGCTTGCGCGCGACGGACGAGACCACTTACAATCGAGATCTCTACAGACCCAGCATAGAGCGCGCTTAAAAGAAGGGGCACATTCGGATCGAGCCCGAATAGTCCGGTCTCGCGATGGGTTATCTGTCGCACTATCTTCAGCACAAGCTCCGCCACTTTGGAAACGGCGACAGGGCTCGCGCGGCGCGAGCGTCCACGATACTTTGCAGATTTCCGGATCTCCTCTTCGAGCGGGGCGATGAACGCTTTCAAGGACTCAGATCGCTCGTTGATGACCCTCCGAACCTCAAATGCACTCATCGGACGAGGCTCTCGCACAGCGAGCGCACGTGTTAATCTTGTTTGAGGGGAACCCGAACCACCCTTCGCGACCTTACGTGGCGATGTTCCATCCCCGTTAGCGTGTTCAGCTCCATCTCGCTGCGGGATCTCTTTCTCAACTACGCTCATGTGTTCCGATGGGCTACTAGGGTACAAATGTTACCAAATCGCTGCGTCCGTAAAGTGCTCGCAGGTCGACTCCAAGAGTGCTCGGTCGACCAAGAACATTCGCCTCAGCCTCCCCTCACCACCCTAGGGACGCATAAGGCCAACTTCTTCAATATTTTCAGATAGTTTCCTATTGCTTCAGGTCTTTTTTCGATCAGTCTACCGCCACTGGGGAGATGAAATCCCACCTGGAGCAGGCGGGGTTTTTACCTCACTTTCGGCGAAACTTTCAACCCATGTTGTGAAGTTCTCGACCGATTTCCGGTGGTTTGTACAAATCCCTTCACTTGGAATATAAAGCGAGGCCCAGGCAGCGGATTTGAGTCACTGGCAGGGTGGTGAAAAATGGTTCTGTCATGAGCATTTTGATCTTTAAGGGGTAACAAGGGGGAGACCGCGAAAGAACCGAAGGCCTATCCTCCAAGATACGCTTACGATCTTTACGGGGCTCCAACGCAGTTGCAGTCAAACGAACGAAATGCGCAACAGGAGATCATTTTTCACCACCCTGCTATACTGCCGGCAAGATTGTACATCAAAAAGAGGAAGTCCATGGCAACCGAGATAAAGATGCCGCAACTGAGCGACACGATGAGTTCTGGTAAGATTCTTACCTGGAAAAAGAAGGAAGGTGATCAGGTTAGCCGCGGCGATGTCCTCGCTGAAGTTGAGACCGACAAAGCCAACCTCGAGATCGAATCGTTCTTTAACGGCGTTCTTCTGAAGATCCTTACCCCCGCCAACTCAAGCGCCAAAGTTGGAGAGATCATCGCCGTTATCGGCGCTGCGGGCGAAGCGGTTTCTGCCGGGACCGCTCCAGCGGCATCAGCTCCAACCCCTACCTCCGCTCCAAAGGCGGCTGCTCCCACGCCAACTCCCGCTATCTCAGCTCCAGCTACCCCTTCCGCCCCACTGAGCGTTGTAGCGGGGAGTGATCGTGTTAAGGCGAGCCCCCTCGCGAAACGCGTCGCCGAGCAACTTCACGTCAACCTCTCCTCTGTGCAAGGCTCAGGGCCAAATGGACGGATCATTCGACGGGATGTTGAGGCCGCTGCCGAAGGCTCCGCCGCGCCATCGTATCAACAAGCTCCCGCTCCGCAGTATCGCGCGGCGCCAGCCCCAGTTGCCACTCCAACGCCAACACCGATGGAGCCAACACAACCAGGGGCAGGAACGTACACCGCCCTATCTAAGATGCGTGAGACGATCGCTCGTCGGATGCAGGAGAGCGTGAACACCTCGCCTCACTTCTACTGCACCACCTCAATCAACATGGGTGAGGCTCTGAGACTGCGCGAAGTTCTCAAAGAGCTTCCTGAGTACAAGGGAATCAGCGTAAACCACCTAATTATCAAGGCCGCCGCGTACGCGCTCAAGCGTGAACCTAAGGTCAACGCAGCGATGAAGAACGGGCAGCTCTACCAGCCAGCTCAGATCAATGTCGGTATCATCACCGCGATCCCTGATGGACTCCTCATTCCAGTCCTGAAGGAAGTAGACGCGATGAGCCTCAAGGACGTGGTGTTCGAGGCTCGAGCGGCTATCGAACGAGCTCGCGCCGGTCGACCAAGCTCAACCGATCTCTCTGGTGGAACGTTCAGTATCTCCAACATGGGAATGTTTGATGTTGAGAACTTCACGGCGATCATTAACCCTGGACAGGGTGGAATCCTCGCCGTAAGCGCTGTTCAAAAGCAGCCGATCGTTCACAATGGCCAGATCGTGGTTGGCTCAATCATGAAAGCTACCGTATCGGTCGATCACCGAATTATTGACGGCGTGATGTCGGCGACGTTCCTCAAGCACTTCAAGGAAGCGCTTGAGACACCCGCCCTCCTCATGGCGTAGTTACCAACGTAAAATAGCGGGTCTTTTGTATGTCAGTTGAAGTTCCAAGAAATACAGAGAAGATCGTTAAACCATCGTGGTTGAAGGTTCGAGCTCCTGGCTCGCCTGAATATCTTGAGACCCGCAAAATCGTGAAGAGCCTGAATCTTCATACCGTGTGCGAGGAGGCTCAGTGTCCCAACATCGGGGAGTGCTGGTCTCACCACACGGCGACCTTCATGATCATGGGCGAATTGTGCACTCGAAAGTGTCACTTCTGCTCGGTAAAGAAGGGGTCCAGCGACACACTTCAACCCCTCGATCCGTTTGAGCCGGAGCGTGTTGGTATCGCCGTGAAGGAGTTAGGACTCAAGCACGCGGTTATCACCTCAGTGGATCGCGATGATGTTGCGGACAACGGCGCCCAGCATTTCCTTAAAACGGTGAGGTCAGTTCGTACCCACGCACCAGGGTGCAAGATCGAGCTACTCATCCCAGACCTTAAGGGCTCTCGTGAGGACCTTGAGACGATCCTGAGCGCCAAGATCGACGTTCTCAATCACAACGTAGAAACGGTGCCTCGTCTCTACAAGAAGGTTCGACCAGGCGCGGGATACATTCGCTCCCTCTCGATTCATCGATGGGCTAAAGAGATCGACCCATCGGTTGTAACAAAAACCGGCATCATGGTTGGTTTAGGTGAAACCAAGGATGAGGTGTTGCGCTTGATGGACGATCTTCGTGCAATCGACATCGACGTCATGACGATCGGTCAGTACCTCAGACCAACTGAGCGACAACTTCCGGTTCGGGCCTTCATCACTCCGGATGAATTCAAAGAGTATGAGGAGGAGGGAATAAAGCGTGGGTTCAAGTTCGTCGAGTCGGGACCATTCGTAAGAAGTTCCTACCACGCCTGGAAGCATACTGCAGACATAGCGGTGAGAGCGTAAAAGCATAAAGCCGCCATGAGCGTTACTTCAAGCGACCATCACGGCGAGCTCTACCTTATTCCCAATCTTCTCGGCGACACATCGATCGACCAGTCTCTTCCACCCATCATAGCGACGATTACCGCCTCTATCTCGCATTTCGTTGTGGAGGAGGAGAAATCGGCGCGACGATTTATCAAACTTCTGTGCCCGGAGAGGGTCATTCGCGATCTCTCCCTTCAAGTGCTCAACGAGCATACGAAACCTCATGAGGTCGAGGCGCTCGCAGCTCCCCTCATCCACGGTCATAACGTGGGGATAATCTCCGAGGCAGGATGTCCTGGCATCGCCGATCCTGGCGCCGAACTCGTCCGTCGCGCGCACGAGCTGGGTGTACGGGTACATCCCCTTGTGGGCCCCTGCTCGATGACCCTTGCCCTCATGGCGTCAGGTTTTAACGGGCAGCGGTGGCGATTTTTGGGCTATCTTCCGATCGAAGGAGGCGCTCGCAGGGAGACGATCCGCGCCATCGAGAGGGACCTCCTCGACCATCAGGAAACCCAAATTGTGATGGATACGCCCTATCGCAACCAGAGGCTCTTCGAGGAGCTTCTCTCGACATGCAGACCAGATACCCGTATCTGCATCGCGTCAGCCCTCACGACTAACCAGGAATCGATTGCGGTCAATTCAGTCCAGGCGTGGCGTCAGATGGCGTTCACGGTACCTAAATCTCCGGCTATCTTCCTGCTTGGGCGATAGCGACCTCGGCTTCTATAAACAACCACCTACCACGTGAAGGTGCTCGTGTACGTTCCACGTTTACGGGCACCTTCACGGGGCCCAGGGGCTCCACTACGCCCACCCAGACCTCTGAAAAATAAGGTGGTTATCCCGTCGTTCAGCCGCTCACCAGGGTTCCAACTTGCCTCCAGAGGTAGTAAAACACCTTGTGCATTGGGGTGGTCTCACATGACGCGTCTTTCGTGACCCGTTACCATCCCTAACGAAGTAACGTAGCCGTATCGATACATGTCTTCTGTCGCGCCTTCTACAGCTTTGGCAATACCCTTCCGGAGAACGTTTCGTTCCGATCCTATTTTTGATTCGCGGTCCAGCACCTACTCCACTCGGCGAACCGCATGAAGCGCATCTCCGGAAATATACTCGCCCTTGTTGGGCTAATCCTGGGACTGGTGAGCGGCCTCGGTGTCGTTACGCTCAAGCGATACATCATTGGTGAGATAGTTCAGGCTCTCAACGAGGAGGTGGCTACATCCTGCAAAACATGTTCACTTACGTATGATTCCTTCTCGCTCTCGTTCCTTACTCTTTCTGGCAAAGTTACCGGGGTCAAGCTCCTTGATGATGGAGCGCCTAAGCTTACGTTTGATACGATAACCGCGACCTTCAGCGTAAACGAGATTCTCGACCAAAAAGTATACCTCGATACGCTCGTTCTTTCTCAAGGACACGCGGATGGTGTGGGCCCCGACTCCGCTACATTCCGCTTTATTGAGCAGATAACATCACCACTACCACCGGAGCTCGCGAACAAGCCCCGTTGGCGCGCTATTCTCAACAATCTTGAGATCCGGACGACCTCGTTGCGAGAATCGTTCGGCACAAGCGAGCTCTATGGTCACAACCTCTCGCTTTTCGTGAAACGGATCGGGGATGATTTTGTCATCCTTCCAGAGCTCAAAGATCTCCGCTATCGATCCTTCCTCAACCAGGAAAAGACTGAAGCGCAGGAACTCCCCTTAGGACAGCTAACCGGATCAATAGTCATCCAAGAGAATCAGGCCGTCTTTAACGGGTTGAAGCTCGGACGAGATATCTCCACGGTAGATATCAAAGGGGTGGCAGACACCGCGCACGGGGACTCGCTTTCCGGCAGCGCCGCCTACACCATTGACGCTCAGTACGTCGGAATTCCCTCGTGGCTGAAAGGATTGCTCACGGGGACCGGAGCGCTCAAGGGCTCGCTCGGAAGTCCGATCATCGAAGGCTCGCTCTCTCAGGCGGATTCCGCTCCGCTCACACTGGCTTTTCCGCACGCCTCACCAGTGCGTTTATCTTCCATCAAGGGGGACCTCTCCGTTAACGTCAATCACGGAGATCCCGTTGTCACACTTCGGAACATCACTGCAACAGGCGACAACTCAACGCTGACCGGAACCCGCCCATTGGTCTTCTCTGATAATGGGCTTTCTGCTGGCTTCGACGTCAAGCTTCCCTCATTTACCTACGGACCGTTCTCAGTACACGACGCCTCTGCGAATATCGCGGTGCGACCGAGTGGAAAGGAGACGGTTACAACCTTTGTCATTCAAGCCGCGGACCTTAAAGTTCAAGGTACCTCGCTGGGGCCGGTCAAAGTAAACCTGGCGCTCGAACCGCGGGGCATCTCGGTAGAGGTCGATTCCAACGATCCTCGCTACGGCACGCTGCGTTGGGAGGGATTCATCGACACCCTCGGGGCGGAACCGATCCTAAAAGATGGTACGTTGGTGCTTGATAATTATCGTCATCCCCAAACGAGCCCACCCGACCCCACTCGCCTCAGTCCCATACAACTCACCACATCACTCCCACTCTCGGGACCTCTCGATCTCCGTCAACTCGCGGGAGAGGGTCCCACTACTGTATCGATACCGGACTTCGGCCTCGGGCTCTCCGTCACCGGCAAGACAACCCTCAAAGATGGCAACCTTCTGGTGAATCTTCCAACATCACCACAACGTGCTTCGATGAATCTCAAGGTAGATGTGGCGCGAACGTTCAACGGGAAGTTGCAGATCGCCCTTCCCTCGACCCCACTCTCCAACTTCGTCAAGGAAGCGGACTGTGGTGTGATCAACGCCTCCCTCGACTACAATTTCAGTATGTCCGCTCCACTTGGGGGTTCCGGCAACCTCCTTCTCGGTGATCTCTCTGTGGGCTGTGAACCGTATGTTCTTCGAGTCCCAAAGAATACAACATTGCCCATATCGGTGGGGGCGCTCAGATTGCGCAACACCCGCCTCTCAAGTGGGGACACCGCGCTCCTTCTTGACGGGGCGGTCGGCTTCGAACCAGGCTTTGACCTCTCACTCTCCGGAGACCTACACCTGAGCTCCCTCCTCCCACTTCTTCCCTCAGTTGATAACTTACGGGGCCTGCTCTCTACCAAGGTCTCTGTAAAAGGACCTTTGTCCTCTCCGCGTTTTTCAGGGACTGCATCGTTATCTGAGGGCGAGCTCGCGGTTCCATCGCCAGATATCGGCGCGCATGATGTCAAGGGACGCTTCATCCTCGCCGAGGATACGATCAAGATCGATTCTTTGACGGGGTCGGTTAACTCAGGAGCCTTCGCGGTCAAAGGTAATCTTGTCCCGTTTAATTGGCCAAGCTCTCGGATGACGGCCGAGCTTAAAGAGGTAACCGTCGAGCCAGCCGCAGACGCCTCCATAACATTTTCAGGCAATCTCTCTCTAGGGCCCAATCAAGATAAGCATCAAACCCTCTCTGGAGATATCGGTATCGACTTCGCCGAGATTGCGAAGGATTTTGATCTGAATAAGATCCTCGTCCAAACCATTAAGGGGTACTTTATTCCGGCCCGAGTGCAGCCACACGTAAGCAAAAAGCCGGTGTCACTCGACCTAGACGTAAAGTTCTCTGCTCCTCGCAACATCTTCGTTCTAACCCCATTCTTTAGCGCAGAGCTTAACGCGAACATCAACGCGGGTGGCACCACAGCGGAACCATCTCTTAACGGTTCCATGCAACTGTTGAGCGGTTGGGTTGGACTCAAGGGCAATCGATTCGACATCACATCGGGGAGTCTCAATTTTAAACCGGGGTCCTTGACACCTAACATCGAGATCGCGAGCGAGGGAAATCTTCGAGCGCCAACTGGCGAGAGCGTCCTGGTTATCTTGGAAGCGTCCGGCCCCCTCACCTCTCCCCGCATCGCGCTCTCATCGGACCGAGGACTTTCTCAAGAGGACCTTCTCCTCCTCATAACCTCCTCGCGGTCGCTGACCGGGCGAACCATGGCGAACCGAGTTGGAAATCAATTCGCTCAAGATCAACGATACTTCCTTTCAGAGGACTCGTTCAGCAGCTTCGAGGCGTTCTTTAGAAATCTGACCAAGATAGACACCCTCTCCTTTGAGCCGACGTACAACCCGTACACGGGTCTGGTCGAGCCAGCCGTCGTGGCGAAAAAGACCCTCACCCCACGATTCGCCTTCGTCGGCAACAGTCTCTTCAGTAGCGTCAGCAACTCAAAGGTTGGGGCGGTCTACAACCTCACGCCAAATCTCGACATCAACGGATTCATTCAATCGGTTAGCACTCAGCAAAACCTCATCTTGAGTTCAGACCTCACATACACCATCCTCGCGGAGCAGGCGGTCTTGGTTAAGATAACCGTGGAGGGGACAGATCGCATAGATGAGCAGGATATTCTCAGCGCCGCGCGTATCGGCCAAGAGTCTCGCATACTGAACAACACCGAGAGTCTCACCACTATTAAACGAAACATTACGAGCTATCTCCATGACCAAGCGCTCCTCGGAGCCACGGTAGATGTCTCCTGCCAACACGCAGAGCATTTCTGCACTCGGCTCTTGATTACAATCGCCGAAGGGTCACCCTTCTTGATCGGAGAGATACGTACCGAAGGCGATGAGCTGCCAACGAACATCGCCGCGATCATACAGTCCGCGGCGACACCCGGTAGTCCCGCGCTTGGATCGATCAAACAAGAGGTTGAGAAAGATCTCGTGCTCGCGCTTCGCACTGAGGGTTACATCGCGGCACGAATAACACCCGAGTACGTTCCAAGTGACAAACCCAACACCGTAGACCTCGTGATAAAGAGCGACCTGCGTGAGCCGATATCGTTCGTATTCTCTGGCAACACGGTATTCACTGAGGAGCAGTTCCTCGATTCTATCGAGCTCTTCTCTCGCAAGCGCCCATTCGGAAACAACACCGTCAAATTGCTAGTACAAAATATAGAACAGATGTACCAAACTTCCGGGTATCTCTTCGCTCAAGTATCCTACTCGGAGGATCGAACGAACACGCAACGTCTTGTGTACAACATCACGATCTCAGAGGAAACACAGACGAAGGTTCGGAATTTGAAGCTTGTGGGCAATGACTCTCTCTCGGAGAAGAGGATAAAAAAAGAGATGCGATTCCTTGGCTTCCCCGATCAAATTGAGCTCCTAAACCCAACCTATGCTATCCCAGCTCAGCTCGATACGCTCAAGAGTATCTTGGAGAGGGTATATCAACAGGAGGGGTTCCCGAACGTTCAAATAAACTACCACATTGAACCTGTGGAGAGGGGCACCGCTCTCGATATCACCTACCACATCGTCGAGGGGGAGCCACTACGGATTCAAAGTGTCTCAGTGCGAGGATTTCCCGCTAATCTGACAATGCGAGAGACGCCGCCCACTCCCGTTTCCTTACCCGTAATCAATCAATACATCGAGCACCTCGTCGCTCAACTAGAAGAAGAGGGCTTTATGACCCCTACTATCGATGTCGACCCCTCCCCTGATACCTCCCACGTCGATCTGACCATTGAACCCGGTCCTCGTTTTATCATCTCCTCGGTCACGGTTGAGGGACTATCTCTTATCGATGAGTCAGTGGCACGCACATACATCCTGCTCGAACCAGGCAACCCCTTCCGAACGGAAGATGTAAACGCCACGAAACGCGAACTCCTTCGCTCCGGCCTCTTCTCACGCGTTGAGGTGGTACCAAGCGACGGTTCCTTTGATCACCCCAAGGAGGCGATAACCGTTCGTCTCGCTGAGCGAGCGCTTGAGACACTGGAGGTCGGAACGGGCGCAAACTCCGAGTTTGGTCTCCACGTGTTCGGAGAAGCGGTCGACAAATCACTCTTCGCCGATGGCCGAACTATCTCAACCCGAATAGACACCTATTTTGATCAGGCACAGATTAATCCAGACGGTTCGAGCGCTATCAGCCAAGGTTTCGCCAACATTCGATACATGGATCCCTTCTTCCTGAACTCTCAATACGCCCTCACTGAGGAGTTGCGTTTCCAACGCCAGGAGCTCTCTACACAAGAATTCAATCTCGATCGAATGACCTTCGCGTCCTACCTTTTTAGACAGTTTAAATCACGATTCACATTTACCGGAGGGCACTCCCTGACCCTCGACAACTTAAACGACGTCAATCCTGACGCAGTAATTACTCCGCTCGACACCGGCCACGTTCGCTTAAGCTTCCTCTCCGGTTTGTTAAAGTTCGATACCCGCGACGATCCCCTCACCCCTCACAATGGTTACACCATTACCGTCGAGCCGAAACTCTCCTTCCAACAGATCGGATCCGAAGCGAACTTCGGCGGTATTCTCTCGAAAGCGACCGGGATCATTCCCTTAGAGCGAGTGCTCTCCCCTCGCTTCTCCCTCGGAGTAGGCCTCTCGGGCGGTATCGCCCAACCTTGGGGTGATACCGTGGGAATCCCCATCACCCAACGCTTCTATCTGGGTGGTCGTACAACCGTTCGTGGATTCAAAGAGAACTCATTAGGTCCGCTTGGAGATAACGGCGCCGTAATCGGTGGTGACACTTTGCTACTGGAGAAGAACCAGTTTCAATATCTGGTCACCGATTCATTTAGCACGCATACCTTCGTCGACGTCGGTAACGTGTTCCTGCGTCATGAGAGCTTCGACCTAACGGACTTGCGCTCCAGCACAGGATTTGGGTTCCAATATATATCACCGATCGGCCCTATCGGTTTCGACGTAGGGTATCCGCTCGATAGAAAACCGAACGAGGATGTCTACCGAATACACTTCTCCGTCGGTAGCACCTTCTAACCTCGCCTCCACGTCATCAGGTCATTGAACTCAACTGCGGTAGGCCATTTGCGCCCTCCGCCGATTCCACGTATGGTGCATGGAACGTTTGCCAATTTGGCGGCATCTTTTCTATGACTAGTCGAGCACCGCGCCATGTCTAACGAAAACCTTTTATCCCAACAAAGTTTGAACCGAGCGTCCTTTCTGGCTTTTTTTGGGATCCTTACCGGCTTCTTCTTCTTTGGTCTTGGAACCCCGTTCCTTACCATCCTCTTTGGCTATCTGATCCTCTCCTATCTCGGAAAGCTATTGCCAAAGCGGATCGCGGTCTTCACGTTCTCCATTCTCGTGCTCGTACTTTTTTATCTCTTTGTGCACTTCGCCCAACAAGCGGTACGAGCGCTCCCCATCGCTGCAAGCAAGGCGATTCCAACCATAGTTTCGCTCGCCCAGAGCTACGGTCTTGAGGCTCCCTTTGAGGATCCAGAGGGAATGAAATCGTTCGTGCGTGATGGGCTTGAGTCACAACTTCACTTCCTCGCGCGATTCGCCCAGGTGTTCACCAAGGAGTTCGTATACGTCATTATCGCCTTAGTGGCGACGACCGGCATCTTCATGACCGGTCGGCTTGACCTTGCGCGAGAGAGCTATGCGATTCGCCATAACCTCTATTCAGGGTTCACCGAGAAACTTGAGCTTCGCTTTGCTAACTTTTTCAAAAGCTTTCACACCGTGATGGGAGCACAGGTCGCGATATCGTTAGTGAACACATTCTTTACAGGCTTGTTCATCCTTGGACTTTCACTCTTTGGCACACCGATGCCCTATTCGTATGTGATCATGGTGGTAACGTTCCTTTGCGGATTGCTGCCTATCATCGGAAATCTCATAAGTAATACCGTGATATTCTGCATCGGTCTCACGCAGTCCGTAGAACTTGGCGTTATATCTCTACTGTATCTCATCATCCTGCATAAATTTGAGTACTTTCTTAATAGCAGGATCATCGGCGGCCGTATCAAGAACCCAATGTGGCTTACCCTGCTAAGCCTGCTTGCGGGAGAGCGTCTGGCGGGCATTCCTGGAATGATTTTAGCCCCCGTTATTCTCAATTATTGCAAACAAGAGGGATCCAACGTGGAGGTTCAAGCTCCGCCACCGTCCCCCTAAGGGCTTGAAACCGTCGAATAAAACGCCCCTTTGCTGCCCCTGAATCGGGATACCTACGCGCCCTTTCAAAAATTCTGAAAACCTTCTCAGACACCCCGCATCATACCAAGTACGTTTCGAGGCAACGCATGCAGGAGCTATGGGTCTTTGGGCTCAAATCCCTGAAATGAACATACTCGAGCAGGTTTTAGAGATAATTAAAAATTCTCTGGGGTATTTATGTTTAGTACAATCGTAACTGATGATACTGGATCAAAATTAGAGGTCCTCGAAAAGGTTAAATGTCTCAATGACATTAACGCCACGACTGACATCCTTGTAGTGAGCACGGACGCCCAGCCTACCGAGTGGACAACCGGTATCTGGATTCAAGCTCCAACCATCGTCGCTGGACTCGGGAAGGCTGCTCAAGTAGCCGCTAGCAAGCGCATCATCGTGATGAGCTCAGCGGTTGCCTTCCAACCCGCGGACCTCGCGCGACTCGTTGCTGAACTCGACACCCGACAGATTCGCGAGCACACGATTGTGGCAGCTCGCACCGAATCAGGCCTCGTTCAGATACCTGATCTTGGCGCCGACCAAGTACTCAACTCGATCGGCCAGACTGATTTGTGGCCACTCGTTGTGGTTGCTACGAGCCGCTTCGCTCTGACCATGATCGGTGAGGATGACGCTACAACCGCCTCGGAGTACCTCGCGCAAGCGTTGGTTCGCTCAATCGCGGACGGAGATACGATTCGCGAGTCAACTCTGATTGACACCGTAATCTCCTCAGCAAACCTCATGGCCACCAGTAAACTTTCGGACAGCGCTCGCGCTCGTATCTTGAAGGCAGCAGTTGACGCCTTTAACATCGAGGAGCTCTTCCCGAATCACAACTGGGTATCATACAGCCAAGAGAGCGCCGCCGCGTCTTACCACTCAATCGCGGCTCTGTTCCTCCGATTTGGAGACCCGGAGTCAGCCGCTGAGTGTCTTGATTGCAGCGAGCGTCTTGAGGAGAGCCCACGGTACTTCGCCCTTCAGGGTCTTATCCACAAGCAAAAGGGTGAGACACTCGGCGCGGTCGCCAGTTTCGTATCGAGCCTTCAGTGCTACGAGGCCCGGAAGGTTGATAATGGTAAGCACTATATCACCTTCAAGCCTAGTAACCTTGAGGTTATCAACTCTCGATTGGTAGAGGGTTTGAACGCTCTCAACAAGCGAGATAACGACAGCGCCCTGAACTACTTCTCAGAGGCGGTGTCTAACTTCGACCCATTCTACGCCGAGCACGGAGTGCTTCCTGACGGGAAGGGTCGTTAATCTGAGGAAACTCAGACGTAGTTGGTCGTATCTCTAAAACAGCGAGAGCCCGGTGTTTGCCCCCAGCAAGCCCCGGGCTCTTTCTCGATCATGCAACACAAAACCAAAGATTGCTGTCGCTCTATCTACCAAGGATCTGGTTGCAAAATCCGACGCCTGTGGGATCGTACTGGGTTCGGTCAATGTGGGATTCGACAACGTGGAAACGGCAGGGCAAGATATCTATGTGCAACCTCAGCTAATCATTTCTCGCGTTACATCCTCTATAAAGGGTTCTTCGGCTGCGACATCAAAGTGAGGATATAAGAAATATCGCCCGTCTCTGGTTTCTACCCTGGTAGAGATGAAATGGTTCTGTCCGATACAACCAAAAGTTCTGACTTGCTTGCCAGATAGTACCTCAACAAAAGCCTCCTGCATTCCCTTTCTCGCTCCGGATTCACAAGCATAAAGAATAAAATCAGCAAATTCGGCAAACGACCTGCGAACCAAATCTCTAAGTGAAGAGCTGCCAGGGTTCAGCAACCGGTATCGGGTAAAACAATCAGCCTCATCGCCGTAGATAAAGCTATCGCAACTGCCATGCGAAAACGAGCCTCCTGCCTGTATTGGACCAAACAGGTCGGTAAATGCGGTCACAGCAGCGACGAACCCGCGAGAGCTCTCGGCCTCTGTGATGAACACGTCAACCCCCGCAGGAAAACCCGAGAGAACATGTCCAAGGGCAAAATTGTGGTCATGGGTGCCGGTTAAGATGAAGATGGGATGCACCGGCAAGGAAGCGACGAGCACGGGGGTTTTTAGTAACCTGTACTGCTGGCAAAGCTGATCGGAGGTATACCGCCCAAACATACGAATGCCGCATTTGTCTGCTAATACACTCGGTATTTCCTTGTCTATTGAAGCGAGATGGCTAATTGTTCTTATCGCCTCAATCAGATGGGTCGCCATCTCCGCTTCACATCCATTGCGGGCAGCAAATATGCACTCGGTGATCTTAAGACTGAGTTCCTCGCTAAAGTGATCTAGTAGAAAATAGAATACAGCTGATCGAAATGGACTTGTAGCTTCAGCGCGTCTAGAGGCTAAATCCAGCGCATCCTGTTCTGCTGCTTGATTAAAGGAGCGTTCGAAGAGGTTCTGAAATCCGGCCGGGTCCTCCCGCTTTTGAATACGCGAAAATACCTCGGAATACATAGTCAGCGGGGCAGAAAATGAAATTTCTCCCGGAATCCAGCCGTCGTCCGAATAGTATGGGGCACAGAGAATCATCTGCTCAAGCGTCTCGTCAGTCGCATTTTTGATTAGCTTAGTTGCAACTTGCGTAGTTGACTGACGTAACGTCGCAACTATCACCTCCCAGGTAGCCGGCTCCGGTTGTACGAGTAAATGAGTCGCTATAAGCCATTTCTCCTCTGTTGCGGGGCCTGGAATCTCTTCTCTGAGAATATTATGCGTTGCAACCCAACAACGAGCCCTAGGCCTCTCTAGCTTGTTAACCTCAAATGTCACCCCTACGTGGTCAAGATACGCCCCGAAACGCCTATATTCGCCGATGGTTTCCAGTTGAGTTAACGCATTGATGACATGCTGGCTTGGAACAGTAAATCCTACGTGATGAAAGAATTTCAAGAGTTTCTTAGTGGCCTCGATCCTCTCGTCCTCGGGTGAAGCCCAAAATCTCCTCAGTGCTAAGGCGCTATCATGGATCTGTGAAAAAAGATCTGACAGCGCCTTAGGAAGCTGCCCGCACGCTACGAAGTCGGCGTTAGCTATTTGAACGGCAAGCTCGTCTAAAATCTGGTCAAATTTATGAAGATGAGTCGAGCTGAGAAAACATTCTAAGTCATCTGCTCTGCACTCGCCCAGCTTTAGAAGTGTTACTAGAGAGTCTGCGATGAAACGGGGGTCTGTAAAACTTTCTTTTGCATGACGTTGTAGTTGCGCTCGTATCTCCGCAGGAGAGGACTCTTTCTGGTCTGCAATGACATCTTGACCGATCTGCGGGCCAGATAATCTCGTATTCGACTGAAGTGCTCGGTTGGTAACGTGTAACACCTCCGCATAGTAGGAGATGTGCTAGCGCTAGTCATCTTGCAGAGGTAGGGTGCAGCAATTATTTTTTAATTCCGGGGAGTGGCCGCCGAGAAAACCAACATCATCAACAGCGCTGTCGTCGTCGAGCCGGTCGTCGTCGACGACGCCAAGCTGAACAGACACCGCAGAATCGGAGGAATAGCCCTCTTTGGTTCTAGCAACCTTAGCCTCAAAAACATCGCCCTTGTCATGTTCAGTGCCGATATCGCCTTGGGTGTCTGGGAACGCCTTCGCTAACCGACACATCCCCGCATGACGGAGAGGCTGTGTAAGGGGCGACTTTTAATCCCCTAGATAGCTGATTCCACCTGACTTTATACTGCTTTATAAATCGTTCGAAAACTCGTACAATTGTGCGTATGAGCCTTACTCTCACTACATATCTGGCGCAACAACCCCTCTTTAAAGTCCTTCGGGGTCTGCGAATGCATAAGGAGCCGATTCACCTTCGGGGACTAGCCAGCCGGTACCAACTTTCCCCTGCCGGAGTCACAGATATTTTACACCGGCTGCGTACCTTGGGGATCCTCCAAGAAAGTGCGCTAGGGAATAGACGTTATTTTTCCCTGACGCTTTTGCCTGACGATCGGCAATTTCTTGATCAGTTTATCGCGCTCAACGAAAAGCAAATGATTTCTCTGCGAGTCGAGCGCCTTCAGCATCGTGCCGCAGAGAAATTGGCTTGGATGGATGAAGCATTCGTTTATTTTCGCAAATTGAGGGCCGCACGTGCTAACACCGCTAAAGCTTCTTAAAGCTGCCGTAGAAAAGTTTGAGAAAGATGGGGTCTCTTATTGCCTTGTGGGGGGCCACGCCGCAAGTCTTTACCGCTCACAGGAGAGATTAACGAAGGATGTTGATTTCGCGATATGCGCAGACCCACCTTCTGACTCACAAGCATGCGCGGAGTCCGTAGTAAGCGCTCTTGGGCTTACCCCGATGGTAGGATTCATCGCGCCCGGGGCCTCTGAACCCACACGACGATCAATATGTATGATTACTTCAGCGCCGATGACCGGAGACATGAAAGGACTCATAGATATTTTACTCCCAGACTTACCCTGGGTACGTAAAGCAGTGGAACGAGCGCAGCATAACCGACTCAATCTCGGCTTTGCCGCGGTACCGGTGATCACCCCTGAAGATCTTATCATCGCTAAGTGTTATTCCCTAAGAAATTCACCTGATCGGTTCCAAGATCTTGATGATCTAAAAGAGATCCTCATGAGCGTAGAAGATCTCGATAGAGATTATCTGGAGATTTCCCTTCAGGCACTCGGACTTGTCGTTCCAGATCAGGTGGCCGGGTTTGTCCCGTGGAAATAGAAAAGGGCTCATCGTGGAATGGAGTGGGTGCCAACGAGCACAGAGGTGACGTAAGCTCTTGTTTTTCCCCATACATAGCGCCCTTTCCACGTGAACGTGCTCGTGCACGTAAACGTACCCGAACGAGCAACTTTATCTCTTCGCTGCCGAACTAGAGCAGTATGCTCGACTATGAAAAACTAGACGTCTATCGAACGGCGCTTGAGTTCGTCATCACTACGATTGGGAATGGAGTGTGGCGCGCTCTTTGATCTGTTAAACGCTCTAAACTATGTCTCCCCCGATGAGTATTGCGCTGGTAAGCGTTTGCTTACAAGGATTGCAGCCATGCTTTCCAAGCTATGCCTTCAGCCCCCATGATGCCTGTTTCGGGTACGTTCACGTTTACGTGCACGAGCACGTTCACGTCGGAATAACACCGAGCCCTACCCACTCGATTTCACGAAGACCCTAGAAAAGGTAAAAAAGGGGACGCTACTGCTCTGTAGGAAGATGAAACACCCCTCACGGGAGCATGCTGTTTTGCACGCCTAGCCTCCAAGAGGAGCTGCTACTCTGCACCAGTGACCAGCGGATGGGGACTCTATAATCGGGCAGAGAGACCCGCAAAAATTCCGGGAAATAGCCCTCAGCGCTTTACTCGAACAATCCATAAGCCGACTCACCTCATAAGGAATAATAACCATAAAAATTATCACGTCTTGGTTACCCGGACACGGCACGAGCACACCGATGTCCAACCTGAGACACCATGGAGAGCGCTTCGTATGTGGATAACAGCCCGCCTGATAATCGCTACTGTGGCGTGCCTCTATCGACTCCTCTTCCGACATGTGCCCAAGTCATTTCCCCTCACCCACAACGGTGTTGCCTACAGCGTCTCCTCGCCTCCGGTTCACAAGTCAAAGCTACCGGCGCAGTTGGAGACCCCAGTAGACTCAAGGTTCATCTGCGCGTTATCTCGGGAAACCTCTTTCGACCGCTGGGCTACGCGGCTCGGTTTCGGGGATGAGCTTCAGGTGCGCGACACCAACTTTGACGACGCCGTATTCATCCTGGGCGATCATCCGCTCACTGTCGAATACCTCTCATCCTCAACCGATCTTCGAAACAGGATCCGCGCGCTCATTCCTCAGTCCGTTAGTTCGATAGCGATTACGGGAAAAACACTTCGATTCGTCGTTCAACCAGGGGTCGATCCAAACGGACTACTTGACGACCTGGTGATGATGAGAACGGCTCTTGAGCAAATTCAACACACCGCCAAGTCACGCTTCACCGATCCGCACTACACAAAAGCGCTGATCCTTCAGGCCTTCATTATGGGAGTCGCAGCGTACGGGTTGATGGGATTCGCTGAAGTAACCCTCAAAAATGAGGCCCATCACCTTAACGATCCAAGCATTGCCATGGCCGGAATCTGGGTATCGATCGGTATCGCTACTGCGCTTGTCACTCTTACGTGGATCCTACTCCGTCACTCGTCGCGAGCACCGCGATTGATGGTAGAGAACGGGGCGATCCTCCTGCTTTCTCTCCCGGTCCTCGGACACGTCGTGATATCCGATATTAATCGAGGTATGGATAGATCCCTGCCAGCGGTGGTGACGTCTCGGCTCGTATCGAAGCATACGGAGGTTCACCGCGGGCGTCGGAGTAGCCACACACTCTACTACTTCGAGGTCAAACATGATGTCGTCACCTCTCCCTTTCAGTTCGAAGTGCCACGACTCATATCTGTCTCGCAGGATGTGTACCAGCAACTTGAACAGGGGGACGCAATTCAGCTGACGATCGCTCAAGGGTTCCTTGGATACCCCTGGTACGTCTCCATAGGTCGACCTCCACCTCCGTAAAGCGTAAAGAAGGGCGAGTCTCTCGTTGCCCTCGGCTCGCTTCATCTCTGTAGAGGGGCTTTCATGAGGCAAGTCAAGTCAGAGAAAAAGCTCCCCGAGTGTATCCACTCACGCACTGAGCATATTCGTGAAGTAGCATATTCGTGACACGCACTGAGCATATTCGTGAAGTAAGTCCCGTCATAATTGAGACAAGATTGCTTTCCGAGCCTCAACTGGAGAGGTTTTTCTTTCACTGCTTCATCACGCAGGTTCTTGCATAATGAAGCTTTTTATCTATAGTCAAAGCGAGTGAAAGACCCTTCACAGGCGCTGCGCCATGACCACCGATAAAAGCGATCCATCTACAGAGACCACTACCAATCCCCCTCGACGCGAAATACCTCCCCAGCAGTGGCAGTTGTTCTTTCTCTGTCTTGTCGTAGGAGCCGCCGGGTTCCTCTACATGCTCCTCAAGCGAAACCATGTAGCCAACTCAAGCCTCCTCTACGTTGGCATTCCCGTAATACTTGGACTGGGCCTCTCCCTTACACCTCGAGCGAAATCAGCGACAGGAATGACGATCAAAGGGATTACGATAACCCTCCTGATCATTGCCCCACTCTTTCAAGAGGGATACATCTGTATCATATTCGCGGCGCCAATCTTCTACGCGGTAGGTATTGTATGCGCCTGGG
Organism: Pseudomonadota bacterium; assembly: GCA_039799965.1. Taxonomy (GTDB): domain Bacteria; phylum Bdellovibrionota_C; class UBA2361; order UBA2361; family OMII01; genus OMII01. The sequence goes on from JBDLRS010000034.1 coordinate 38,794, forward strand.
CCGTAAGTCTCCTGACAAATCGCGGTAGCAAACACAAGCTCGAGGCGGCGATGATCATATCATTCTTCGCGCTCATCTCCTTGGAGGGAACAACACCCGCAACTTCGCGTTCCCGGGTGAATCGCGTCATGGCCTCGAAGGTTATACCCGCTTCACGTGATTCCGTGCGAAGGAAACTGAGCGAACCCCTATCATTCAACGGGGTCAAGCCGCTCTTCCTCCGAATCTTCCCCTATCCGGTCTCGGTGCAGGGGTCCGGACTTCAACCGGGCGACATCCGAAGAGCCACATTCGTCGCTTTTAAGCATATCTGGTGGAACCGAATCGAAGGAGACGCGGTGTTTGTTGTTTCAGAGGCGAGCGACCGAAAGGTAACCTTCATACCTGAGCGCGATGCATCGTACGTCGGTCACTACCTAACGTGGGAGCGATCTGAGGTTGATCTTGAGCCGATCGACGATGAACACACCCGAGTAACCTGGACCCTAACCTTTCAACGAAGATACGATCCATCGTGGTACTTCGGTCCACTGCAAAGATACGCCGTACGCCTGGCGGCGGAGGAGCTCATCGATCATGCCGCCACTCCCGGAGCCTAACCTTGGCACACTTCAGGCAGGAATGACCCTCATCCCGGTGGTCATTACCGTGTGCCTCCTGCTATGCATTCCAACGACGACGCGCTTTCGGACCGGGATCGGCTTAGCTGCCGCCTGGAATGCGACTGCCCTTATTCCGGTAAACCTTATCGCTGTAGGCAATGGCTGGTGGACGTTTCACGATACGACCTCAAGCCCGTTCAGGCTCCCACTTGATCTGATGTGTGGCTGGGCCATTTTGTGGGGAGCCACTCTCTTTCTTGCATTTCAAGGCAAACACTTCATCACAGCACTTCTGACAGCCACCTTCTTTGATCTGATCGTTATGCCGTTATGCGCCCCGGTCATTACACTTGGCGAAGGATGGCTGTGGGGAGAGCTCATCGCGCTTTGCCTCTGTTTTGCCCCGGGGTGGTGGCTCGCCTCCGCGACGGTGCGTGACCAGCATGTCGGTTGGAGAGCCTCCCTCCAAGTCATGATCGCGGGTTTTGGGTTACTGTGGCTCCTTCCCTCGTACGCCCTCTCACTCTCCGGAAAGCACCTCTCCGAGATCATCGAAGGCCCCGCTTGGCGAGTATCGCTCGTCTTGAACACCCTCCTTATCCCGTGCGTTCTTGGGTTAGCCGCAACCCAGGAGCTCGCCACGAGGGGTCGCGGCACCCCGTTCCCCTTCGATCCACCGAAAGATCTCGTGACGACCGGCCCCTATGCCTATCTCCGGAACCCGATACAAACATGCACGTTCCTCGTGCTTCTTCTCCTCGCGATCGCTCTCAACGATATCTACCTCTTGGCCTCCGCATGCGTTGCGCTCATCTACTTTGCTGGTATAGCCCGTTGGCATCACCTCGAAACAGCCGAAGCCCGCTTTGGCGGGGAGGTAACCGTCTATCACCGGCATGTCCGAGACTGGATCCCCCACTGGCGGCCCTGGATCATGACCCCCTCCACCATCTACTTCGCTCGCTCCTGCGAGATCTGCGGGTCGACCGAACGGTTACTTCGAAAGCTCAATCCCATCGGACTCACCTTTGAGGACGCAGCGAATCATCCGACCGCGCTACGACGAGTAGCTTATCGCTATCCGGATGAGGGCGAAGTGCATGGCATAGAGGCGATCGCCTCGGCGCTCTCTCACGTAAACTTCGCGTGGGCGTTGTTGGGGTGGTGTATGCGCCTGCCGATCATTCGATCGTTCCTTCAGATTATCGCCGACGGTTCGGCAGCGGTTCCATCGCCGACCGGAATCGACGCGCAACCTGATAAAGAATAGTAAAATCACTTCACTTTTTGCAAAGAGTTGAATCCGCGGTAGTTGCTCTAATCACGGCCACCAGAAACCTGCGGAAAACGATTATGCGAGGGTCGACATTGTTACGCGCTCCCTGTCAAAAAATAATCCGGAGTTAGCCGAGCAGATTCAGAGCAGGCTGCGGTTTATGCGTTTGTGTCAGTAGTAGGGTAGCTATGCGTGATTTCGGTTGAAGACGCTAGTTAAGGGCGCCTACTAATGTCCGGCAGTGCACCAGACCGTCATCCGCATATAGACAAAATGGGATCTTCGTGAAACCGAGTGGATAGGGCTCAGTGTTATCCCGACGTGAACGTGCTCGTGCGCGTAAACGTGAACGTACCCGAAACAGGCATCATGCGGGCTGAAGGCATAGCTTGGAAAGCATGGCTGCAATCCTTGTAAGCAAACGCTTTCCAGCGCGATACTCGTCG
>JBDLRS010000035.1:0-44156 GCA_039799965.1 Pseudomonadota bacterium
GCCGAAAAAATCCTCAACGTATCTCAGTGGATACGCCTCCGGTTTTTTCGTCGTCTCCGCCTCGTTTCGTCAAAACTCTCAAAATGCTCACGACGGAACCATTTTTCACCACCCTGCTAGACTCGCCACTTAGCTCCAGCGGAGGAGTTTCCGAGCAGGATACGGAAGAGCAATCCGCAGAATACGCCAAATGCCAGCGGGGTGATGACCGGTATAAATACCCCAAGCAGGAAGGTGAGGTACTGCGTCGCGAGAACCCCGATCACGCTCCCCACAAGGTACAACACCAACATATACCCTGACGCCACCAGGAGAAGAAGAGCAAAGGCGGCGGCGAGGACCACCTGTATGCCAACCTCCTGACCGGAAGATAGCCGTCGGATCCAATCCTTCGAGAGCAGGTTTGAGGTGGCGGTGGCGTGCACTTCGGTGCCAAAGGTCGCCGAGTCGAAGGGGGTCACGAACGCCTCGCGCTGAGATGGGCCGGTGCGACTACGAAGATTGAGGCCAACAAACACGATCTTGTCCTTAAACACATCCACAGGCAGAGGATTCTCGTCGGAGAGGACCATGTAATACGGCACCGTGGGGATCGTTCGAGAGGGTCCGTAATAATTGAGTAAGAAACGCCCCTCTGCGAGTTTCGAATCTCCTCCTACCCCACTCGCTGCCTCGGCGAGCGATGTCAGCTCGGGAAACATCTGCGATCGTTGCACTGAGAGGTCGCGGACACGCCCATCAGAGGTCGCAAACGTAACGTTCCCTATTCCCCGCGCCTTCTGAGCAAGGATATCTGTCGGACGAATGAGTTGCTCCAAGAGATACGACCCGTTGATGGTCGCCTGCAGCGAGAGTCCCGTTGCCGCTCCTAAGATTGTAGGAACACCACCGATTGCTCCGGCGAAAGCATCGTCAATCGCCGGATTGGACGAAGCGTCGGCAAATATAACGTCAAACACCACGCGCTTGGGCGAGTAAGGCGCGAGCTTCCGCAGCAACTTGGTGTGTAACTCGCGGGGCCACGACGATGCAAGGGGTACCGAGAGGTTCGAATAGCTCTGCTCATCGATAGCGATAATCGTCACGTCATTGCGCGGGGTCTTTTCACCACGAACTTGAAAGAGCGTATCGACATGATTGAACTCATTTCTCGCGGCGGTCTCCGTCAGGGAGAGCGGCACAGTGAGCATTCCCACTAACACGGAGAGCATCGTCTTCGTAAGTAAGGTTCCACGACGTCCCCGCGCCAGCAGCTTATTTCGAAGCGGCTTATCCACGAGGACATCGTCAATAGCCAATGTCTCTGGAACAAGGTTACTAACGAGGCTATCGTTCGTCGCCCGTGGTGCGTAGGTGTCCAAGGTTGAAGCGAAGTAGTTCACCGCCTTCATGCGGACCTTCGGATCAACCTCCAGAAGCCCCATTAAACCCCGAGCGAGCCAATCAGGGATATCATCTCGCAACTCCTGCGGGTCACGCGGCGCCTCCTCAACCTTTCGAAGGAGCAACCTCGCGGGAACCTCATCGTCGATCGGCGCCCGTTGCGTGAGGAGTTGATACACGATCGCTCCAAGGGCGTAGTAGTCAACAGCGAGCGTAGCCTCCTCTCCCGTCAAGGTCTCCGGCGCCAAGTAGGCAATCGTACCGACGATCTGTCCGGAATCAACGGTCAACATCGACGTGCCCCCTCGAGCGATGCCGAAGTCTGCGATCTTGAGCTTGCCGTGCTCGTCCATGATGATATTGGCTGGCTTCAGATCTCGATGAATGACACCAACTGAATGGATAGCCCCGAGGCCTCGCATAATTTGAGCGGCGATACCAAGGGCGCGGCTGATGGGGAAATCGGGCTCACGAAGGAGCGCTTCTAAGGTTGCCCCCGGCAGATACTCCATCGTGTAGAAGAGCGTGTCGCCGTCCTGACCGAAATCGAAGGTGCGCACCACATTCTCGTGGTTAATTTTATGGGTGAGTCGTACCTCTCGAAGAAATCGTTGAATGGTGTCATCTTTGAGGCTGCGATCCTTGCGGAGAACCTTGATAGCGACTGTGGTTTCACCAAGCACCACATCCTCAGCTAGGTACACGGAGGCCATCCCTCCCGAGCCGAGTGGGCGGACAATCCGATACCGATTTCCGATGATATGACCGTGAGAAAGGTGTGGTGACCCTCCTCCCCCTACCAGCCCCATGTAGCTCCTTGCATCCCGTGTTCCTGCGTCTGCAAAGCTAGTATCGGCCAACCGCCTTAAAAACATTCGAGTAAAAACCACACTTTGTTGAGGCTCGGAGAGGGTTTGGGGCATCTCATCGACAGGGGAGTCACACGTCTAAAATGGCTAAGCTACTGAAACACATAGGATTCAGCCTCCTTATGGTCGCCTTCGGATGGGCTTGGAGCGCTACCGCTTTAGCCGAGGTCCAGGTAGTGGCACATGTGTACTTGGCCGAAGGTACGGTCGAGGCTCGCCGAGGGGAAGAGGGTACCTGGCATACCATCGTCGCCGGGGGGACCATTAATCAAGGGGATAGCGTCCGCACGGGGGGTGATGGTCAGGCCGCATTTAAATTTGTGGATGGTATCCTCGTCCGAATGGGGAGGCTCTCCGCTCTCACCTTTCATTCGGTGGGAGACGGCAAACGTCCAGAGATCACACAACACAACGGTCGAGCGTTCTTTTTTTCACGCGGGGTGCGCACAGAGCCCTCAATTAAAACGCCCCTCGTCACCGCCGCTATTTACGGCACCGAACTTGTGGTCGATGTGACGAAGGATGAGACCACACTGGATGTGCTCCACGGAGCGATCAAAGCATCAAACTCAAACCAAGAGGAGACAGCGAACGCGGGCGAAAGCATCACCGCAAAACGGGGAGGACCTCTCTCTAAAACGATCTTAGTGAGACCGGCCAACGCGGTGCAGTGGATGATCCGATTCCCCTTTATCGTAACGGTTGAGGATATCGTTCCAGCCTCCGATTCAACGTGCGGGGTTCGATGCGTACAACACCTCTCAAAGGTGATCACGCAAGCTCAGCGCAACGGCACCTTGTATGCTCAGCTTGAGCATCTTCCCGCCGATTTACGCTCATCACCCCGCGCTCACATTCTCTCCGCGCTCTCTCTCTGGCAGGTAGGCGATGCACCTGCAGCTCGCGCCATCATCGACAATCTCTCAGGCCCCCTCACCGCCCGCGATGAGGCGTTACGACATCTCCTTCTCGGATTCGTATCGCTTCAAGCCAATAACCTCAAGGGCGCCGAGAAGAACCTCATGCGCGCGGAGGAACTCCAACCGGGTCTCGCGAACGCCGCGCTCCTAAGCTCCTACCTCGCGCAAGGTTCCGGCGATATCGATAGCGCGATAGATATCACTGCTGCAGCTCGAAAGGCGTTTCCGCTCGAACCGGTGTTCCTGGATAGAAGCTCCGAACTCCTCCTCTCCGCCGACCGATATGAAGAGGCAACGGCACTTCTCAAGCAACGCGCCGCCAAATTCGGGAAGAGTTCAATGTCGACGACTATCGCTGGGTTCGCGGCTCTGGCGAATAAGGAATATGATGAAGCGGAGTCTCTCTTTACCTCTGCGATGCAGGAGGATCCCTCGCACTCCCTCCCCTACCTTGGAAGCTCTCTGATCAGCGCCCATCACCACGACTACGAAACGGCGAAGGAAAAGCTCTCTCAGGCCGTTCAACTGGACCCCTCAGTCGCGATATACCGATCCTATCTCGGAAAGCTCTTCTTCGAGGCTGAGCAATCCCCAAGAGCTATTCAGGAGTTCGATGCCGCGGTCGCAATGGATCCAAACGATCCAACTCCGTATCTCTACCGTTCATACGCGAAGGTTGCGGAAAACGAACCGATCGCCGGATTACGGGATATTGAGGAATCCATCGTTCGAAACGAGGGGCGCGCGGTCTATCGATCAAGCCTCCTCCTTGATAGGGATCTCGGAGTGAGAAGCGCGGGGCTCGCTCGAACCTTTAACGAGCTCGGATTTTCGGAAGCCGCGAGGATCGAGGCCATTAAATCGGTCACTGATGATTACACCAACTTCTCGGCGCACAGACTCCTCGGGGATTCTTACCAATCAATTATGGATACAGAGGCGAATCTCTCAGAGAAACGGATAGCTGACCTCCTAGCCCCCTTGAGCTTCAACCTTTTCAACAGCGTAGGAGAGTTTCCCTCACTGAGTGACTACAACGCCCTCTTCGATAAGAAGGAGACCCGCAAGGCGATCGACGCCGCGTGGAACTCAAATCAGGACCAGGCCTCCGGTTCATTACTTGCGACCGGCCGAGGAGATCAGTACGGCTACCTCTTGAACTACCGTCCCTACTACGCCAACGGATCTCATCATGGAGCCTATTTCGGCGATAATTTCCTCCGCGCGGCGCTGCAGTATGAGCCGAAAGTGGATGATCGTTTCATCATCGATACGACCTTCAAACTTCGGGAGCTCAACGGTTCAGAAACGGGTGACTACTCAGAGGACGCTCATCTTGGAAGCGCTCGCCTTGGGTACAACCACCGCTTCTCAACGAACCTCAAATTCCTGATGCAGGGTGAATACGCTCGCGATAGTGCGCGAACCAGCGAAGACATAGGACGCATCGTCGGAGTAGACATCCCCGGAGTTCCCACTCCCCTCTATGTTGAAGCCTATCTGAATGAGAACTCGAAGCAGCGCGTCGCGCGAAGTAGCCTCTCTAATCAGTTAATCTACACATCCCACTACCTCGACTCCGTATCCGGTCTAGACGGGACCTACGTAGACTCAAGCCGTCGAGAGGACTCTCCTGTCTATGAGATGGAGGATATATTACCTCCTGAGACCCTCATCAGCAGCAGCGCCGGAGACCTCTCCAGTGGTGCGGTCTATGAGTACCTCTCATTCAAAGCCCCACGCCTCGCAACGTTGACGTTAGGCGTAAGCGCCACGCATCTAGAACGGGACCTCACCGAGGTGCCCCCCTTTCTGGATGGAACCGATACCGTCAACATGGTAGACCCCAAGCTAGGCCTCGTCCTAACGCCAACGACGTGGATGACAGGTCGCATCGCCTACTTTGAAACCACCAATAAAACGGTGCTCGAAGATCTAAGTAGCCTAGAACCGACGCTCGTCGGTGGCATTAATCAACGCTTCAACGACCTGAGTGGCGCGCAGAGTCGCAACCTCGGCTTCGGGCTTGATGTGAAGGACCCTAACTTTATCTACGCGGGCGCTCAGTACACCCGTCGACATATCACCGATTCGTATGGCGCGGTGCAGGAGATGGTGTCCTACGATGGTGAGACAACCACTCAGATCCCCTCTCAAAGCTACGGAATCCAGGATAGTCACTCTAAGGCGGATATCCTGCGAGGGTACGTGTATACCGTACTCACCGATAGCTCAGTTCTCACCGCTGATTCACTCTACGAACGGTTTACGGAAACCGACGATGATCTGCTCAACAACGAATTGATCGATGGAGCTATCGCAACTCAACGTTACCGATTTGGGTATCGCTACTTCATCGGCAAGCACTTTTCAGTGTCCACCCAAGCGACCTACCGTGACCAACAACGTAATCAAACAGACGATCCGAACGGGTTCTGGCTTTTTGACGTCGGAACAAGCTACCGCTTCTCTGAGCAGCATGGACGAATCTTCGCCCGTATCGACAATATCCTTAACCGCAACTTCACCTACGACCAGAGCAGAGGAATCGAGCCGGAGGTGTATCAGGGTCGGTCCTTTATTCTTGGAGTGGCCTACAACTTCTTCTAACCGCCCTCTTAGACGCTGACGTCCTCAATCGCCTCGCGATCAAGCTCGAGGGTTCCAACCCGGGTCACCGGTCCCTCCATTCTAATAGCGAAATCTGGAGCTATCTCAATGCGTATCGTGCCACCCGGCATCTGAACCGAGATGTCGTTGTCGACAAGACCGAGTCGGTGCGCTACCGCGGCAGCCGCTGAGCTACTACTTCCAGAGGCGAGGGTATACCCAGCTCCTCGCTCCCAGATCTCAATCGAGATGGTCGAACGATTCACAACATGAAGGAGCTGAACGTTGGTACGATTCGGAAAGAGAGGATTCGTCTCAAGGAGTGGACCGAACATGCGAGCGTTTTCCTCCGTTGAGGGGAGGTTCGTCACAACGCAATGTGGATTTCCAAAGGTCGCGGCGCAAAACGTAATCTTCGTGCCGTTGATGGAAAGCTCCTCGTTCAGCACCTCGCGAGGCCCTCCCCGCACCGGTATCACCGTGCTCTCAAAGCTGACCTTACCCATATCGACGGTCACAAGCCGTCCTTTCTGAGACACGACACAGGTCACTCGCCCGCCGGCGGTATCAACGTGAAAGGGAGCGTCGGTCACAAGTTTTAAATCCCAAAGGTACCGCGCGAAGATGCGGAGTCCATTGCCACTCTTCTCAGCCTCTGAGCCGTCCGGATTGATAATGCGGAGATGAAAGGTCGCGCCAGGCTCACGATCCTCATGCACGAGGATACCATCTGAGCCGAACCCGAAGTTTCGGTGGCATATGCGTTGCGAAAGCGCCGGGGTGATCGGCACCTCACAATCTGAGGCGCGAACAACGAGGTAATCATTTCCGAGAGCGTGATAGCGGTGGAATTTCATAGGCCGGTACCCTACCACCGGAGAGGGCTGGAATTCCAGCGAAATACCGGTAGGGAGTCCCCGCCCCGAAATAATCCTACATTCGGCAGGTAAGGAGGATCAAAATGGTGCACATGGTTACAAGCACGAAGTATTTTGAACTTTTCGAAAGGCGCAACCCTGGCACCGTCAGGGTGAGCACCGAAAATTCAAAAGAGGCTTATCGTGGAATGGAGTGGGCGCCAACGAGCACAGAGGTAACGTAGACCCTTGTTATGGCTCATACATAGCGCCCTTTCCACGTGCACGAGCTCGTGCACGTCGGGATAACACCGAGCCCTACCCACTCGATTTCACGAAGACCCTTAAAAGACAAAGTGATGTTAGTCAGATGCGCCATTTTCAGACCCGCAACTGCCGAATGAAGGATACGAGGGTTGTCTCCCGAAGATCTGGAACCGGCGAATTGGAACATTTCTGCATACACAGCCCGTGAAGACACAGACTCCGCCGGATATCCATGGAGGCCTGGCGATACCGTTCATACGCCTGTACAATCCACCAATGAGTTCCGCCTACGAACACGCATCATGCTCCTACTTCTCCACCGGAACCTGCCGGTCATGCTCCCTTCTCGGCATTGAGCCCGGAACAAGGATTGCAACCAAGGAGAGCCTCGTTCTGAAGGCGCTCAATGAACGTGGGATAACACCCCGCAAGGTCGAGCCGATTCGCGTTCCAGCATCCCCGTGGGGTTCCCGATGCAAAACTAAGGTCACCGTCACCGGTACCGTAGATGCTCCTACTCTCGGTATCGTCCGTTCAGATCTCTCAAGTCAGGATCTCTCCGAGTGCCCACTCACTCCGCTCCACGTGCAAGGGCTCTTTACTACCCTGAAGGCACTTATTAAAGATGCTCATCTTACCCCTTACAACATCCAAGAGAGGGCGGGAGAACTGAAGAACATCATAGTGATGAGCAATCACGACGTCTCGCAAGGGATCGTGCGCTTTGTGCTGCGCAGTTCCGAGGCGATCCCAAGAATTCGGAGGAATGTCGGAGCGCTTCAAGAGAAGCATCCGTGGGTAACGGTGGTGAGTTGCAACATCCAACCGATCCCCGCGGCGATCCTTGAGGGACCAGATGAGGAGATACTCACCGAACAACGGTCGATCGAGGTTCGGTACAACGATATCTTCCTCACCTTCATGCCGCAGTCCTTCATGCAGGTGACGCATGAGATAGCTGAAGCGCTGTACCATCGAGCCGCGACCTACGTGCGGGACAATTCGTTCCTCCACGCGCTCGATCTCTTCTGTGGGGTCGGAGGATTCTCACTCTCCATCGCGGCGTACGTTCCTCGGATCACCGGCGTTGAACTTTCTTCGATGGCCGTTGAGAGCGCCCGTCACTCAGCGGCACGTCTCTCTACCTCGCACGCCTCGTTCTTCGCGGATGATGTTGAAGCTTTTCTCTCAGCATCGCTGACTAACGAACCGGACCTGATCATCGTGAACCCTCCACGTCGCGGGCTTTCGGAGGGAATTCGCCGACGCGTCCCAGAACTGAGAGCAACGGCGATAGTCTACTCAAGTTGCGCTCCGGAAACGTTCGCCCGAGACGTGAGCGAGTGGATGGCGGATTACGAGCTCGTGAGCCTATCACCCTTCGATATGTTCCCCTTGACCGATCATTGCGAGGTACTGGGGATCCTTGAGAGAAAGGCGACATCGTAACGAGAGGGTGGAAAGCCTTAGCAGGCACGATGAGCCAGGGAACGAAACATCCGTGCATCACTGGCCCGTGAGGAGAAGAGCGTGTCAGGTTCCTTGCGTTACATGAAGGGCCGTCCAGGGGGGATGCCGAGAAGGATCACCAAAGGACGGCAAGGGTAGGTACTCTACTCCCACTCGGTATGGAACGAGCCCGACGTGTCGGTACGCTCATAGGTGTGCGCGCCAAAGAAGTCCCGCTGGGCTTGCGTGAGGTTCTGAGGAAGCGAGGCGGTGCGGAAGCTATCGAAGTAGCCCAGTGAAGCCGCGAAGCCCAACACGGGAACGCCACGACTTACCGCGGTGCCGACAACCTTTCTCAGGTTCGGCACACACCTGGTAACCTCTGCCTTCATGAAGGAATCAAGCAAGAGATTCGATGGAGCTGGATTAGACGCGAAGGCGCGACGGATCTCATCGAGGAACTTGGCGCGAATGATGCAACCACCCTTCCACATCGCAGCGATCTCGTGAAGCTTGAGATCCCAATTCCACTGCTTCGAAGCAGCGGCGATGAGGTTCATTCCCTGCGCGTACGACATGATCTTTGAAGCGTACAACGCGTCGTGAACGGCGGTGATGAATTCTTCACGATTACCGGTGAAATCCTCAACGGACGGCCCCTTGAATTCATGAGAGGCCTTGACACGCTCATCCTTCATGCTGCTCAGAGTGCGAGCGTCAACAGCCGATGAGATGGTTGGAATAGAGATACCGAGATCAAGCGCTACCTGCGCAGTCCATGTACCGGTTCCCTTTTGCCCAGCCTTGTCGAGTATCTTGTCGACGAGAGCGCCAGCGCCCTCAGGATCCTTCTTGGCGAAGATCTTTGCGGTAATCTCGATCAGATAAGAGGAGAGCACACCACCATTCCACTTACTAAAGATAGACGCGAGCTCCTCTGGCTTACACCCCACCACATTCCGAAGGATGTCGTAGGCCTCAGCGATAAGCTGCATATCCCCGTACTCAATCCCATTGTGAACCATCTTCACGAAGTGACCTGCCCCATCTGGACCGACGTAGTTTGTGCACGCGCCATCAGCCTGTGCCGCGATCTTCTCAAGAAGTGGCGCGACGATCTTCCACGCGTCACGAGGTCCCCCTGGCATCAGGCTTGGCCCCTTGAGAGCACCCTCCTCTCCACCGGAGATACCGATGCCAAGGAAGTTCAGTCCCATCGCCTGAAGCGCATGCTCGCGGCGAATGGTGTCCTTGAAGTACGCGTTCCCGCCATCGATAACGATGTCGCCCTTGTCGAGCAGTGGCGCGAGTTGATCGATTACAGCGTCCGTTCCAGCGCCAGCCTTCACCATAATGAAGATCTGACGGGGAGCCTTCATGCTCTTCACGAAATCTTCCATCGTATACGAAGCCACGAAACCAGCGGGCACTCCATCCCGAGTTCCAAACTTGGTCATGAACTCCTTGGTAACTTCGCCAGTGCGATTATAAACAGCCACTGGGAATCCTCGGCTCTCGATATTGCGAGCCAAATTAGAACCCATTACCGCGAGACCGATCATTCCAACACTTGGTTGCGACATACTCCCTCCTCAGTCGTAAACTGGCCCACCCCTCAACGAGCGGCTCTCGAAGCACGAATCCTTTTCATGCAGCGTCATTGAACCAGCGCTGGCGTTAGATGCCTCACAGGCTGGCGAATAACGCAGCGGGTGGCGTAATTTTCAGGGAAGACAATAGGATAAATGATCAATCAGATCCACTGTTCAAACGGTCTCTTAGTGAGGAAACCGTAACCCGATCACCCCCCCGATCAATCTGAAACACGGTCCCGTCGACCAATTCGACAGCGGAAAGGAGGTTTCCATAGACCAGTCCGGTATCGATCCCGATCTTATAGGGCATATGGAGCATAACATCGGCGAAAGGGGTATGGCCAAAAACTACTGTTTTACCAGCTCTATGCTCTACGGGAATGAACTCACCCCGAATCCACATAAGGTCACGCGCTTCTTGGTAACGCAGATCATGCGCTGGATTAATCCCAGCATGAACAAAGAGGAATTCCCCGATACAAACTGCGATCTCCAAGGAGGTAAAAAACTGGAGGTGATCCGAGGGGAGTCCCTTTACGACCTCAGAGAGTGGCCCTAAGGGCTCAATCCCGTAGCTTTTAAAAAATTCAGATCCACCGTTGACGAGGTACAGCTCACCAGAATTCCCACCCATCCCAAGAAACCCAAGGAGCATGTCTTCATGGTTCCCCTTGAGAAATATGGTGTTGGGGAAGTCCTCTCTCCACGCCAAAAGGGTATCGATAACACCTTTGGAGTCGGGACCTCGGTCGATGTAATCCCCAATGAAAACGAAGTGATCAGCTTTTGTTGCCTTGTGCTGAGAGCGGAGCGTTTCAAGCAGCACCGTCAGCTCGGAGTTACATCCGTGGATATCCCCAAAAGCAAATACACGTGGTGGACGCTCGGTCACCACTCTCATCTCCACGCGATCGGAGGCCTCTGTTCGCTTATTTTTCATCCCCTAGCTTCAGTACCGCGAGGAAAGCTTCCTGAGGGATTGAAACTTTACCGATCTGTTTCATGCGCTTCTTACCCTCTTTCTGCTTCTCAAGCAGCTTCCTCTTTCGAGATATATCACCGCCGTAGCACTTCGCCGTTACGTTCTTACGCAACGCTTTGACCGTGCTACGGGCTATAACTTTCGCGCCGATGCATGCCTGAATAGCGATCTCAAACATCTGACGATCGATCAGCTCTTTGAGCTTCTCCGATAACTCTCGCCCACGGAAGAAGGCTTTGCTTCGATGCACGATAATACCTAGAGCATCGACCGGATCCCCATTCAACTTGATGTCCAGCCGCACAAGGTCCGCCTCTGCGTACCCTATAATCTCATAGTCAAATGAGGCGTAGCCTTTTGTCATAGACTTAAGTCGGTCATGAAAGTCTAACACTATCTCATTTAGAGGAAGCTCATACTGGATAACAGCCCGCTCCATCCCGTGGAACGAGATATCTTTCTGGACCCCTCGGCGCTCCTCACAGAGCTTCAAGACGTTTCCAACGTACTCCTTTGGGCAGTGGATAGTCGCCAACACGATCGGCTCTTCGATTCGCTGTATGTCTACAACGTCTGGCATCTTCGTGGGGTTGTCTACATCAACCACCGAGCCATTGTTGAGCACCATTTTGTATACTACCGATGGAGCGGTCGTAATAAGATTTAACTGAAACTCCCGTTCAAGGCGCTCTTGCACTATCTCCATGTGGAGAAGACCGAGATACCCGCACCGATATCCAAACCCAAGCGCGGCTGAGGTCTCCGGCTCAAAGGTGAAAGCGCTATCATTGAGGCTCAACTTTTCAAGCGCGCTCTTAAGGTTACCGTAATCATCCGCGTCAACAGGGAAGAGTCCGCCGAACACCATCGGTCGAACCTCTTTAAACCCCGGGAGTGGCTCAACACCCTCTTCCCTGGCGTGCGTTACGGTGTCTCCGATTCGAACGTCCTTCAGGTTCTTAATCGCGGCGGAGAAGTATCCCACCTGACCGCTCTCAAGCTCAGGCACCTCCTGCGCGTGCGGTGTGAACACACCGAGCTTGTACACATCGTACTCTGTGTCGGTCGAAAGAAACTTAATCTTATCCCCTGCCTTCAATCGACCATCGATGATTCGCGCCTGAACAACAACACCCACATACGGATCGAACCAGGAGTCGTACACGAGCGCGCGTAGCGGATTATCGATAGATCCTCGTTTCGGTGGAGGAATCCGTTTAACGATCGCCTCCAGGAGATCATGAATGCCGATTCCGGTCTTAGCGCTAATAAGGAGCGATTCGGACGTGTCGAGTCCGATTACCGACTCCACCTCCTCTTTAACCCGATCTGGATTAGCATTGGGAAGGTCAATCTTGTTAATTACCGGAACGATCTCAAGGTCGTTCTCAATCGCAAGGTACACGTTCGCCAACGTCTGAGCCTCGACTCCCTGAGACGCGTCCACCACCAAGAGCGCTCCCTCGCACGCGGAGAGGCTCTTGGAGACCTCGTAGTTGAAGTCGACGTGGCCCGGAGTATCGATCAAATTAAGCTGATAGGTCTCCCCATCCTGCGCCTTGTAGGTCAACCGAACTGTCTGCGCTTTAATCGTAATACCACGCTCGCGCTCAAGATCGAGTTTATCGAGGAACTGGGCCTGCATCTCACGAGCTTGAAGAGCGCCTGTAGCCTCGAGGATTCGGTCCGCGAGCGTTGACTTACCGTGGTCGATATGAGCGATGATACTGAAGTTTCTAATTTTATCTCTGGGCGTCACGATTATGTACTACTTTTAAAAAATGCGCCTCTAGCGCGGCTCTTCGCCACTACGCAAGCGTTGGTCAAAATCAGCTATTGTTTTCTTGAGTCCGGTGTCGAGATCAACCTGAGGCACCCATCCCAGCTCCTTCCTCGCACGCGAGATGTCCGGCTGCCGACGTGTCGGATCGTCCTTCGGAAGGGGCTTATGAACGATCTTAGACTTAGAGCCCGTCAGATTTATGACACACTCAGCAAGGGCCTTGATCGTCATCTCGTTTGGATTGCCGAGATTAACGGGCCCGTGGAAGCCCTCTTTGTTCATCATGGCGACGAAACCAGCGACCAGGTCGTCCACATAACAAAACGAGCGGGTCTGATCTCCCTCACCGTATACGGTGATATCCTCTCCCTTTAACGCTTGTACGATGAAGTTGGATACGACACGCCCGTCGTTAAACAACATTCGGGGTCCGTAGGTATTGAAGATCCGAACGATTCGAGTGTCGACGTGCCCTTGGTCTTGGTAGCTCATGGTCAAGGTCTCAGCGACGCGCTTCCCCTCATCGTAACAGCTTCGAGGGCCAACGGGATTTACGTTCCCCCAGTACGATTCCCTCTGAGGGTGCTCGAGCGGGTCTCCATACACTTCGGAGGTCGAGGCAAGGAAGAACCGCGCTCGGGTGCGCTTCGCGACCCCGAGCATATTGATCGTTCCCGTAACGTTGGTCTTGATGGTTTTGATCGGATTGTACTGATAGTGCACGGGAGACGCAGGACACGCGAGGTGGTAGAGCTGATCGCACTCAAGAAGGATCGCCTCAGTGACATCGTGCCGAATGAACTCAAAGTTAGGATTCGAGGCCATGTGGCGCATATTTCTCTTGGTGCCGGTGAATAGGTTATCCACCGAAATCACCTCGTGCCCTTGACTGAGCAGCACATCACAAAGATGCGATCCAATAAAACCGGCTCCGCCACTCACTACCACTCGCGCCATATCTACCTTTCCTCGCCTACCAAACCCAAGGTCTACCACGTTACCGCAGGTCGCCCCACGCTGTAGTAGGTAAACCCGTGCGCCTGCATATCCGCAACTTCGTAAATGTTACGCCCATCGAAAATAACCGGAGACACGAGCTCCGCCTTGATCTTCTTGAAGTTAGGTTGTCGGAAGGCGTTCCACTCAGTGCACACAACCAACGCGTCCGCCCCCTTCAACGCATCATAGTTACTTTCGAAGTACTCAACGTTTGTGTGATTACCGAACTTCTCCTTAAAGGTTCCGTTCGCCTCAGGGTCATACGCTCGGACATACGCTCCGAGCTTCACAAGCTCGGAGCAGATCGAGAGCGCTGGAGCCTCTCGAACATCGTCGGTCTTTGGCTTAAACGCCAAGCCCCAGATCGCGAAGGTCTTACCACGAATCTTGCTCTCGCCGAAGTGCTCCACGATCTTGTTAACCATAAGCTTCTTCTGGTTCCTGTTCACCTCCTCAACGGAGCGCGAGATAAGGAGATCAACGCCGTGATCCTTACCGGTACGAATGAGCGCCTGCACATCCTTCGGGAAGCAGGAGCCACCATAACCGATACCAGGGAAGATGAAACTCATCCCAATTCGAGAGTCGGTTCCAATACCGATCCGAACCTTGCTAATGTCGGCCCCCGCTCTTTCACAGAGGTTTGCGATCTCATTCATGAAGGAGACTCGCAGCGCCAACATCGCGTTCGCGGCGTACTTCGTCATCTCTGCCGAGCGGATATCCATTACAAGAACTGGGTTGTTAGTTCGCACGAACGGAGCGTAGAGCTCACGCATCACCGCCGCGGCCTTCTCACTCGCCACACCAACGACGACACGGTCCGGACGAAGGAAATCGTCGATAGCGGCTCCCTCTTTGAGGAACTCAGGATTACTCACAACCTCAACGGGAAACTTCGAGGTCTTCTCAATCTCAAGCTTCACAAGATCGGCGGTACCAACCGGCACGGTGGACTTATCAACAACGATCTTTGGTCCGTTCATATTCTCACCGATAGCGCGGGCCACTGCGAGCACGTGCGTCAGGTCAGCAGAACCGTCCTCGTCCTGTGGCGTTCCAACGGCGATAAAGATGATATCAGAGGCTTGAACGGCGTCCTTGATCGAGGTGGTGAACGAGAGGCGCTTCGCTTTGGTGTTCGACCTCACGAGATCATCAAGACCTGGCTCGAAGATAGGGATCTGGCCCGCCACGAGCGCATCAACCTTTTTTTGGTTGATATCAACGCAGATTACGTCGTTGCCGGTCTCCGCGAAACAAGCTCCTGCCACCAACCCAACGTATCCCGTACCGACAACCGCGATGTTCATTCGTAATTCTCCTTATAAGGGTGCAAGAGAATGGACCCTACAACTATTGGGTATGCGGCGATCCCGCTCTCCTCTGCACGATTCGAGAATGAGAGTAGTCATAAACGGCCTCTACCAGTACGTGACGCACCTCCTACTGCGGACACATCAGAACCCTTAACCTCTCGAGTCCTGAGAGGTTATAGCCGAATGCCCTAGAGAGATCAAAGGGTTGAACCCTTTGTGGTTTCAGGTAGCTAGGCGGAGGAGGCCCGTGACGTCGATTGCGACAACCCGGACTACGGCCCGCGTCCCCGCGGGCCGTATCGCTTGCCCGTCGATAAAGCCTCGGTGCCCTCAGGCACACGGTCCGCATGGAGTCCGGCGCTCCATCCACAGAGAGAGCCCGCCCCCTCAACTCTCCCTACCCTACCCTCATAAGTTATGATACCTAGCACCCATGGCCACAAAAAACCTCACCTCGCTGAAGGGAGTATTCTCTTCAGGTATCGCCGCAAAGATTAAATCGAACGGCAAAAACGACCTCGCCTTTATCTTCATCCCCGACGCCTACGGAAGCGCTGGTGTGTTCACTCGCAGCGCCTTCGCCGCGCCCCCGCTGACCTACACGAAACGGGCGATGAAGCGCGGAACCCTCAAAGCCCTCATCGTGAATTCAGGATGCGCCAACGCCGCAACGGGGCCCGCGGGCATGAGAGATGCCAAGAGGACTGCACAGATCGCGGCCAAATACCTCGGTATCAAGCCGCACGAGATCGCCCTCGCGTCGACCGGCATCATCGGAAAGCTCCTGCCGATGGATAAGATGGAGGCTGGACTCGCTCAACTCCTAAAAAATCCGACGGCGCGAAACGGTGATGCGACCGCGAAAGCTATCATGACCACGGACCTCACCCAGAAGGAGGTTTACGTCTCCGCCATGATTAACGGAGAGCGGATCACGGTAGCGGGATGCGCGAAAGGTTCCGGTATGATCGCCCCAAATATGGCGACGATGTTGGGATTTCTGGTCACGAACGCGAAGGTCGACTCGAAGACCTTACAAACAGCTCTTACGAGCGCGGTGCATGACTCATTTAACATGACCTCTGTCGATACAGACACCTCAACTAACGACACGGTTCTCGTATTTTCCACCGGTGAGAAGGGGCGAAAGGTCACCTCGGCCTCTGATAAGAAGGCATTTACAAGGTTGCTTACGGTGGCGTGCCAGAAGCTTGCGAAACAGATCGCCGCCGATGGTGAGGGGGCGACCAAACTGATCGAGGTCGAGGTGCGAGGCGCGCGAACGGAGAGCGAGGCCCGTAAGGTCGCTATGAACGTCATAAACTCCCCACTAGTGAAAACTGCAATCCACGGCGCCGATCCGAACTGGGGACGCGTCCTCGCCGCCGCGGGCAAAGACCCCTCCCTCAAAGTGGACCCCTCGCGCGTGGATCTCACCTTCGCCGGAGCGCCGGTGATGCGCAGAGGCAAGATTGTGGCGCACGACCGAGATAAGATCCGAAAGCTGATGTCGGCGAGGGATGTTCCGATCCAGCTCAATCTCAACCTAGGCAAAGGAAGCGCTCGCGCGTGGGGATGCGACCTTACTCACGGTTACGTGGATATTAACGTCAGCTACAACTAGAAGCCTGTGTCCGATATCGATTGGCACAAGGTTCACACCGCTCGGCTCGCGGCCTGTTGCCAGCGAGCTGCCGCGGATCTGAACCTCTCGATCTCAAGCCCCTTCATCCTCAATGATGGCGGGGTTGATGATCACCGTTTCGTTGCTCTCTTCCCTCGCCTTGGCAAGCACAACGGAATTGTGGTGTGCCTAGCCGCCGACTGGGAGAGGTTAAGTGAGGTCGCGCACGCTCACGGATACACCTGCGTCGGAGTGCTCCCGGAGAGTTGCGCATCCTACGATCCAGGGCGCTGGGCCGGATTCATCAAGGAATGGAACACCCCCCCGACTGATTCATAAGGCCCTATCAATCGAATCCATCTGGCGTACCCCTTCAAAAATCATTATACCCCTTGTGAGGAGTCCGGCTGGCCCCTCGCCTCGATAGTTCGTGGGCAGTTTGACCCTGAGCTCTTTTGATAGGACTCCCCATGCGATCCCTTCTGGTCTCAACCACAATCGTAACGACCCTCGTCTGCACAGCCTTGTCCGCGTGCGGAGGAGGCGGCGGGAGCGATGACTCAGGTGACTTCTCCGGCGCCGCAAATGTCAGTATGTCTGTCAATCCATCAAACCTTGATTCCGGCGACCGGGCGCTCGTGCGTGTTGAACTCAGCGAGGTGCACCAGAACGGAATAGCGCTCAAATTCCGCTATCCAGAGGGGCTCGTATATGTCCCGAACTCAGGCACCCTGATCGTCGAGGAAAAGGAAACCGCAATCAAACCTCGGGTCAACGCGGTCACACCTGACGACGAGGCCGTTTATCTTGTGTTCTACATCCCTCAAAAACTCTTCCGACGAGCCGGTCAGGAATACTCCGGCGAGTCAGGAACGGTTGAGATCCAACTCGTGGGCAAAACCGCCGTTGTAGACGGGCTTGTGGAGGTTGATGCTGACGTGGATGACCCGGGCATCGCGGATACACTGGAATTCAGTATGTCAAAGCCTGAGTTTCTCGCTGAGGATCAGCAGAGCATTTCGGTTCAAGTAGGCGATTAAGCAAAGATTGCGACCTTTCTCGGGTTCGACTATCCTGCGCCCAACCAGCGTCGACCTTGAGCACTGAGGTACGCCTGTAGTGACGCGCAAAAGTCCGTACCAGTGAAACTGTGAAGGCTTTTGCCCCACGTGACTATGGGTTATTGTTCCGATTCGCATCCGTGAATCGATAGCCTTTTCCAAAGACCAGGATTTCGCTGCGGACTTTTGAGGAACGCTATACTTACCAAAGAAGAGAGCATCCGTGGGACAACACCGCCAAATTTTGCTAGAGCACATCAAGCAGCCCGATCAACACACCCTCGCAGGGTACGAGAGCCGTGGTGGTTACCAAGCGATCAAGAAGGCGCTCCCAATGGATCCCCTGGCGATCATCGAAGAGGTCAAGAAGTCAGGAATCCGTGGACGGGGCGGCGCGGGATTCTCGGCGGGCATGAAGTGGAGCTTCGTTCCACGAAACACCGGAAAACCGACCTACATCATCTGCAACGCCGATGAGAGCGAGCCGGGCACCTTTAAGGATCGTCTCCTCATGGAGAAAAATCCCCACGCTGTTATCGAGGGGATGATGATCGCCGCGCTCGCCGTACAGAGCACGTGGATGTGCGTGTACATCCGTGGCGAATACGCGTACCCATACACTCAACTTAAAAAGGCCGTGAACGAATGTTACGCAAAGGGGTATCTCGGAAAGAGCATCTTCGGCAGCGATTACTCACTCGATCTCGTCGTTCATCGTGGCGCTGGAGCGTACATCTGCGGAGAAGAGACAGGACTTATCGAATCACTGGAAGGTAAAAAAGGACAGCCTCGTCTCAAGCCCCCCTACTTCCCAGCCGTGCTCGGTCTCTACAACAGCCCGACGATCGTCAATAACGTTGAAACCTACGCGGCAGTCCCATGGATAATCACTAACGGCGCTGATGCGTACGCCGCTATCGGTACGGAGAAATCAAAAGGTACCAAGCTCATCTCAGCATCTGGCCACATTACTACACCTGGAGTGTATGAGATCGAGATGGGATATCCCTTCAAGCGATTCCTTGAGGAGGAGTGCGGCGGAATGCTCAACGGTCGCACGCTGAAAGCTGTTATTCCCGGGGGCTCTTCAACCCCTATCCTTCGCGCAGAGGACATTGAGGACGCCGTGATGGACTATGAGGGGTGGAGCAAACTTGGCACCTTCCTCGGCTCGGGTGGAGTTATCGTGCTCGACGATACGGTCGACATGGTTGACGCGATTCAGAACCTCGCTCATTTTTACGCGCACGAATCGTGCGGGCAGTGCACTCCGTGTCGAGAGGGTGGTCACTGGGTTGAGAAGACCTTCCGCCGAATCAACAACGGCGAGGGAGCTCCAGGCGATGTTGAGATGATCAACTCCATCTGCAATCAGATCATGGGACACACGATCTGCCCTCTTGGGGACGCGCTCGTCATGCCCGTTCGAAGCTTCCTCACGAAGTTCAACGAGGAGTTCAAAATCAAGATCGAGAACGCGCTGGAGGGGAAAGTCACCCCTACCAAGAGCCTCAATGCCTTCTTCGGGAACTCGCACTAGGAGAGCATGAAAGCGCCTTCATCGGTCAAGGCTCTGACATCCCTTTTGCGACTGGGAGTCATCGCACTAACGACCGTTGTGTGGGGTGTCGTGGCTCCGGCACTCGCGCAGACACGTAACGAAACGCTGACGTGGGACAAGCTCAGCAGCGGGCTTGAGCAAACAAACTTCAAAATTAACGGCGACTCGATCATCTCGTCGTCCATCGCCATCGTTCGATCGGACATGCAAAGCCACCGCATTGCGACGATTCGAGCCTCCGAGTACGGCTGGAAGCATGCGACCGTGCAAGCGCTCTGCAAAGCATCCGGCGCTGTCGCGTGCATTAACGCCAACTTTTTTGATGAACAAGGCAAACCCCTTGGTCTTGTCATCAGCCGAGGTATTATCCACCAAAAGATCCACAAAGGAGGTGGGCTCCTAACAGGTATCCTCTTCGCGAGCCCCAAGTCGGTCGGCGTTGCGCATCGTGATGGGTTCTCTTCGGAGGGAGTGGTTGAAGCGGTACAAGCTGGACCACGCCTTGTAAGCAACGGGGCGATCGTTGATGGACTTAAGGAGTCCGCTCGCTCCTCAAATCTCTCGGGGATCTGTATCGACACACAACAACGGGTTTCAATCTTTCGCGTGACCTCCGGAGTTTTTGGTGGCTCGCTCCTGCAACTACAGAACGTTCTGACGCAACCACAGATCGGATGCGTGGAGGCCCTTAACTTTGATGGCGGAGGCTCTTCGAGCATGTACATCTCCGGGGAGATCCAAGGACACGCTGGCGCTGTCCGCGAGGAGAACTTTCCTGGAACGGATGAGGTACCGGTGGCGATCGGGCTATTTCCGTTGGCGCTCCCGATCCCCAGATCCCCTATACAGCGAGCCCCCTGACCAGCCGCGGCTCAGTAAACGGCTCCCACAGGCGCCTGAACTAAAAAAACATCCCTATCGCCGCTACGAACATAAGGAGTGTGGTGAGTCCCACAACAAAGATTGAGAGTCGAGAGCTCGGCTGCCCGCGCATGAGGATCTTATCCGTAGCGATGGCGAGGATTCCCACCAAAAGAAACGGCGCGAGCACACCGTTCATCACAGCGGTCCAGAATAGCGCTTGCATCGGGTTCACATTCAGGAAGCTGAGCACCATGCCGATTGCGATCGACGCCACGATCACCGCGTAAAATTGCGGTGCCTCATGGTACCTTCGATCAAGCCCCTCATCCCATCGAAAGGTCTCCGCCATGGCGTAGGCCGCAGAACCTGCGAGGGTGGGAATAGCGAGAAATCCGACCCCGAGTATTCCGATCGCGAACAAGGCCGACGCGAGATCTCCCGCGAGGGGCCGGAGGGCGAGAGCGGCGTCCTTTGAAGAGTCGATGTTGGTGATGCCGGCGTGATGCAGGGTCATCGCAGTGGTGAGAATGATGAAATACATCACAATATTTGAAAAGAAGGTGCCAAGCCCAACATCAATACCACGCGCGGCGATTCGCGAGTGCGAAATGGATCCCTGCGTCGAACCGGCATCACCGATAACCTTCGCGTCCTCGATCTCCTCACCGGTCTGCCAGAAGAAAAGGTACGGGCTAATCGTGGTTCCGAGAATAGCTACCAGCGCGGCCCATGCGTCGGAGCCATGTGGAAGGGAGGGAACAAGGGTTGCAATAAGGACCTCTGACCAAACGATCGGAACGAGGAAAGCTGTAACAACGTAGACCAATAATACCCCAGCGAGCCACGTAAGAACGTTCTCAATCTGCGTAAAGCGCAACGCTATCGTAGCCCACATTATGCCGAATCCCATCGGTGCCACAAAGATCCCCGCAGGAATACCCGAAAGCACTTCAAGCGCATCTCCCATCCCCGCGAGGTCGGAACCAATATTGATTGTATTTGCCGTAAAGAGCATAACACTAGCGATGAGCACTAGCCTCCGCGAGAATTTTCGCTCGAGCGCCTGCGCAAGCCCCATGCCCGTCACCATGCCGATCCGCGCGCACATCATCTGCACAAACGCCATGAGGGGCCACGTAAGGAACGCCGTCCACAAGAGATGAGTGCCAAGCTGCGCGCCGACTATCGAATAGGTCGCGATTCCAGATGGATCGTCGTCGGCAGCCCCGGTAACAACTCCGGGGCCGAACGCGTTGACCATACGGCGGCCGAACTCTTTACGCAGTGCAGGTTTGTGCTCCATGGTCGCACCGGCTCCTCCCTCGACACACCACTCTTACCCCCCTTTGGGAGCACAACGCATGACGGAAGGAATGCAGTCTCGATTTCGGTGTCGTTTCCTGTAGGTCGTTGAATTTAGTACAGTGAAAACGCACTACTACTCTACTTTTACCGACTGGATCGCAAGTTAGCAGATTGACACTACGGATGAGCTCACTGTAGCTTAGTTAAAGATGCTTGTAGTAACTTCCCGCTAGTACTCGTTGTACACGGCTGTTCAGAGGTCTTCGGATGAGTGGTCTTCGAATGAGTGTTCACATTTTAGATCGTGAGTTTACTGCCAAACAGGTTCAGGAGATCCTTCGGACCTTGACCGGCGGTGACGAAAAGATCGGTCTCGCTCTCCTCAATTATTATGCTCGCACGAACCTAGTTCCAACCACGGGCAAGACCAAGAGCCGAGGACGCCCAAAATATTCCTATCCAGACCTTATTCTATTGTGCTGGCTTTTCCGAATGAAACGGGAGGGACTCCCCGTTAATCGTTTCCGAAGAGGTATAGACTATCTCCGCAAGAAGCTTCCGAAGCTTCACAAGAACCCAAGTGACATGGTGCTTTTAACGGACAGCAAGCAGCTTTTTATTAAGCACCGCGTGCAGGACAAGGGAGAGATCGCCGAGGTACTGACCGGTAAGAAAGCGGGCCAGTACGTGTGGGCATATGCTATCGGATCCCTTATTGAAGAGGTCGATCGCATCATCCAGGAGCTCAAGGAGCCAGATGATGAGCCTTTAAACGCAAGCCAAGTCGCCGCATAACGTACTACTAACCCGGTGGCGCTTTCGCGGCGCTCTTTTTATGGTATCGGTGCTTCTATAAGACGCACCAACTCGGAGATAGCATGAGCAAGTCAGGGACGGTAAAGCAGATCTTTCAACTCATATGGGAACGTAAGGCGTGGTGGCTCGTTCCAATGGTAGTGGTGTTCCTCCTTGTCGGACTACTTATCGTATCGACCGCTGGTAACCCACTCTCCCCTTTCATTTATGCGCTCTTCTAGCAGGGTGGTAAAAAATGGTTCCGTCGTGAGCATTTTGAGAGTTTTGACGAAACGAGGCGGAGACGACGAAAAAACCGGAGGCGTATCCACTGAGATACGTTGAGGATTTTTTCGGCAGCTCCAACGAAGTTGGAGTCAAACTATCGAAATGCGCAACAGTAAATCATTTTTGACCACCCTGTTAGTACTCTTTATCGATCTCGTCGTCAGATATCTTCTCACCGTTTATAGCGCGGCGAAGAAGTTGACTCGGCTTGAACTTCACAACGCGTCGAGCTCGAAGAATAATCGTTTCTCGAGTCTGAGGATTGCGTCCGCGGCGAGCTGGCTTGGACTTAACTTCGTAGCACCCGAAGCCAGAAAGCATCACCTTGCCCTCTTTATCGAGAGCCTCTTTGATAAGCTCTACGTAATCCTCAACGATGTCCGCCGCCTTTTGCTTATCGATATCGATAGCGGCGTAGATCGCGTCAGCGAGGTCAGCTTTAGTTAAACAGTAACGTGTATTGCCCATATAGGAGCTCTCCCCTTTAAGGTATCGACCGAAAATCAATTAACGTACTAACCAAGCAATGACAAGTGGTTACACGCAAGTAGCCGAGATCGTGTCAATTGCCTGTGCAGCTCTCTTGCTCGAGGGTTGTTCTAACTGCCTGAATTTCTTTACATTGTAATGTGCGCTCGCGGTAAGCCAAAACAAAACAACGCTATGAAATCGGCTGGTTGGGACCCCTCGACGAACGGATATGAGGCCGTTCTCCAGATCGCTTCCATATACCTAAGACGCGCGGGTGAGGGGGAAAAGATTCAATCACTTACAAAAAGTCTCGTCGTAGGCCCCTGAACCTAAAACGGATAATCGTACTCGACGAACGCTCCCTTATTCGATCTCCGGAAGGGGACTGAAAAGATTTTCGAGGTCCGCCTTGGCGAGCTTAAGGGTAGAGAGCCCGTTCTCATTGACGAGCGCGTCAACGAGTTTCGATTTTCTCTCCTTCAGCGCCATGATCTTCTGTTCAACGGAATCTTCCGTGACCAATCGATACACCGACACGGTTTTGTTCTGGCCGATACGGTGCGCTCGGTCGACCGCTTGGCTCTCAACCGCTGGGTTCCACCATGGGTCGTAGATGATTACGGTGTCGGCCGCCATCAAGTTGAGACCGGCTCCTCCAGCCTTCAAGCTAATAAGGAATAGGCGAACCGAATCGTCCTGAGAGAACTGGTCGATAAGTTCCTGACGGTTACGAGTCGCTCCATCGAGGTAGAGGTACTTGGTTTGTTGTTCATCGAGCCACGCGCGGATAATGCTCAGCATTCCTCGGAATTGGCTAAAGAGAAGGATCTTTCTGCCCGATTCGAGGGCCTCGAGCGTAAGGTCCTTGAGCAGGTTAAATTTCCCCGAGTCGTATCCACCGAGATCCTCAAACGCCTCAATGGAGTTCGGATGGTTGCACACCTGCCGTAGGCGGAGGAGCGCTGCCAAGATCGAAACGCTCGCTCCTGCTACCCCCTTTTTCTTTATCGCGTCGAAAACCTTCGGGCGAACTTCGTTCAGTATTTGCGCATACATCTGCCGCTGACTTGGGGTCATTTCGACGTGGAGGACCGACTCTATCTTTGGTGGAAGCTCCTTCTCAACATCAGCCTTGAGGCGTCTAAGGATGAAGGGGCGAGTTTTGCCATTCAAAAGTTGTGCTACCTGCACCGAGGTCCCACCCTCAAGGATCGGCCGTTCGATGTTGGCGCGGAAGAACTCATAGGAGCCGAGGTATCCTGGCATCAGGAAATCCATGATCGACCAGAGCTCCATCGGTCGGTTCTCTGTTGGAGTTCCGGTCAAGGCCAGGCGATGACGCGCTCTAATAGCTTTTGCCGCTTTGGTCGTTGCCGCTTGTGGGTTCTTAATGTTCTGCGCCTCATCAAGCACGATGTGAGAGAACTCGTATCTTTCAAGGTCGTACCGATCAACGCGCAAGAGAGCATACGATGTGAGTACAATGTCGGTATCGGGGATCTGCTCGAAGAGCGTTTTTCGTCCCGGACCGTGCAGCATGATGAAACTCATCTCCGGGGTAAACTTCTTAATCTCGTAGCTCCAGTTCGTGATAACGGAGGTTGGAGCAACGATAAGGATAGGCCTCTTCGCTCCTTTTTTCTTCCCTCGCTTGTCCTTCAGGCTCTGGAAGAAGGCGAGTGTCTGAACCGTTTTGCCAAGACCCATCTCATCCGCGAGGATCCCACCAAGCTCAAACTCGTGCAGGAAGTTGAGCCAGCTTACGCCCTCCTCTTGGTAGTGGCGAAGTTTTCCAGTAAAGCCCTTCGAAGGTTTGACCGGCTTGATCTCGGAGAACGTGGAGAGCTTCTCGTTCAATGCCGCCAGTTTGCGATCGAGAGAGATCGAAAATCCTGCATCAGTAATTCGTCCAAGGCTTATCGCCTGTGCGAGAGAGAGCTTCGTTTTGATAGTGTTGCTCACCCGCGCGTTGGGATCGACCATCCCGAGGATGGTGCGAAGGTGCGCCATGCTGCCCCCCGGAATACGCGCGTATGCGCCGCTATCGAGTCGTGTCCAGCGATCGGCGTCTCCACGGGCGTTCTTAAACACCGCTGAGAGGGGGAGGTTTGCGTTGTTCTGAACTACCGAGACGTGACAGTCGAACCAATCGATACTTCCTCCGCTGAGTCCTGAGGCGTTCGCATTCTCGAGGGCGTCGAGGTCCTTCTTTGCGGAAGCGCCAGAGAGGGAGATCGCTATCTTGAGGTCCGCGAATCGAATCCCTTTCTTGACGACATCAAGTCCGACCACCTTCCACCGATCATCTAATTGAGAGTGTGTTTCATGTACGAAGTCGAGGGCAGCGTCCCCCTGAATGGAATATTGGCGAGCCTCCGGAGTTGTTGAGAATCCAAGAGTAGTCAGGAGCGTTATCGCGTCACGCTCTAGGTGCTTGTTCCTAAGGTAGACGACATTTGAGTTGTTGGCGGGCACCGGATATTCAAAATCGAGCGCGGCGGAGATCTCGATGCTGCGGTGGGAGGTGAAGTGATCGGACGCCACGTCCCGGCGCTCAAGGTGGAGGACCGGAGATGGATCTTTTACCTCGACAGATGGTTGTAGCTCGCTGTTCTCAACCTTGAGGGATGGTGTCGAGGAGCCCTCAAGTTCCATGAGCACCTCAAGTATCGGCCCAACCTGAGCCCGGCTCAGATTAAGGGTTTGATTAGATCCGAAGATAGAAGCGATGCGAGCTCCTTGTGGCGAGAGGCGGTAGATTCGGTTGCCTACCAAGGTCCAAAAAGGACCCGTTCCGAAGATATCGCGGGTCTTCTCAATTTCGCGTGCTCCCTCGCTCGCTGGAGTTATCCAACGCATAGCGATCTCCAGTTTCGCAGGCTTCCACGAGAGGGAGAGTGTCGCTGAGAGTGACTCATGGCTAAGGGTTATGGGTTGAAGATCGTTTATCTCCAAGACCGTCTCAAACTCCTCAATAAGCCCAAGCACCAATTCTATACCCTTGCTTGAGTTGATGTACCACAATCGATTTGCCTCATCCCACGAACCCTCGTCCTCTAAGATTTGGAGGAGAAGGTTGTCGAGTGCTCGAGTTGAGGTGGGCCTAAAGCCGTCAAAAATAGTTGGTTCTTGCTCCTGCTCATCAAAAAGCACCTTCATCCCGAGCCGATCGCTGTTCAGGTCGAGCACTATGGCGACCTGCGGGGTTATGCACGCGGAGGTAGAGCTCTGACCGGAGAGATCCGGAGTGCTTACTTGGGCATCAAGCGTCTGTATCTCTCTGAGGGCTTGCGCGATATCGCTGGGAGATGATGCGTTCACTCGGAACGTAGACTCCCGCTCAGAGAAGCCCCCACGAGGCTCAAAGAATTCAAGTTCTGCGGCGCGCCACAGCATGGCGACCGCATGCGCGCACCACTGCTCTTGAAGGTCCTCGCGAGTGCAGCACGAGCAGGCAGCCTCAACCTCGTGTGATGAGATGACGTGCAGTGAGACCGAGTGCGTGGTGTTCTCATCTTCTCGTACGATGCCAGAGATGACGTGATTGCTTGAACTGCACTCGCCAACCATATCTTGTGACGCCCATCCGATACCACGTTCCACGACGGAAAATGGGGCGATCTTCTTGAGGTGGCTGAGGATTTTGGACTTGGAGGAGGGGTGAGTACCGATCATCCGAGTACGGTAGCACAGTCCACGGATTTTAGGCAGAGGGGGGAGGGGGAATTCCGGTTTGTGGAGGCTCCTTTCCCCGCACTGGCAGCTGGCCTCCCCGTGCACGTGCACATGTACGTAAACGTGAACGTACCCACTTGGGCTGGCTATCCGATTTTTCTTAAAGAGTTACTTCCGTTTATCTCACTCTCGCTATAGCATCCCCTTCTATGGAAAAGCGGTATTCGTTCCCACGCGAAAAGATGAAGATCCTCCTCTTAGAAGGGGTTCACCAAGCCTGTACCGATCGGTTCTCTCAGTCTGGATACCAACCGGAGATCATGAAGAGCGCCTTGTCCGAGGAGGAGCTCCTCAGAGTGATCTCGGGGGTTCACGTCTTGGGAATCCGCTCCAAGACGCAAGTCACCGCAAAGGTGTTGGATGCCGCAGAGAGCCTGCTCGCCATCGGATGTTTCTGTATCGGAACTGACCAGGTCGATTTGGCGGCTGCAGCGGCACGAGGCGTGCCGGTCTACAATGCCCCCTTTAGTAACACGAGAAGCGTTGCTGAACTCGCCATGGCGGAGATGGTGATGTTGGCCCGTCGCGCGGCTCACAAGAGTCAGCTCCTACACCGAGGGGTTTGGGAGAAGTCCGCCGAGGGGTGTATGGAGGTTCGGAATAAGACCGTCGGCCTGATCGGATACGGTCATATTGGGCCGCAGGTGGGCTTGCTCGCCGAATCTTTCGGCATGAGGGTTTACTATTACGACATCGTTGGAAAGCTGCCGTTTGGTAACGCGGCACCGGTTGCATCGCTTGATGAATTGCTCAAGGTCTCAGACTTCGTATCGCTGCACGTTCCTGAAACAGCGGATACGAGGAATCTAATCGGAGAGAGCGAGTTGAGGTTGATGAAGAAGGGGGCGTTTCTGCTCAACCTCAGTCGCGGCAAAGTCGTTGACCTTGACGCTGTTCGGGCATCTCTGCAGGAAGGATCCCTTGGTGGCGCGGCTATCGACGTGTTCCCAGAGGAGCCGGCGTCGAATGACGATCCCTTTTCTACGCCCCTTATGGGACTTGATAACGTCATCCTCACGCCGCATATCGGAGGAAGTACGATCGAGGCGCAGCGCAACATCGGCATTGAGGTCGCCACGACGCTGCTGAAGTTTATTGAGGTGGGTAGTACCACCGGATCCGTCAACTTTCCACAAGTTGAGTTGCCGGTGGTAAGGGATAGCCACCGTATCCTCAACATTCACCAAAATGTGCCGGGCGTGCTGAGCTCGATCAACACGATCATCGCGCAGATGGGGGGGAATATCCAAGCGCAGTATCTCAACACTCTCGGAGAGGTTGGGTATCTGATTATCGATGTGGATCAACAGATGTCGCAGGCGGTGAAGAGCAGGATCGACGATCTTCCGACCAGCATCAAAACGAGACTTCTCTTCTAAGAGACGTGGCACTATGAAAACGGCAGTCATCGGAGGCGGTATAGCCGGACTCGTAGCGGCCTATGAGCTTGTAAAGGCGGGCCATCGACCTCTTATCATCGAGCCGTCGCATTTGGGCGGAATGGTCCGGACAAAATCCTTGGACGGCTTCACTCTCGAGCAGGGGCCGAACGTTCTCGTTGAGCGTCCCGCCATGAAAGAGCTGCTCACTGAGTTGGGGCTGATGGATCGGGTGCGGTATCCGGTTGTGAACCCCTACGGTCAGTTCGTGTGGTGCCGTGGTCGACCGATGAAGGTGCCGGCGGGACTCGTTGAGTTCCTTAAGAGTCCACTCTTTTCTTTAAGAACGAAGCTATCGCTGCCCGTGCGGTTGTGTATGCCAGGGTTGCTCAAGCCGCGAGCGGATGATGTGTCGATATTAGAATTCTTCACGCCGCTCATCGGTGAGGAGTCTGTTCGTGATCTACTCGATCCGGTGTTAAAGGGCATTTATGGTGGCGATGTTGAGAAGCTGAGTGCCCGCACCATCTTTCCGGGATTGTGGGACGCCGCTACGCGCGGATTGTCCCTGATAGGGTATATGCGACGCCGGCCTCGAGGTGCTCGACCCTCGATCATGGTACTCGCAGGTGGAGCGCAAACGGTAACCGACACCCTCGCTGAGCGAATTCGCGGGCGAGCTGACAAGCTCGATGCCTCTGTTGTGAAGATCGAGCGACTCTCGCCGTCAGGATATCGGCTGGTATGCTCTGACGGTTCCGCGGTGGATGTTGACGCGTGTGTCGTGACTCCCGCTGGGAATCGTCTCGCGACTATGGTCGAAGGGCTCGACGCGGAGCTCGCCGCCATGGCGCGAGGTCAGGCATACGCGTCGCTGTCGGTGGTGCATCTGGCGGTTTCGCGACATGAACCTTTGATCAAGGACGCCTTTGGAGTGTTATTCAAAGCTGGACAGCCGAACGACCTTCTGGGAGTGATGTTTAACTCCCAACTTTTCCCGCACGTCGCGCCGCCGGATAAGCACATCCTGACCGTGATCGTTGGCGGAGCGCAGGCGCGTTTGAGGGAGCTCGATGAGGTGAGCTTGCGAGAGCGGTTACCCCGACAGATCTCCGAGTTGCTCGGTGTTTCGAAGGTGGAGTGGTTGTGTCTTACCTCGTGGAGAGACGCAGTTCCGCAGCTCAAAGTTGGGCACCACAACGTGATCGCGGCCCTCGATCGGGCAGAGTCCGAGCATCCCGGGCTGGTATTCGCTGGGGTGGATCGTGGAGGTGTGGGAGTTACCGACCGCGTGCGCGTAGCTCGTGAGGCTGTTCAGCGCCTGTGCGAGAAGGTTTCGAAAATAAGAAGTGTGGCTTAGGAGCGTGAGATGGATAAGAAGGCGTGTGAATTTGGATGTCGGAGCTCGAAAGATAAGATCGGTGTTTTGATCGCGCAACTTGGAACCCCAGATGCGCCAACCGCGAAAGCGGTGCGACCCTACCTTCGGCAATTCCTCTCCGATCCTCGGGTTATTGAGGTTAATCGAGTCCTCTGGTGGATCCTTCTCAACTGCATCATCTTGGTTACTCGCCCCAAACGGTCCGCGCGGTTGTACGCTCGAATCTGGGGAAAGGATGAATCTCCGCTCCTTACGATAACGAGGAAACAGACGCATGGGGTGGCGGAGCGGCTCCGTGTGAAATATCCGAACGTCGAAGTTGAGTTCGGAATGCGGTATGGAAAGCCGAGTCTTCAGAGCGCAGTTGATAAGCTCATAGATAAGGGTTGTTCTAAGATTCTGCTCTTTCCGATGTACCCTCAGTATTCCGCGGCGACCACCGCGTCTACCTATGACGCCGTGCTCCCTCACATCCTGAGGCGGCGATGGGTTCCCACTGTGCGAGTCGCGGAGCCGTATTTCGCGCATCCCAAGTATATTGAGGCTTTGGCGACCACGATCAATGATCATGTGGCTTCGATGCCGTACGAGCCTGAGCGTTTAGTGCTCTCGTACCACGGTATTCCGCAGAAGTATGTGTCAAAGGGAGACCCGTATTGTTGTCAGTGCGTGGAGACAACGGGGGCGCTGCTGCCTCGCCTCTCACTGCCACGCGAGAAGGTTATTCACACCTTCCAGTCGCGATTCGGACGCGATCCGTGGTTGACCCCCTACACCGACGAGACTCTGGAGGAGCTCGGGCACTCAGGGGTAAAGAAGATCGCTATCTGCGCCCCTGGATTCACTGCTGATTGCTTGGAGACCCTTGATGAGTTGGGGAACGAGGGGCATGAGCAGTTCACTGAGGCGGGGGGCGAGGAGATATCGGTGGTCCCATGTCTAAACGATCATCCGGCGTGGCTCGATGGAATGACAGAGATAATTCGGGAGGAGCTCGGAAGTTGGCTCGATGGCCAAGCTCGAAACGCTCAGGATTGTGTGATTAGGTGTCCGCTCAAGAGCGTCGCGTAGGCGCATCGCCGGGGGTGTTATCGTATTAATTTATGCGTTAGGGTAGGGCGCATGAAGAAGCTCGTTCAGCTCCTTGTGGGGTGCTCCATCAGCGCGGTCATGATGTACCTCGCGTTTAAGGACCTCGACACCGCGCAGCTTAAAGATAATCTACTCAACGTGGCGTGGTGGCCCATCATTCCGTATATCGGTGTCATGCTCGTGCACTTCTATCTTCGCTCGCTTCGGTGGCGATTTTTGTTGCCTCCTCCTCAGAGCGAGCAGCCCGGTCTTCGAACGCTTTTTGATTCGATGATGTTGGGAAACCTGAGTAGCTATCTCTTGCCATTTCGACTCGGAGAGTTCATTCGTCCGTTAGTTCTCTCTCGCTGGTCTGAGTACACCTTCGCATCCTCCTTTATCTCGGTTGTGATTGAGAGATTTTTCGATCTCTCAGCCGTTTTAATTTCGTTTGCGATCGTGGTGCCCCTTCTACCGGAGCTACCCGGGTGGGCAATAATCGGGGCGTATTCCCTCGGCACTGTCGCCCTAGCTCTGCTCTCCTTCCTTGTTTTAGGATGCCTCTTTCCTGTGCTCATTCGTTCAGTGGTCGCCTTTGTTGTGAAGCCTCTTCCGGATGGGATAGGGAGGTTTGCAACCCGCTTGTCGGGTGAGCTTCTCGATGGTGCTGCTGTTATCAAGACCCCAGCCAGACTCACCATGATAGTTGGCCTTACCGCATCGGTGTGGGTGAGTTCGTTCCTTCAGTTTTACGCGATCCTCTTCATGTTTCCCCACGAGCAGCACTCCCTTTTGTTGAGTGTCACACTGTGCGTGTTCGTGTCCTTAGCGGTGGCGCTTCCCTCGGCTCCCGGCTTCGTGGGGGTGTTTCAGATGGGATGTGTAGCCGCGGCCTCACTGTTCGCCTATCCGATCGCCGCTGCCCAGCTCTATTCGATCATTATCCATCTCCTCTCGTTCCTATTCGTAGTCGGCATCGGGTTCTGGGTGTTGATGATTCACGACCTGACCCTTTTCGAACTTAAGAAGGCCGCAGAGCGCGACGCTGTTCACTGATTGCGTAGCGGTGAGTCATCGGTTGCCCTTCTCGGGGACCTGTTTGCCTCTTTGTTCGTCGTAAGTTGCTCAATTTTGTAAGCGGCACGTCTCTTGCCAGGGTACCCAGGTAGGTCACGTGAGCCCGAAAAACTCGCAGATGACGGATTCTTTCGCTAAGGATGCAGTATGAGAAAAAACACTACTCGGACTCTCTTCGCTCTCGCTGTCGTACTTGGTACCTCGACCGTTTTCTCATTCCCGGCTGGTTCAAGTGGAGCAGTTCGATTGGGTGAGGCTCCCTTGAGGAGCTCCTCTGACGTTGGTAGGATCGTTCCCCCTCAAGTTGGTGTCCCCACCCATCTTGTTATCGACACATCAAAGCACTCTCTGACTATTCATCGAGAAGGGCACTCTTCGCTGACTCTGAAAGCGCAAGGTGCCTACGCGATGAAGCCCGGGAGCTTTTCTGTGACTCGTAAGGAGACGAATCCCTTGTGGCAGGCTCCTCCCACATATTTTCTTCGCCGCGGTCTCTCAGTTCCCGAGGATGGAAGTCCTGAACGCTCAATGCGGGGAGCTCTCGGTGGAAGGGCGATATTTCTCGATCAGGGACGCGCTATTCACTCCGGCCCTGTCTGGAACGAAGATGTTGGAGGGATTAAGCTCGCCTCTCAGGATATGGCGATGCTTTTCGACGCGGTAACGGTAGGGGCTACAGTTGAGATTCGCTAGTCGGTTTGTCGTGTGATGACCTTGAAGGGGGATTTTGGCCCTCACGGCGAGTATACTCATCCTCGTTGACCTCGCGACCCAACGCATCCTTTCTCTTCATCGGGGTGATCACGTGTGGAGGTTGTGGTGCCTGAGGCTGAAGCGAGGCGAGCAACGAGCGTTCAAGGTACTTGAGGAGATTTGCCACCAACGTGATAAAACGCTCGAGTGGTCCACCTCGATACGAGAAGTAAGGATTTTTGAGAATGCCGTGATTCTCTCGCCGTGAGTGTTGCGGGCGGACCTTTGGATTGTCCTCTCGCGTTTCATCGAGGGCTGGCACCGTAGAAAGGTTCAGTGAGGATAGCTTTCGCTTTCCAGGTTGAGCGGTGAGGCGAACAACGCTGATGCTTTGGATCGAAGCTGACGTTAAGTCCGTGTTGGCCGACTCGGTGGTCTCCTGGCGCAGCGATCCTTTCGCATTTAATGCGTGAGGGTCTGGGAGGTCGAGTGCCTCATGGTGCGCTCCGCTAGGTTGTGAGCTTCGAGTTCGCTCAGACATTTGCCGCTTCTTTCCAATAACCTACTAGATTATGTAGGCCAGTTGCTCTAATGTGCCCTAAAACTCAATTCAAGTCCAAGTGTTCGTCGAGTACTTCGGAGCGGGGATACGAGATGTTCGTAGAAAACGACTAACTCCCTGATACGGGCACTCGGACATGCTATCGAGGTAGGACGATCCCATTCCCGTTGAAGGAAAGGGGCTCAGGTTGTTCACGGCGAGATTATTCAAGTCCCGTCGCCAGCAGGATCCAGCGGTGCTCGGAGGGCGCTCCGGCCCTGCCAGCACCGATCGAGACCCAGCTACGGGCTTTAAAGATGAAGTGAATCATGCCGTCACTCGCCTTTACTCCGGCTGGGGGATTCGGATCTTTCATGCCGGCTGGGACAGATTGCTTTACAACAGCGTCGAATTGCGGACTTCCGGAGCCCTCGATGAGCCTCATCGTTATGAATCGCCCCTCTGGGGACATTATCGCCTCGATCGTCGTAAAGTCGTTGATGCGACGAACTTCACTCATTGAGAGCTTCTCCCATCCCTGAGAGCGGAGCTGCGCGAATACCTGGACCGCGACGCGGCGAACGAATCCGGCGTAGGTGTTAGCCTTCGCGTTCAGCAGGGTGATGTCGCCGTCTGGTAGATTGGGGAGGTGGTCGCTTACACCTCCAGAGCCTACAAAGGTGGCCCCACTTCCCGGCGGACGAGAGAACGCCTCGTATGTGGAGAGGTCCGGGGCGCTCTGCGCTGCGCTGGCGGCCGCGGCGGGGGCATCTTTGTTGACGTTGCCGAACTTCATCGCAAGGGTCGCATCGTCGAGTTTGAGGTCTTTAAGGTTGAGTTCCTTGTGCGGTTTGTTTCGCGGCGCAGGCTGCTGCTTCGCTGGAGGCTCTTTCATTGGTACCGTTTTGGCAGCCGGCTCCTTCGGAGGAGATTGGCGCTGTGGTTGAGATTTGGATTCCGGCACGGGAGGTTGAGGTGGGGCGGGAGGGTCCGGGAGCCCTCCCTCGGTACCGCGCTTAATCTGCTCTTTAATAGCGGTCGCGTCGACATCCGATATTCGGTCCGTGTTATCGGGAGGTTTCTCCGCCTTCGTTTGAGGAGCGGAGACGATCTGTTGCTTGCGGACCCCCGTTTGCGGGGGCTCAAACGTTACGTCGATGGCCGTTGTCTCGGGAATAGGGAGAACGGGGGCTCTGAGGATGAACAGAACAAAGAGCAGATGAAGGGCGATGGAAACCCCTAATCCGACTCGTTGTTCCGTGGTGTACCCCATAGACTTGCCGCTGTTCACCTAATGGCGTAACCTAGCAGAGCCTAAGGGTAAGTAACAGTCGAGCCCAGGGCAGGTGGGGAAATTACTTCAGTAGCATGTTCGGAAGAAGGGAAGAAGGAGCCCTTAAGTGATGTTGAGCACAACGCAGTTGGGAGTAGTGGCTCTCTTGGTCGTTATTCTTTTTGGAACGAAACGTTTACCGGAGCTCGGCACGGGTCTGGGGAAGGCGATCAATAACTTCAAGTCTTCATTCCGTGAAGGAGGAGAGCTTGATGTAACACCGTCGGACGCGAGGACAAAAGCCTCCGAAGAGGATAAAAAGTAGAGCGGGTGAGCTCTTTATTCGTTTCCAAGAAGGGCCCTCGTAGGGTCCTTTTTTGTTGCTCTATGCCCGTAGATCTGAATCTCCGACCCGTGACCTGGGGGCCGTCGTCCTCGACCGCCCTGCTAGGTGATGTGAGATGGAGGAAACTTCGTACGTCGGCTTCTGATCCTACTTCGGCCGCTTAACGGCGAAGATACGAGCTGAGAAGTATTTAACGTGGGATGGATCGAAATCCGCTGGTCCGATCTCCTCATCAATCTGACGTCCATTGAGAAGGGCGATAGTGAATGGCACCGCCTCTCGTGCTTTGATTGAACTATCCTTCGCTGCGAGCGCTTTCTGATAGCTTACAATCGTCTCAAGGGAGAGGTCTGAGATATTTTCATTGCCGAGGTCCGAGCGCAGAGGCGCGCGGGAGCTTGCAATCATCTCCCCGCGCCCGTTGAAGCCGATGACCTCGAGCTCTACGTCCTCAAAGGATCGACCACTTTCATTCAGCACCGTTCCGGTCACGACTGGGATAAACTCTCTGTTCCTCGTCTTTTTGAATGAGATACGGAGGTTCTTTACTCCCAGGCTCGAAGGTGGAAGGGTTTGCACGGACTCTTTGAAGGCTGAAGGGGTGACGTAATTCATTAATGCGTCAACCGATTGTGGACTTACTTGAGCGCAGTAAGAAAATCCGAGAAGTAGAGCGAGGGATCCCAAGACGGGAGCGCCCATAGTTGTGAGGCTCTGTATTCGAGCAGAGAAGCGGCGAGGCTGAGAGAGCGGAGCGCTTTGTGTGTCAGCCCGTCGGGGTTGAGGAGTGGGGCGATAGCTCTCCGTGTCGCTCACTGAGCGCGCTTTTGGAGGAGCTTCGGTCGCTACGCTCGACGGCTGGGCTGCCGTAGGTAGTTGTGTCTTCGCTCGGCTTTGTGTGAGCGCGTGATCGGGAAGTAGGGGTGGAGGGTCCGCAAGGACGAACTGCCGTGACGAGAGTGTTGGAGCTTGTGCTGCTGCTGGGGTTACGACGAAGCTGCTCGCCTGCGAAACCTCTTCAGATATGATCCTCTCTGACGTTGCAGCAACAGGAGTGTGCGTTGCTACAGGTGCCTCACATGTTACCTCCTCTTCGATGGTCGGTTGCTCAACGTGCGTATTCTCTGCGCCTCGGGAGAGAAGGGAGAGCTCTGATCGAGTTTCTACTGGTGGCTCATAGGGAATGTTGAAGTTCGGCTCAATGAACGCCTTTGAGGTCGTTGTATTGGCTCCAAGCGAAAAGTCCGATGGTTTGATCAGGGATTCAGGGAGCGGTCGTCGTTCTCGCGAGTGTGCACCACGATGCACGTGTGCGCTGTGTATAAGAGATTGTAGGTTGACGCCTCCGAGTGGAAGCATAGAGGCCGGCGCATCCTTCATGATGAAGATGTCGTCGCAGCGGGAGCAGTGAAAACGCGGGATTTCGAGAGCAGCTACGGCGGCTGTTTCCACCGCGAAGCTCGTCTTGCACGAGGGACACACGACAACGATGTGAGGCGCTGGAGCCTCAAAACCTACCGTATCAGACGATCGTTGGCGGTAGCTTTTCGCACCAACAGACTCCATACGTAACGCCTTTGGAAGCATGCTTAGTTACTACGATAACGATAGCCCTGTAGGTATCCCGACCGTCTCTCCCATCTTGAGGCGGGGCGGGCTAACTACTCTGTACTAGGTAAGATGCCTCTTGGAGTCATCTTGCCTATCTTTGTCGTGAGTTTTTCCAGGAGAGGGTAAGTTCCCCAAGGATTACGGGTTAGTATAAGGTCTGCCGGAAAGCCGCACTAGGTGTAATCTTTATCGGTGCATCGTTTTTTTGCGAAATCTCCCTGGAGCCCTTCCTCGCTGTCTCCAAAGGGGGTACCTTCCTTCGTCAATGTCGCGTCGTCGTCAATCACACCAGCACCGAAGAGATTCGTCGCCACCTCGTCGCGAATTGGGCTCGCACATCCCTCGTCGTGACGCCACTCCACAGGGAGAGTTCATCATGGGGAGGCACTGCCTAGAAGAGGTGATAAGGCGGGCTCCCGGTCGTTTGCTTGAGGTGTATCTCTCCGAGTCGCGGGATGAGGGGCGCTCGCGCTCCGGTGGTCGACGAGCTGATATCTCGGAGCAGCTTCGAGCGTTGCGGGTTCCGGTGCGTGAGGTCTCTCGACGTGACCTTGAATCGATCGTTAATTCCGACTCTCATCAGGGTGTTGTGGCGCGCGTAGCTCCGCGTTCTTACCTCTCATTCGACGATCTCCTGGAGAGCGTTCGAGAGGCCGGCACCATCTCTATTCTCGCGTTGGATGGGGTTTTGGATCCGCAAAACTTCGGGGCTATCTTGCGGGCCGCGGAGTGTTTCGGCATCGACGCGGTGCTCTGGTCTAAGAACCGCGGTGCTCCTATCGGGCCGGTGGTTTCAAAGGTGAGTGTTGGTGCCAGTGAGATCGTGCCGTTGTGTCTCGTGTCCAATCTTCATCGTGCGCTTGAGCAGCTCAAAGATTCTGGTGCGTGGCTCGCCGGTACCATGATATCTCCTGACGCTACCTCCTTGGATACCTTTGAGTTCCCCGAAAAAAGCGTCATCGTGATGGGATCTGAGGGAGAGGGGATTCATCAGCTCATCGAGAAGAGCCTTGATTTTAAGGTTCACCTCACTATGGCGGGGGCTATCGATTCCCTGAACGTCTCCCAGGCCACGGCGGTATTCCTTCACGAGCTCGCAAAGCAGCGTAGACAAAAACGACCGCTTAAAGTAACTTAAAGTTCGAGGTGACGAGCCAGATGTCAGCAACTGAAAGTTACAGTCGATTCTTCGAGGTAAGGTTGGAGCTCTTTGATGGCCCGCTCGACCTCTTGTTACACCTTGTAAAAAAGCGTGAGCTGCCTATTGAGAAGGTCTCTCTTGCGGAGGTGACGGGGCAGTACCTGGAGTGTATTAAGGCGCTGCGTTACTACGATGTAGAGGTCGCCGCTGAGTACCTTGTCATAGCTGCCACCATGCTCTCGGTTAAGGCGAGCGTGCTCCTCAACGACCCGGTTGAGCTCATCCCAGATGAGAATGGCGAGCTCGTTGATCCGCACGAAATTCTTATTAATCGACTTAAGGAACTTGAAGCGTTCCGCGCCGCCGCAGCCAATCTCAATGATCGCCCCGTGCTCGGACACGACGTGTTTAGTTCGCCGGTCAAGGCAAAGAAGATCGATCCATCTCTTATTCCGATAGCTCAGCACGAATCTGACCTGCTCGTTCGTGCGTTTCATGCGGTGCTCTCCCGTCTCAGCGAGAAGGGCACGGTTATGTCTATCTCAATGGACCCGGTTACGGTCGTTGAGCGGATGCGAACCGTTGTTGATACTCTGAAGTCTAAAGGGGGCGGGGGAACCTTTGCAGAGCTCCTCGGAGAGTCCTACGACAGACGCTCGGTTATCGGTGTATTTGTAGCGGTGCTTGAGCTGTGCAGGCGCGGTATGTTGTCGGTGGTTCAGGAAGGTGTGTGTGGTGAGATCCGCCTCTCGCTCGCCGAGATTAAAGAGGGGGCCCAAGCTCCGATCGAGGACGAGGCTGTAGAGGTCGCAGCATAGCCGATGGAACGGCTGAAGTACTACGTAGGAAGGGTAACAGGAAGATGACGGCTGAAGATGTAGGTGAGTCCAAGCGCGAAGAGCAAACAACTGCTCAAGAAGAGGTATGCGAACATATCGTTGAAGAGCAGGGTGTCTCTGACGAGCGGCGCGTTTGTGACGAGGTAACTACCGAGCAGTCCCCCTCTGAGCAGGTACGTGGCGACGAAGAGAGCGTTCAATGTCAAGAGTGCGCTGTATCTGAAGTGACAGAGGTCACTGTATTCGAAGGGACCACAACACCACAGGCTGGTGACGTTCCCGCAGAAGAGCAGCAAGGCTCACAATTAACG
This sequence comes from Pseudomonadota bacterium, assembly GCA_039799965.1. Classification (GTDB taxonomy): domain Bacteria; phylum Bdellovibrionota_C; class UBA2361; order UBA2361; family OMII01; genus OMII01. Next base: position 38,401 of record JBDLRS010000035.1, read on the forward strand.
CAGGATCAACGGATCGGGCTTCTGGAGGCGCTCCTTCTCGCGAGTGGAGACCCTCTTCCGATCAGCCGCGTTGAGGAGCTTCTTGGGTGCGCGAAAGGTGATGTGCTGGCGCTCGCTGAAGCTCTCAAAGATATCTACGCGGCGGAAGATCGTGGTCTTGAGGTGGTGAACGTTGCCTCGAAGCTTCAGCTTCGTACGAAGGCGATGTATGCCGAGTACGTTCGAAATCTGATCGCCGTTAAGCCTCGCAAGCTCTCGCAGGCCGCGCTTGAGACACTCGCGGTTATCGCGTACCAGCAACCTGTGGTGAAGAGTGAGGTCGATAAGATCCGTGGTGTCGATGTTGCTCCAACGATCAAAACGCTCCTTGAGCGTAAGCTTGTAAAGATCCTTGGCTATCAAGCGACGGTTGGACAGCCGGCTCTGTATGGCACAACTGAGGACTTCCTCAGTATCTTCGGGCTTACATCCCTTGCAGAGCTTCCGTCGCTTAGGGATCTTAAGGCTCTTGCGAAGGAGCCGGGTGAGGCGTCTCAGGGAGCTCATGGCTCAGAGGCTGCCGAAGGGGGGGGCTCGGACGGAGAAGATGAGGCCGGGGAGGACACTGATTCCGAAGCTTCGGATGAGGCTTCAGAGGCTGAAGCAGCGGCTCCCGTTCAATAACAGAGCAACAACAGAGCAAAGCTCATTAAAAGAGAGCGGTATGATAGAAGTTCGGCTCCAGAAGTTTTTAGCTGAATGTGGTGTTGGTTCCCGTCGAAAGATGGAGCAATTCATCAAAGAGGGACGGATCCGTGTGAACGGACAGGTGGTCACTGAGCTCGGTAGAAAGATAGATCCATCGGTTGATCAGGTAGAGGTGAATCGTAAGCCCGTGCGCCCTGCTCCGAAAGGGATCCTTTTGCTTAACAAACCACGAGGAGTGGTCTCTACCTTGAGCGATCCTGAAGGACGTCGAACGGTATCAGAGTTCGTCACGAAGCATTACGCGTCATATTTCCCGGTTGGTCGACTCGATTGGGATTCGACGGGTCTGATCATCCTTACGAACGACGGCGAGATGGCTGAGAAGTTAATGCACCCTCGCTTCGGGTTTGAGCGTGTCTATGAGGCTCGAGTTGAGGGGAGTGTTCCTCAGGTCGCGCTCGATAAGCTCCGAAAGGGTATCCGTCTCTCTGATGGTCTCGTGCAAGCCGAGGCAACTATCATGAGCAACGACGACAACACGACGTGGGTCGAAGTACGCATCAAAGAGGGACGTAATAGAGTCGTTCGACGTGTGTTCGAGAAACTCGGTCACCCCGTGATGAAGTTGAAGCGAACGGTGTACGGCCCCTTCAAGATCGGTCGGCTGCAGGTAGGTCAGGTGCGTGTTCTCACCGCTCGTGAGTATCTCCAGGTTCGGCACAAAGTGATGACCTTTAAGGTAGAGCAGAACTCCTCTGCCGAGCGTGAACCAAAGATTAAACAGGAGCGTCGGCCCGAGGGACGTCTCTCTGATTGGGAGCGTGAGCGACCTCGGCTTAAGCCTTCGAGCCTTAGGGATTCTCGAAGGTCTCGAGATGAAGACACTCGCAGGTCACCTCGCGGAGATAGTTCTGAGAAGCCTCGTGGATCGGGGTACGGCGATCGGCGTAAACGGGTATTTGAGGGGCGGCCTGAGGGCACTCGACGAACACGACCTGAGGGGAAGCCAAGATTCCGTGATGAAGACCCTTCGAGGTCGTCTCGTGGCGCTCGTCGAGATGGAGAGCGGTCCAAGGGTGGACGCGATGGTGCTCGGCGAGATGGTGCTCGGCGAGATGGAGCTCGGCGAGATGGAGCTCGGCGAGATGGAGCGGGGCGGGACACTTCCCGCTCGCGTGATGGTGGCGCTTCCCGAGGTGGTCGTTCCAAGGCCCCTCGCCGCGGTAGTCGTTCGCGTTAATCCATAAACACCCTGAGAGTCGTTTTTCGTGAGGTGGCGCTTACGCGGTGATGCTATCGCTTTTGTCGCAGAGCGTTCCTTCCCACGAGCGACGCACCGAATTCAGCACGATGACACGTGTTGCTCGCGCCAGATCCTCTTTGGTGAGAGCCCGCTCCGTGAGCTCTTCACGTTCGAGAAGCACTCGGCGGTAGCAGCCGTCCAGGAGTCCGCTCGTGATAGGAGGGGTGTAGAGCTTTCCGTCAAGTTCAACGGCGATATTCGCGATCTTCGTTTCAGTTATCTCTCCCCGCTCGTTCCATAGGATTACATCGTGCGCGGTGGGATCGAGCGGGAGTGCGCTATCGTACGCCCGCCTATCGGTTGTTTTTCGGTAGAGTGATCGATCTGATGATGAGATGGGATGTTGAGCGAGCGAAAGCCGATACGGTGTCGGTAGCGGTTTGAGAAGGGCGTGGTCCGTTCTGAATGATCCTGCAGATGTGAGAAAGAGTCGAACCCTGAACGGCTGTTTGCCGGAGGTCAGCTCTGGTTGCACATGCTCCAGTATCGTAAGCGCCTCCTCTCGCTTGAATGGCCAGGCGAAGTACTCCGCTCCTTGAGAGATTCGATCAAGGTGCTTGTCGAGGAGAAAAAATCCCTTCGACGGTTCCCAAAGAATCGTTTCGAATAGTTCGCACGGGGTGGGGGCTCGGGTTATCGCTGCGGCTTTCGCGAGGCACTCTTCGTACTCATCAGCACTTGAGGAGTCCCATACGATTCCGCTTCCAACACCGTACTCGGTGATACCGCGAGGGTAATCGATCATCGCTGTTCTAATCGCCACGTTAAACCACGCCCGATCGTGTGGAGTGATAACGCCAATGGCACCCGTGTAGATTCGACGAGGTGTTGATTCTCGCTCAGCTATAATGCGCATCGTCGCCGCTTTGGGCGCGCCGGTTATCGACGCGGCCGGAAAGAGCGCGCGAAAGATATCGACCAGCGAAGCGTCGGTTGTGGCCTGCACCTCACTCGTCATTTGAAACATCGGAGGGTACTTTTCGATCGCGCACACCTCGGGCCACTGAACGGATCCCCGATGCGCGATACGACTGAGGTCGTTACGAGTCATATCGACGATCATGATATTTTCCGCCCGGTTCTTAGGGGAGCTTTGAAGCTCATTCGCCAGCGAACGGTCCTCCTCAAGGGTTCGTCCGCGGGGGCTGGTTCCCTTCATGGGCCGACTCGTGAGCGTGGTGCCTCTTTTTGAGAAGAAGAGCTCCGGTGACGCGCTCACGATAGCGAATTCTTCGGTATGGATGAGGCATCCGTAGGCCCCTCCCTGACTACCTATCATCTGCCCTAAGAGGTGATGAGGATCGGGCGTGACAGGCGTTGTAAGCCTGAAGGAGTAGTTTGTTTGATAGGTGTCCCCCCGAGCGATAGCCTCTTTAACCGCGCCGACACCCTGAAGGTACTCCTCCTTGGTAATGGAGGGAGCCCACGACATGAGTTCAGGTGGTGTGTGATTCGAAAGGGAGGTGAGAGGTGTAGGTGGCCTGAAGGTTGCGAACCACACCTTGGGAAAGGAGTGTTCCTCCCGAACCTCAAGGGCTGGATCAAAGCCAGGGGCGGCCTCATAACTCACCCATCCCACAGCCCATACACCGTCGCATGTACACGCCCTTTCCACCTCTGTCATGGTTGACACGACCTCGGTCGCTGAGCGAGCCGTATAGAGCCGTACAGGGCTCGTAAAATGGAGCCAGAGCCGGTTCTCTGGGTCAAAAGCGATGGCGTAAACGGGCGTATTCATGAGGCCGAATAAGGGTGGCACGTAATGTGGAGAAAGTAAAAAGAGGAGGACACGGGAGATATAATTGGTTCCTCATCGCTTATAATCGCCCAGTTTGGTTGCACGTACCTACCTGCCCGTGTATAGTCACCCACCTAGTCGTCACATTTGTTCTAGGCGACGTTCCTTGATGCGGGGTAGAGCAGCCCGGTTAGCTCGTCAGGCTCATAACCTGGAGGTCGTGGGTTCAAATCCCACCCCCGCTTCCATATTGTCCCTATCAAAACTTAGCTTCGCTAAGATTTTGATGACGGGTTAGGGGGGGGCCCTAACGACCCCCGGTGCGATTTTGTCCCTATCAAAGCTTAGCTTCGCTAATTGTCCCTATCAAAACTTAGCTTCGCTAAGATTTTGATGACGGGTTAGGGGGGTGGCCCCTAACGACCCCCGGTGCGATTTTGTCCCTATCAAAACTTAGCTTCGCTAATTGTACCTATCAAAACTTAGCTTTGCTAAGATTTTGATGACGGGTTAGGGGGGTGGCCCCTAACGACCCCCGGTGCGATTTTGTCCCTATCAAAGCTTAGTTGCGTCTCAAGAATGATGTAGTTAGCTCACACCGCACCGAATAACGGTCGTCGAGCAAAATCTCTCCCCCGGACGGAGTATCGTCGAAGGGTAGCTTGGTTGATTCACAGAATCGGGGAAGTGCTGAGTCTCAAGGCAAAAACCGGCGTGTTTCTTGTATGGCGTTCCCCCCTTGCCCGTGACGCTTCCGTCCAGGTAGTTCCCGGTATAGAGCTGAACTCCTGGTTCCGTGGTGAGTATCTCCACGACTCTGCCCGATTTTTGGTCCGTTGCGCGAGCCGCCGTGGTGAGGGGCCGGGGAGTGTCAGACAAGACATAGGTATGATCGTAGCCGATTCCGACGTCAGCTATCCGTTCACCGATCGTGTGTGGGGTACGGAAGTCGAAAGGGGTGTTTGCCACGGAGGTGAGGGGACCAAGGGGTATCGAGGTTTCATCCACCGGAACCATCCTGTCTGCCGCAATCACGAGCTCCTGAAGGAGAACATCCCCTGAATCGTGTCCTGCAAGGTTAAAGTAGGCGTGATTCGTGAGGTTGACCGGTGTCGCCTTGGTGGTTGTTGCCTGATAGTCGATCTCCAGAGAATTCTCAGAGGTGATGGTATAGGTCACGGTGGTTGATAGTTCTCCAGGATATCCCTCCTCGCCATCGGGGCTCAGGTAGGAGAGGGTGAGGTGAACGGCGCCAGAAGTTGAGGAGCTCGTCGCGGTCCATACCTTGCGGTCGAATCCGTTGATTCCTCCGTGGAGATGGTTCGGCCCGTTGTTGGTCGCCAGGGTATACGTTGCCCCATCGAGGGTGAATTGGCCCCGAGCAATCCGGTTGGCGAATCGCCCGGTAATAGTCCCGAAATAGGGGTGTCTATCCTCGTACGGCTCTAGTGAGTCAAAACCGAGTACGATGTCGGCGAGTATCCCGTTTCGGTCGGGAGTCGAGAGGGTTCTGATAATACCACCCCAGGTGAGGATCGATGTTGAGATCCCCTCTGGATTAGTGAGGGTGTATTCAACGACCCTCTCGCCGGCGCGTGTGGTGCCAAAGGGACGCTGGGTGATTGTGGGCTGGCTAGTTGATGATGTTGCCACGTGCGAACCGAGAGACATATATCCTCCGATAGTGAGTGATACGATCATGATGACAGCGTCACACATGAGCACCATCATGCGTGCAAGCTGCCGTACAGCGTCCCGATTGTAAAGCGAAAACCTCCCTGCTGGGGGCAACATCTGTGAAGAACTCAGTGGATGTGAGTTGTCGCACCCGCTTCACGCACTCTGGTCGGACAAGCCCCTGGTAAACCCGCGCGGCGCACGCCGAGGTGGTGTCGGCCAGCCTGCCCCATAGGGCGTCGCAATTATTTTTTTCAAAATCGCTCCCCCCGAGGCCCGGGCCGCTTCAATCCAGGTGAAAGGCAGCTTTGGCGGTCAGGCGGTACGAGATTACGGCTCTTTGGGGGGCGG
>JBDLRS010000036.1:0-11138 GCA_039799965.1 Pseudomonadota bacterium
CGAAGATCTTCGCAGGACGTGTGCCTAAAGGTCTTGCGCATATCTCCAAACGATCAACGCAAGAGAAGTCCGCATTCGCGCGAATCCTCAAAAAAATCCCAGATACCTACGTCAGGTGCGAGTAGGATTACTGAATAGCTCCCTCAAAAGATCCTCACTGGGGGGTGAGCCTCCGCGCCGGTCTACAAGCTTGCGGCGGCGCTCTATATTGCGATATCCTCTCCAACCCGGGCGAAATCGAACACCATCGGATTCGTTCGGCGTGTCAGTTTAAGGATCGGACGGTACATATGGAACCACATATCAGACTTATCTTCATGGGAGTATGTGGATGCGGCAAAACCACATTAGCCGCTCGCACCGCTCAGTATCTTGGGTGCGAACGAGTCATAGAGGCGGACGAGTTTCATACGCCTGAGATGAAGCAAAAGATGATGTCGGGTATCCCTCTGACGGATGACGATCGATGGCCGTGGCTTGGGAGACTTAACGTTGCGATGAGTCAGGTCACGCAAACTTGGTCTGTCATCACCTGCTCGGCACTAAAGAGAGCCTATCGGGAAAAATTGACTGAGGGGCTTGAGGGCACGGTAAGGTTTATCTTCCTTGATGCGCCAAAGCAGATCATCGAAGAGCGGATGCGACTTCGAAAGCACGAATATATGCCAGTTTCTCTGCTTGATTCCCAGCTCGCAACACTTGAAACACCGGGGCCAGATGAGCCGGTTATCCAAGTCTCGGTCTCCGGATCTGAGAACGAAACGTTCGAATTGATTCTCCAAGCCATTCGTGGGATCCGTGAAGGGGCTCACTAATTTTCTACCGGCATGCCCTACAGTGGACGATGCGTGTTCTTGTTTGCGGAACGAACACGGTGGTGAAAGAGGGTTCCAGTGCAAAAGAGTTCCAGTGCAAAAGGTTTCCGTAGTGTGCGTTGTGAGAGCTTTGACGAAACGGAGAGGAGACGACGTAAAGCCGGCAGCCTATCCCCCAAGATAGGTTGAGTATCTTTTCGGCAGCTCCAACGAAGGTGCCCTGTGCTCCGAAGCCTTAGCGAGGGGGAGGTCAAACTATCGAAACGCGCAACAGGAGCTGATTTTTAACCATCCTGCTAGCTCTCCCCTAACCCCACAGTCTCTCTCTTCATGATACCGTACTAATTGGTTTGCTCCTCTGCGTGTTCCTTTTTTTGATTCTCTGCGTATTCTCGCCGGGACTTAATGAAGTTCACTATCTCGGATAGCTTGGCAGCCGCCAAGCTTGAAACCCCTAAGCTACATGGCATCTGCACGATATTGTCGGGGTGAAGCTGCTCGACCTGGCCTTGTGGAGCCGTAAGCATCACAATGGGAGGTTGATTTCCAGCAAGAGGGACCACAACCAGCCACTGTCCCCCCGCCTCTTCCGACAATGTAAGAACGGCAACGTTCGTTTGAGCAATATGTTTAACGGGATGGTCATCAGGCACCGATTTAAAGACAGTAAGGTTAACTTCTTTCCCGGCCTCGTTTTCAATTGCCCAAAGAGTCTCTTTCAAGCAACTTCGGTGAGCTATGCTATCTTCCAGGAAAGGGATTGTCACAACATCTTCAGATTGGCCGTCCCATTCGACTCTTTGGGGAGGATGTGCAAACTCACTCCAGTCCGGATATTCCACAATATGGATCTGCGTCTCAAGCGGTAACGAAGATTTGGATCTCTGGGCGCCTTCGGCCGTAGGCACCGTTCCCTCTACACCCCCGCCGTCAAAGCTCATACCGTTAAGTGCATCATTCTGTTGTGTCATGATTTGCGACGGCCGGACAATCATGTATTGCACCATAGTATTCGCTCCGGATTAGTGATCCCTGTGGGTAGCCGACGTAGGTGTGCCTCATTTTTGCAACGGCTGAACCGAGTCTGCAGGCCACACGTCTTTGTGTCGTCAAGATAGGCTATTCCATAGACTACGCAACCGTGGCACGGAACGCGCAAAAAAGCGCCGTAATATTGTAAAAAAACATCACGAATGCGAGAGATGTGCCTAAATGGAGGTTTTGTTACCACTCGGTGTCGTCACCACTCGGTCCGATGGGGGTGCACTACATTTCCCTGATCGAGCGGCAGCGAGCGAACTTTAAAGTGACTTCGTTTGATTCTTGCGCACTATGGCATACAGATCTTAACAGACCGAATGCAAATCGCTTCGTAAGGGCAAACGGTACAGATTTGGTACCGATCCCCGACTTGGTAAGCCTCTATACATGTGACGACACGCCCCTCTTTAAAAAAAAGATTTGAAATAGACGCGAAATTAAAAAAATCCTGAAGATTTTACCCAACTGGGGTGATCTCATCATATGGATGAAAAGCTCTTTTGACCCGATAGGGTCACCCGAACCAACTACCTTGAGACCTTGCGACCTTGTCCGAGCATCAAGGCATGATCAACGCGCCGTGACGGTGCTGGCGATAGTGCAACGAGGCTGTATGAAGTACGGAGCCTCACCGCTGCAACCGCTGGCTAGCTTCAGAGTGGTCCTGATGCTTCTTGTGAGCATGGTAACGCTTTATGCGCCCCGCAGTGTGTCAGCGCAATGGACGGAGAGAACCACTGCCGGCTCGAGAACGTGGGCTTCGATAGCATCATCAAGTGATGGAACAAGGCTCGCAGCCGTGGACTGGGGAAATGAGGACGGCAGCACCCCAGGATATATCTATACCTCATCTGATAGTGGCGCTTCGTGGACAGAGCAAACGGGAGCTGGATTAAGAAACTGGATCTCTATCGCCTCCTCACGTGATGGCACAAAACTCGCTGCGGTTGCGGATGACTCTGCAGGGTACATCTATACATCCTCGGATAGCGGTGCTACCTGGACACAGCTAACGACAGCCGGCGCCAGACAGTGGCTCGGTATCACATCATCAAGTGATGGAACAAAGCTCGCGGCGATCCCCTATCTCGGTTATATATACACATCCTATGACAGTGGTGCCACCTGGACGGAGCAAACGGGAGCCGGCTTGACATCGTGGACCTCTATCACCTCCTCAAGCGATGGCACTAAGCTCGCAGCAACCGACGATGCCGGGACCATCTATACCTCTGCAGATAGCGGCCAAACGTGGACAACGCGCACGTTTTATAGCCACAGTTGGAGTTCTATATCCTCCTCAAGTGACGGGACACACCTCGCAGCCGTCGCTTGGCAAGAGTACATCTACACATCCTCCGATAGCGGCTCGACGTGGACAGAACGCACAAGCTCCGGCTGGAAAGCTTGGTCCGACATTGCAATATCAGATGATGGCACAAGGCTCGCAGCCGCTGACTATGATGGTTATGTATATATATCCACTGATAGCGGTGCCACATGGACACCACAAACGGAAACAGGGTCGGCGATGTGGCTCTCTATCACCTCTTCAAGTGATGGATTGAAGCTAGCTGCGGGCCCGCTTGCAGGGAGTGTGTGGACCTTCGGCTCCTCGATACCCTCGAATACTTCGACGGTGACTCCAACAACGACCCCAACTGAAACCCCGACTGAAACCCCAACCGAAACCCCGACTGAGACGCCGACCGAAACCCCAACCGAAACCCCAACTGAAACCCCAACCGAAACCCCAACTGAGACCCCAACCGAGACGCCAACTGAAACCCCAACTGAGACGCCGACCGAAACCCCAACCGAGACGCCAACTGAAACCCCAACCGAAACCCCAACTGAGACCCCAACCGAAACCCCAACTGAGACCCCAACCGAGACCCCGACCGAGACGCCAACCCAAACCCCGACCGAGACCCCAACCGAGACTCCGACAACTACCCCTACCGAGACCCCAACAACTACTCCAACAGAAACTCCAACAACACCCCCAACTGAGACGGCGACTACGACGCCAACTGAAACGCCAACAACAACTCCAACCGAGACGGCTACGGAGACCCCTACCAAAGCAGCTACGCCAACCCCAACGCCGACTCAACCAGCAGCCGATGGGGTCTTCAAGCTGACGATCCTCAACACACCCATTGCGGGAGCTCCGGTGAAGATTAACGCCGAAACCAAGATAACTGATGGCGACGGGCAGTTCACCGCGGCCCTCGATAGCTCAACGCTCTACACTGTTGCAACGGGACTTGAGGCCATCTCCTTCGATCCGCTCTTCGAGACCGGTCGAGCGCTCGCCGCGCGAAAACCTGTGAAGATTGAGGCCAAACGGCTCATAACGCCTGCTGATGCACCCTGTCGAATCCTTATCGATGGGGTACCTTACGTGCACTTCTCCTCAATTAACAGCACCGTGTCTCTACTCACAATTCCGCTTGCTGACGCACCCCTTAACCAGATCTTTTCCGCAACGGGGGCACCAACACCGGCGGAGAACTATCCACCAGGCCCCTCGGGATTCTCGATTCCTGAGTCCCACTTCAGGTCAGGAACGACCCTGGTGGGTGTTTGGAGATTCCTTGGGCGAGAGAGCGCGGTGACACCAGATATGCTGGTGTGTAAGGATAGGTTAATACCCAGTCAGTGCAATGCTCTCGATCCAAAGGTGTTGAGAGGTCCGTTCGAGCACACGCGCCTTACCATCTCAAAGCTCACCAATCTGGCTCTCGCCGCCGCTCGGGCTGGTATCTGGAAAGGCGAAGAGGGTAGGTATACCGTGCCATTCCTCAGAAGAGGAGCTACTATTCTCTCGTATATGGAGCGCGCTTTGCAAAACAGTACAGGACAAAACTTTAAGTGCGAAGTGATTCCGATGTCGTGTAGCCTACAGCAAGTTCCGAAGAAGCAATTGATGAAAGCCTTTGCACAGCTCTTTGCGGGACGGAGACCCCGTGGACTTGCCGCTATCTATAAGCGGTCAAAGAGAGAGCAAGCCGCGTTTGCCCGAATCGTGAAGAAGCTTCCACCTTCCTACGTCAGGTGTGAGTAACCCGATCCGGTCGAAGATTACGAAGATATCATCATGAGTTTTCTACACCTTCGTTGGCTTTTCAATGAGGCTCATCGTGGAATGGAGTGGGTGCCAACGAGTACAGAGGTAACGTAAATCCTTGTTTTGGCTCATACATAGCGCCCTTTCCACGTGAACGTGCTCGTGCACGTAAACGTGAACGTACCCGAACGAGCAACTTTATCTCTTCGCTGCCGAACTAGAGCAGTATGCTCGACTATGAAAAACTAGACATCAGCAGCGTGGTGCCTATCGCCGGATCTGACCAAAAGAAGTAGATATTTGGTTTATTTTCGCGCAACGTTTGTGTAGCGTTGCCATTTCTATATTCTCAATGGTGAGGGTGTGAGACAGGCTACCGAGTTGAAGATGAACCGTGTTTGGGTGATAGGAGAGAGAGAGTATGACAGCCTTTCAGAATAGCAGAACTGGCTTAAGTTCGCTCACAGTAGCAGCCCCTAGTCGGGAGGGTGGCGAAGCATCTGGAGGTTTGGGCGACTCGTCCCAGCTTCGTTCTATGGATATTTTGAAACGCGGGGACATAAGGTGGATCGGAAATCAACACCTTGAATGCGCCTCCAACCAACTACAACGTTTCATCGGGGGAGAGATTGTTGTTGATTCCCCGTCAAATTCTAAACAAGCAGCCCCTCGTTTCACTATTATATCGATCACAGCGGATAGAGGGGCCGGTAACATCTCAATAGAAACAACAACCCCCAACCAGTCTGGAGATTTAGGCACAGACAATGCCGGCACTGGTGCGAAGAGCATTATCATTAAACAAGGTTTCTACATGAACTTGTCTGCTCCCGATCTCGTGGTTCTGAGTGATAATAAAGCGATCCTAATGCTCACGAAGCCTCAGCCAACCTCTTCAATCCCCAGTCCTAGCTGAACGTTGTGAACCTCTCAGATCCGTAGGGCCAACGGCGTACGGGGTGACCTTGCCCCTTGCCTTGCGGATCTTTTTAAGGCTCATCGTGGAGTGGTAGTACATCAATTTATTCGTGTGGACTGCTCTGATTCAAATATTTGCTTTATGGTCTTCTGACCTGCGCGTCTCTCCTGCAAACGCCAATGCATGCGCCGCGGAAGCCTGCGGTGGCTGGCGGCCGCGATGGTATCGACTAAATCGTTCTCATAGATGGCATCTTTACTCCCTAAAAGGCTCCCTATCTGATCTGGCGTACTGAGGACGTACAGGTACGAGATGAGGTCCCTTGCCCCGAACGTGATCTCATCCTGCGACTGTAGACCGAAGTCATCGGAGCATATGAGTATCTTTGGGGTGTTCCCCCTCTCTTCAATCCTTTTCCTCATGTCGGTGTAGAACTCTCTAATGGAGCGATCGCCCGCACCCTCTCCCAACAAATGTACGCTCCTCAAGTGGTCAGCAAGACTTCCACCCACCGTATCATTTCGTAGATAGACCCCTTTCTCCTTCCTCACGTTTCTGAAATGGTCGCGGTCATAGGGACCCTCTACAATTATAACGTTCGGGTTACCCTCTTCGGACAAGTTAGCACATCCTACGACTCCAACTCCCGACCCATTCTGAGCCACGGAGATCATAGGAGCGCTCGTAAAGAGAGCGCTCCTATGATCGCTCAAGGCAAAGAGCAGAACTAGTTCCATCTGCCGCTCCCCATCCCGTATAGACGGCACCATCCCAGTGCATTCAAAGAACACGGTAGCAGGCACATAGAGGCGTACCCCGCTCTCGCTAACGAGCTTCAAGAGCTTAAGCAAGGGCGTGCCTCTGAAGGAAGCCGAAAAGTCTATCAGAACCGTCGCATCAAGGATAATTGACGGGGTGTCGTGGTTCGGCAGGAGACGCTCCGCTCTATTACGAAGGGCCTCGATGCGTACCTGCGCTGTTCGGGCTTCGGACTGCCTAACCTTCGCCTCCTCAATTTTCGTGCGAATAGTTTGCATCTCCTGTCGAGTTGGGTAGATGCCATTCATACGGATCTGATCTTCCGATACGACAGCAGAGCAACCAGAGTCATCAGTAACGAGGGTAAGATCTACACCACTTTCGCGCGCATGGTTATACAGGGCGTCCAGCTCAGCTCGATACGACTCGCATCCCGCCACCAGCTTTTGTATCCTGCCGATCCCCTCGCGGGGGGAGCTATTGTCTATCGTTACGTCAACGTCGGCCCCCACGTGGGCCACTCTGGTTTGCTGGTCTTGGCGGGTGACCGAATAACCCTCACTCTCGAGCCGCTGCAGCATTAGGTCAAGCTCTCGCTGCGACTCCGCTTTGTTGAAGTTCTTCCTAAAATAAGCGACTGATTCGTCCAGGATCTTGAGTTTCTTCATGGGAATCGTGAGGGACACGCCATCCTCGATCCTTATCAGCGTTATGCTACCGTCTCCATTGTACCTCTTATCCCAATCCTCCTCATCTCCAGCGATCTGCCCCCAAAATCCAGCGGGAATCTCGGACGAATGGTCGGTGGTTACGGAAGAACTCCCGTCACTCACCCTCTTAGTCTTGACGGATGCCACTCGCTCCGCTCCGCTAACGACCCCTCGAATACGCTCCTTGAAGGTTTGCAACTGTTCACTAGTCGCGACTCGTAGAGCTTTGAGTGTATGTACATCCAAGGTAAGCGCGCCAACGAAAAGAATCACATTCTTATCGTCACTCGTTAGTATCTTAGCAAGGCATGCACGGACCGATTCACTCTGCCTGTAGAGATCACCTAACGCATTGAGGTTGGAGCGATCGGGCGTTTTGCTCGAAATCGATATAGAGCTTCGAAATTTCGAAAGATCATCAAAATCGCACGCCTTGAGAACGGCCCCGATGTTCGTAGGCTCAAACAATAGGTTGGCGAATTGATCGATAAAGGGGTCTCCCTTCTTTGGCGCGTCGGAATCGAGCACTCCTCTCCTATCGAGAAAAGACTCCCTGAGCGATGTAACACCGCCTTTAACCTCATCAAGGACCGCTTGTTTCGCGGGAGATGGAGTGTAGTTACACATCCCGGTCAAAGCAGCGTCCGATCGGCCAGTTACTGCGGCCGGTTGATAGCTCGAGTAATACTCATTTCGAGCTTCTTTGGCTGCTTCACGAGCAGCATGCGCAGCATTCTGTGTTGAATCTGCCTGTGCATCTTTAAGAGACAGTGCCTCCGATCGTTTCCGTTCTTTCCGATTTTCTCTCTTTTCCCGGACCGCTCTTTCATGAGCGCCCCTAAGTTCTTCTAAAAACATTGTGACTGCGCTTGCTATCTTTTTGATATCAGCGGGGGAGAAATTATTGGTGTGTTGAGTCAATACTTTAGCTACCACCACTAAAGCGTCCCAGGAGCGTGACAAAGATCGCAGGTAATTCGGGTCAGCAAGCCGTTCGATATCCTCGCCATTCTCTATTGTGGCCACCGATTGCAACCAAGACTCGGATGGCAGCGTTTGACAACTATTATTTAAGCTCCCGCTCGGTTTACTTTTGGAATGCTCGTCTCTCACAACATCTGAAACAAGCGTCCCGAAATCGGGATACAAGTCCCCTTCCCCTGTACTTAAATCCACCTCATGTGGGGGGCATACGCGAGCCATAAAGGTGCGCAAAGCACGGATTAATGCATCGTCATGGATTAATGCATTGTATTGTTGCGGGTTTTGTTGCGGGTTTTGTTGCGGGTCATCGAAGATCCTTTGTTGCAACCTGGGATCTAATGCGGCTTCTAAAACCCTCTCATATCGATAGTTAACGGTTGCATTACTAAATGACGAGAGAGAAAACCTCTCTAAAGGTGGGTGGCCCTGAAGGTGGCCAATAATAACGGAACTTATGACCTGAAATGCTCTCGTTGCCCTCCGAAGGCCCTGAGTAGTCGCTTCGCCGAACATACGAACAATCGTATCGTAAGCTTCTGCTCCACTCTCCTGCTCGTCCATAGAAGATAGTGCTGCGGCCGCTATTCCGGTCAGAAAAATCAATGGGGTTACCTGGGGTGCTCTAAAGCGCTTATACTGCTCCAATAGGTCCTCTAGAAAACCTCCAAAGGCCTCAGGAGTTTTAGGAAAGCGATCCTGCGCTAGTTTGTGTAGGTGCCAGGCCTCCTCCACGAGGAAATCCCTCTCGCTCTTGGTCCATGACAAATCACTATACTCACTATACCGTTGATCGAATGTTCTCGATAACGCAGCAAGGGTGATACTTTGAGGAGTTACGGCACCGCTTTCTCTGTCCGCGCGGAGACGGTCCACAGCATTACCAATTTCTTCTCTGGCTGCCGCGGTTAGAAATCTGTCCGTTGTTGGACATTCTGAGGGCAGCCCGGATTGACATTTAAATACAGCTCGGTCGACAACAAATGCAAGAATAACGTTGGGATGGAACGCAGCTTGCCAAATTGCAGCTGCCAAATCGCGCGAGCCATAATCTGCGCCTCTCAAATGTTTAATTTCGATAATTTGGTCTATACGTTGAGTAAACCAAAGGGCTAGCCAGCTACATTCATCCTGCCCCCTGGACAACAACGACTGCCCCACCGTTGCGAGATGGGATCCCTCAACGGCCGTTGCTTCCCTCTTGTCCTTCCCTGTTGTAAGCATACAATTCGTCGCAGCGTGATACGGATAGAACCATAATAATGGCGTTCTTGCGGTACACAAGGATAGTGAAAGCATTCTGCAAGCACCTTGGTGAAGTCAACGATTGAAGATCGTCCTTAACATAGCGTTTGAGCAGATTTTGCGCATTATGTCGGTCATTTCTGGCTGGACTGGGGAGTACCCCACCCTGCCCTCTCTGGCACGAACGGAGGCGAGACTAGCAGGGTGGTGAAAAATGGTGCAGATGGCTAAAAGCACGAGGTATTTTGAACTTTTCGAAAGGCGCAACCCTGGCACCGTCAGGGTCGGCACCGAACATTGAAAAGACAAAGTGATTGTAGTCAGATGCGCCGTTTTCAGACCCGCACCTGCCGAATGTAGGATTAGTAATACTTGCAGCGCGCAGCCTCCGCGGTGCATCTGCAGTGTAGAAGCCAGATTTTGGAGCCCCTGCAATGACCATCACTCAAGAGGATAGAAAGATTCTCTATAGCTTACAGTATATCGGCGATCGCACGATCGCCGAGCTTGCTGACGAACTGCGCATTCGTGAGAGCACCCTTCAGAGCAAGATCGGTAGATGGCAAAAGGAACAGCATGTAGCGCATCGCGTCTTCATTAACACCTTCATGATGGGAGCCACCGAGGTTGAAGTGTTCTTTACCCCTTCTCGGCCCACAAAGGGTATTCAAGCTGACCTTATCAAGTCGGTCATGAAATCATCCGGTGTGAGATGGTTTTACAGAACCGCTGGTCAGCACGAATACATCGTCGGGATAGAGGCCCTCTCGATGGCTCAAGTTACAAAGCACCTAGAGGAGCTTGACTCAAAGACGAAAGGTATATTCGTCAATCGTGAGACCGCCGTATCGACAGGATATTGGTGGTTTGGACGTAAGTATCTTGCCCCCGAAGGAACCAAGCATTCGTACTGCTTGACCCAACTTCCCGAAAATCATTCAAAGGCCGTAGATCCGATCGATCATCAGATTCTTCAGGCGCTGGGACAGCGTGGGGTCATGTCATACCGAGAGATAGCCTCAGTTACCGACATCCCTCAATCAACGGTGGGATACAGGATGAACAGTCTGATTAAAAATGGCATCATCGCCGGCAATCCCTACCTCATTTCACCCTCATGGCTCGGGATGTTGGTGTACCGACTGCAACTTCGATTCACCACCTTTTCAGCGCAAACTCACAAGGCTCTTCTGAAGTGGTGTCAGCAATATTCACATGTTGTCAGCATGATGAGGCTCTTGGGATCGTGGGATTATACCTTGCGCTGTGAGGTGGCACATCCAAAAGAGATCACAGTGATGACGGATCAGCTGCATGATATCTTTTGGCCGGATCTTCACGAATGCTCGGTGGTATCCGTGGTTCAAGAGCTCGCATCCAGCTACTATCCGATAGAGACATGTTCTGAGTAGGCAAATAGCAGGGTGGTGAAAAATGGTTCCGTCGTGAGCATTTTGAGAGTTTTGACGAAACGAGGCGGAGATGACGAAAAAACCGGAGGCGTATCCACTGAGATACGTTGAGTATTTTTTCGGCGGCTCCAACGAAGTTGCAGTCAAACTATCGAAATGCGCAACAGGAAATCATTTTTCACC
>JBDLRS010000037.1:0-3387 GCA_039799965.1 Pseudomonadota bacterium
CTGTTGCGCATTTCGATAGTTTGACTGCAACTTCGTTGGAGCCGCCGAAAAAATCCTCAACGTATCTCAGTGGATACGCCTCCGGTTTTTTCGTCGTCTCCGCCTCGTTTCGTCAAAACTCTCTAAATGCTCACGACGGAACCATTTTTCACACCCTGCTAGATCGGCAGTTAAGGAAGATGAAGGGTTGATAACATATTTTGGTAACTCTATCGCCGCCCGGCGCTCGCGAGTATGACTCTCACCATGGTGTAACGTTTGGGTGTAACCTTCATTCGGCAGTTAAGGAGAGCGAAAATGGTGCAGGCCGCCGTGATTTTTCCGCCGTGATTTTTGCCAGATGCCCCGTTTTCATCCTCCTTAACTGCCGAATGTAGGATAAAAAGCAGTCACGGAAGCCAGACGCTGCGGAAGGAGCGCGAACGGCTTCGGATTACGGGCGCGTCCGTTGATGCGAACTTCGTAGTGAACGTGCGGGCCTGTTGAGCGTCCAGTATTTCCCGAGAGCGCGATCCTGTCTCCGCGACGCACGCGCTGCCCGACCTTGACCAAGGTCCTTGAGAGATGCGCATACCGTGTGGAGACGCTTGAGGAGTGATCAACGTCAACCACCCACCCGTACGCTCTGTCGTATCGAGCCTGGCTCACAACGCCGTCACCCGTGGTGACAACATCACCCCCAGTATCCAGGGAGAGGTCCATCCCCTCATGGAACGAAGCGCGACGCGAGAATGGTGAAAGCCGATATCCGTAGTGAGAGGTCACATCCCCCTCTACTGGATACCCGATCGGAAGAGCCCGAAGTCCCTGGGAGAGAGAGCTAAGCCGGCGCAGAAGGTCTCGCTCGGTTGGAGAGTACGGGCTCTGTGGCTCCGGTTCGGTAGGTTCATAGAACGAGGGCCCTATTTTAAGGGAGATGTTGTGCTTGCGGATCAAAACAGCGCACTCGTGTTCCTCATCCTCGTGGCATTCAACTTCTTTGCCACCCATCGCAGGTTCCTTTGAGGCTTTGGCCGTGCGGTGTGGAGCGGTCTTACGGGCAGCGGCGATCTCATCACCCTTCTTCCCCCTCTTCCCTTTGCGAGCAACGACCGGACCCTCCTCCCCAAGGTCAAGCTCTGTTGCAGCGGCGATAATCCCTTGAAGCTCCTCAAGCTGCGCCCGAACGGAGGCCTCAAAGGTGTTTCCGGTTGGAATCGTCTTGGCCTTCAAATCATCAAGCTCATCCTGAAGGCGTTGATTGGCGGCAAGGAGGGCATCTCGCTCACTCAGGAGGCGATAGGTCATAAAAGACCGCTCAGCACCGTTCTTAAAAGAATTGAGGGCGTGCTGCGCTGGGGCAAAGGAGAGGTATCCGACGGTAAGAACCCCCACCAGGGTAATCAGGGTACGGACACGCTGCGGCCGACGACGGCGTCGGCGTGCAACTCGATGAGCGAGCTCTTTTTTCTGGTTCGATACCGTCACTCGTAAACTCCTTCATGGCACCGCTTGTGGTGCATGGCCCCTTTTAGGCATCAGGCTGGTAGGGGCATCAAAGGCTACGCCATCCAGTGGCACCGGTCAAACTGGACCAAAACAGGATTCTAGCCTGATAGGAATGGTACTCCTCAGGCGCTGGTAATCAACTCACGCGCGGAGGCCCGCGATGCGTCAGTTATCTTATAACCCGCTAACATTCTTGCAATTTCATCTACTTTCTCTTCCGCAGTTAGTTCCTTTACGACGGTAACGGCACGCTCTCCTACCTCTTTATTAACCAGGAAATGGCGGTCGGAAAGTGAGGCGACCTGAGGGAGATGGGTAATGCAAACTACCTGAGAACACTTGGAGATCTCCTTCAGCATCCGTCCAACGGAGCGAGCGACACCACCGGAAACTCCGGCATCGACCTCATCAAATATGAGCACGTTCACACCGGAACGCTCTCGTAAGATCTTTTTCAGCACGAGCATGACCCGAGAGAGCTCGCCACCTGATGCAATATCAATGAGAGGACCGTGCGGCTCCCCCTTATTGGTAGATATGAGGAACTCAAGTTTGTCGATACCGAGAGCTGCGGGTTCACACTCGGAGAAGGTCACCTTGAGGGACGCGTCTCGCATATTGAGCTCTTTGAGGTCGGTGGTGACCGCTTTGCACAGCTCGTCGGCCCTTTTCTGACGAAGCTTTCGGAGCTCCCTACCAACTTGGTATGCAAACTCAAGGAGTTTGGCGACCTCGTGCTCTAATTCTCGGTACCCTTCGCCGCCAGAAAGCTGATCAAGCTCCCGAGCGACCCGAGCCTTCAGGCCACACAAACCGGCGTCATCGAGACGGTATTTCCGCTCTAGTCGGGCGAGCTCCGAGAGCTCCTCTCGTAAGGTCTCAAGGGTTGAAGCGTCAACATCGAGGGAATCCACATACCGAGCGACCCCGATCTCGCTCTCCCCGAGGGACCGCCGGGCGCCCTCGAACTCATCCTGGATCTTTGCGATCGAGGGGTCGAGGCGCTGCATCTCGGTCATGGTCGAAGAGACCTCTTTGAGTCGGATCCCTATGCCCTCCTCCCCCGAAAGGAGGTCGGAGAGTTTCTGACCGAGATGAACGAGCCGTTCGAAGTTGCCGATCCGTTTAATCTCAGACTCTAATTCCTTGCGACGTCCCGGCCGTAAGTTCGGAAGCCCTTCAAGCTCTGAGCTCGTGAGCTCAAGATCTGACCTGCGGGCAGCGCCCTGCTCGAACGCCTCCTTACTACGGTTCAGCTCATCTCGCTTTTCGGCCCAGGCGCGGTGAGCCTCCTTCATTTTGGCCAGAAGCTCCGGGTTGTCGCAGAAACCATCGAGGAGGTCGAGGTGATACCGGGGATCAAGGAGCTTCGTCTGGTGGTGTTGGCTACAGATATTAACGAGCTTTCGAACTATCTCCTCAAGGAGCGCAACCGTCCCCAGACGTCCATTGATAAGGACCTTTCCCCTCCCCTCACGGGGCAAGAGACGGGACACCACTAATTCGTCACCCTCTCCAACTATTTCAGGAAGCTCCGAGCGAACCTCTGGTGGCAATACGGTAAGGTCAAAGAGCGCCTGAACCTCTAAGCTCTCAGCGCCGGTTCGGATTAACGATGGAGAGCCTTTACCGCCGAGGATGAACTCAAGGGCGTTGAGAATGATAGACTTTCCGGCGCCGGTCTCACCGCTGATAACATTGAAGCCCCCGTGAAAGGAGAGGGACTGACGCTCGATGATGGCAAAATTGCTGATGGTTAACTCGGTAAGCATGCGAATCTCACGCAAAAGCATTCGAGGAGGGGTTCAAACGACCGGCATCCCCACTATCGAGGGATTAACCACAAGAGTTTCGGCTCCAGGGGAGTTGCGGAGGTCGATGAACGGAGTCTCCCACTAC
>JBDLRS010000038.1:0-44085 GCA_039799965.1 Pseudomonadota bacterium
TTGCGCATTTCGATAGTTTGACTGCAACTTCGTTGGAGCCGCCGAAAAAATCCTCAACGTATCTCGGTGGATACGCCTCCGGTTTTTTCGTCGTCTCCGCCTCGTTTCGTCAAAACTCTCATAATGCTCACGACGGAACCATTTTTCACCACCGTGCTAACGCTCTTGCTTTATCGAGTATTCACTCGTAGTATCGAGGTTGTTAGGTTTATTTATGCAGCTCAGTAGACTCACTTACCTCCTTGCACTCGTGGTAACGCCTTCGTAAGGCAGAGTCA
This sequence comes from Pseudomonadota bacterium, assembly GCA_039799965.1. GTDB lineage: Bacteria > Bdellovibrionota_C > UBA2361 > UBA2361 > OMII01 > OMII01. Next base: position 279 of record JBDLRS010000038.1, read on the forward strand.
CCAGCTCACGCTGATTCAAGGCTCTGCTTCATCGCAGGGCCTTTTTTTTGCTGCGAGTCGAACCTCAAGAGCGATGCGCTATCAAGGTTCAACAAACATGAAGTGCCTAGGTAGCGAGGTCGCAACGATGAATGAGAGCCGAAAGATCGCGATATTCGACACCACCTTGCGCGATGGTCAGCAATGCCCAGGCGCCGCTATTTCGTTTGAGCAGAACCTTGAATACGCACGCCTCGCCCATCGCGCCGGGATAGACGTCCTCGAAGCCGGCTTTCCGTCGGCGAGCAAACTCGACTACGACATCGTTCACACGATTGCGACCGAGCTTGCTGCGCACTCAGACTCTCCCATTGTTGCAGCTCTCTGCCAACAACGACCCGAGCAAGTAGAGAAAACGATCGAGTCGCTGTCGCCAGCAACACGGGGCGGAAAAGCCCGCCTTCATATGTATCTTCCTGTTGCGCCCAATCTGATGGAAGCTTCACTGGGAGATCGCTCAAAGGATAAAGCCGCTCTCATACGCGAAACACACGAGCTCTGCCTCATCGCCTCGAAAGCCGGCATGCAGATTGAGTTCAGTCCTGAAGGATACTCGCGAGTCGATGAGAATTTTGATTTCGCTACAGATCTTATTCGTGCTGCGATCGATGGTGGCGCCACCATCATTAACTGTCCCGACACAATCGGCGGCGGCTGCTGGCTTCAAGGTGAAAACTACTTTGTGAACCTCATGAACCGCCACGCAAAGATCATCGCCCGAGAGTACCCGGCCCGAGAGATCATCTGGTCAACTCACTGTCACAACGATTTCGGACTGGCCCTGCACAATTCGCTGCAAGCTGTATTCGCCGGGCCATGTCGACAGATTGAAGGGTGCTTCAACGGTATCGGCGAGCGCGCTGGAAACGTTTCGCTCGAGCAAGTGATACTCACACTTCACCAGTTCGGAGCAGACGCAGACCCAGAGAGATCCTTTTACACCGGTGTAGCTCTCGAGCAGATCCAGAGCCTCTCTAATTTTGTGGCAACGCACATGCTTCCACGCCAACCACATTGGCCTATTACAGGAGAGAATGCTGCGAAGCACTCATCAGGGGGGCACACCAATGCGATCCTCAACAATCCCCTCGCATATCAACCCTTTGATCCGCGCGAGATCGGGAAAGAGATCTCATTCGTTTTCGGACCACTTTCTGGGGGAAACCACGCAAAATCGGTCATCGAAGCCGCTGGCTACCGCTGCGCTGACGGTGAGAAGGCTGCGATCGCTCAGTACATCAAAACATTCTATGAAACTCGCCGCAAAGGAGTTACCGATCACGAAGTGCTTGGCGCATACTTTGAGTACCGCAAGCCGATAGCTATCGAGAGCTTCGATTATGGCAAGCGCAGTAATCAGTCGGAGATATTTCTGAACGGACGCTTCTTCGATTTCTCTGGTGAGCTTCACGAATCGTATGAAGGTCGCGACTCTGCACTTGCGACGCTCAAGAAGGCGATCGATGCACGCTTCCCTGGGCTTCAGATAGTGAGCTATCACAGCGAATCCGCAACGTCGGGAATCTCTGCTACAAGTATCTCAACTATCGTGATAGCAGATGAAAGCGGTAAAACCTTCACCGGCAAAGGGGAGGATAGTGATATCGAGATCTCAGCGATGAGGGCACTTATCGACGGAGTCAATCACGCATACATCGAAGCGCATTTCAGAGTGAAACATAACCCATGAAACGTACTATTATCGAAAAGATCTGGGATTCTCACGTCATAGCCGCGGAGCCTCATACAGGCGCTCCGGATATCCTGACTATCGACTTCATGCTCATCCATGAAGTCACCTCAATTCAGGCTTTTACCCTGCTCAAAGAACGTGGAATACCGCTCTTTGATCGATCTCGGATCGCTGCAACCCTCGATCACAGCATCCCCACTCGCACCAATCGCTTCGAGATTTTTGACGATTCCGCTCGCGCTCAAGTCGAGGCACTACGAAAGATGTGCGCAGAGTTCGGTATTCACCTCTACGACTACGGCTCCGGTCATCAAGGGATCGTTCATGTAATTGGTCCCGAGCTTGGCCTCACGCAGCCAGGAATGACAATAGTGTGTGGCGATTCACATACATCAACGCACGGTGCATTCGGAGCCTTAGCGTTCGGTATCGGGACGAGTGAGGTAGGCCACGTGATGGCAACCGGCTCGATCCTGCAGCGCCAACCTAAGACGATGAAGGTCTCATTCGACGGCACATTCCAGGCCGGAGTATTCGCTAAGGATGCCATCCTTAAACTAATCGCTGATATCGGTATCTCTGGTGGAAATGGGCACGTGATTGAATACTGCGGCAGCGCAATCCGACGAATGTCCATGGAAGAACGGATGACGGTGTGCAACATGAGCATCGAGTGCGGTGCTCGCGCAGGTCTTGTATCGCCCGACGATACTACCATTTCATACATTAAGGGTCGCCCCTACGCTCCGAAGGATTCGGATTGGAACCGCGCTGAAGATCTCTGGCGAGCGCTCGCTAGTGATGAAGGAGCATTGTACGATCGTGAAGTCTCGGTTGATATAGATGCGTTATCCCCGATGGTAACGTGGGGAACGAATCCCGAACAGGCGATCGCTGTAAACGGTACCATACCTCGAATAGAGGAGCTTCCTGAAACACACCGCAAAGTGGCTGAACAAGCGCTCAAGTACACTCGTCTTCGCGAAGGAAGGCCTATCAAGGGCACCAAAGTTCAGTGGGCGTTCCTCGGATCGTGCACAAATGGCCGTATTGAGGATCTACGTATCGCCGCTTCAGTGCTTAAGGACAACAAGGTTCACGCCGATGTCACTATGTACGTTGTTCCTGGCTCAGAGGCGGTGTCTGCTCAAGCGGAACAAGAGGGACTCAAGGAGATATTCGAATCCGCAGGCGCGCACTTTCGAATGCCTGGATGTTCGATGTGTCTCGGTATGAACGACGACAAAGTGCCCGCAGGAGACCGCTGTATCAGTACCTCAAACAGGAACTTCATCGGTCGCCAAGGCGAAGGAAGCATCACCCACCTAGCCTCCCCTGCCACGGTTGCAGCAAGCGCCGTTGCTGGCCACATCACCTCAGTCAACGGATAGGAGTTACAGATGCAACCATTCACCACCATCACTTCAAAGGCTGCACCTCTTCCTATTAAGGATGTTGATACCGACATGATCATCCCAGCACAGTTTCTCACCAGCATCAGCCGTGAGGGGTTCGGCGCAAACCTATTCATGCGCCTAAAGGCTGCCGACCCGGAGTTCTTTCTCAATCAGGAACGGTTTAAGGGTGCTCAGATCCTTGTGGGCGATAGCAATTTCGGATGTGGGTCGTCGCGCGAGCACGCCGTATGGGCGCTTATTGGAGCAGGAATACGAGTAGTGATTGCTAAATCCTTCGCCGATATATTTGCGTCTAACAGTGGCAAGAACGGCCTCTTGCTTGTCACCCTCGAAGCCGCAGTAGTCGACGCGCTGCTAGAGGAAGTTACTAGGAGCGACCTGCATCTCTCCGTTGACCTCGCCACGCAATCTGTCAGTGATTCAAGCGATCGAGGCTGGAGCTTCACCTACGACCCCTTTTTGAAACACTGCATGCTCAACGGGCTCGACGATATGGAGTATCTCCGAACTCGTATCCCACAGATCGAAGAGGCGAAAGCCAAACAGAAACAGAGCTGGTTCTTCAGCGTAGGAGCACCTAACCGATAAATATATGAGTAAAAAATCGATCGCAGTGTTGGCCGGCGACGGCGTTGGACCCGAGGTGATGCGTGGAACGCTCACCGTGGTACATAAGGTCTGTGAGGTGTACGGTCAAGAGGTAGCGACTACCGAAGCTCTCGTCGGTGGAGCCGCTTTCGAAGAGTACGGCGCACACCTCCCTCAAGAGACGATAGCCGTATGCAGAGCTGCTGACGCCGTTCTTTTCGGTTCTGTCGGCGGGCCTGTCGAGGAGGCACACCTCCCTAAATGGAAGGGATGCGAAACGAACTCCATTTTGGCGCTTCGCAAAACATTCGGCCTCGCTGCCAACTTCCGGCCTGCAAAGGTGTACACGCAGCTCAAAGGGAGTTGCCCTCTTCGTGACGAAATTACGTCGCAGGGCGTCGATCTCCTCATAGTCCGTGAGCTCCAAGGGGATGTGTACTTCGGGGAGCACGTCATGTGGAATGACGGAGGAAAGCGCCACGCTAAGGATGTCGGTGAATACACCGAGGATCAGATAGCCCTCGTGGCACAGGTCGCATTCGAAGCTGCTCGCAAACGCGGCCGTCGTGTCACCTCGGTCGATAAGGCAAATGTGATGCACACCTCCAAGCTGTGGCGCGAAGTCGTGCGCGAAGTTCATACCCGTTTCTCTGATGTTGCACTCGACGATATGCTGGTCGACAACTGTGCTCTGCAGCTCGTGAAGAATCCGGGCCAATTTGACGTTATCGTCACCTCGAATCTCTTCGGTGACATTCTCTCGGATCTCGCGGCCGCACTTCCTGGGTCTCTCGGGCTGACCCCTTCCGCCAGCTTAAATGCAGAGGGATTCGGGCTCTACGAACCATCGGGAGGATCAGCACCCGACATTGCAGGGAGAGGTATCGCCAACCCGATAGCGCAAATACTATCGGCAGCGATGATGTTTCGCTTTTCCTTCGGTTGGACGACCGAAGCTGATGCGATAGAAGCGGCTGTAGCCCACGCGCTCGATGATGGATTCCGTACCGCGGATATTTATGCCGGAGAGGGCACGCAAGTTTCGACTCACGAAATGGCTAAGGTTATTGCTGAAAGGATCACCTGATGGACACGACCAAATACATCTGGATGAATGGAAAGTTTGTTTTATGGGAGGATGCCAAGGTACACGTCCTGACCCATACTCTGCACTACGGAGACGGAGCCTTCGAAGGAATTCGCGCCTATAAGACCGATAAAGGCGGCGCTGTCTTCCGACTCAAGGAACACATGGATCGCTTGGTGTATTCAGCAAGTGTGTTGGGGATGACCCTCCCCTACTCGGTCGAGGAGCTATGCGAGGCGACCTGCGAGCTCTTGAGCAGAAACGATCTCGCACAGGGTTACATCCGACCGTTAGCGATTCACGGCTACGGAGTTATGGGATTGAATCCTCGGAACTCTCCGGTTGAGCTGATCATCGCGTGTTGGCCTTGGGGCGCATACCTCCCTGTCGAAGCTGCCGATATTAAGGTGAGTAAGTACATCCGAATACACCCTAAGTCGACAGTAGCGGACGCAAAGATCTGTGGCCACTATGTCAACAGTATCCTCGCAGTGCTCGAGCTCAAGGGAACCAAGTATCACGAGGCGCTCTTTCTTGACCAGGAAGGTGCAATAGCGGAAGGACCAGGAGAGAATTTCTTCCTCGTCAAACGAAATGAGATCGTGACGCCGCCACTCGGAACGATATTGGCAGGCATTACACGCTCTTCAGTGATGGAGATCGCTCGAGATCTCGGCTTCACCATAACCGAGCGTAAGATAATGCTCGATGAGGTATACGCAGCCGACGAAGCGTTCTTCACGGGTACCGCAGCAGAAGTGACGCCTATCGGCACGATCGACGACAAAGTCGTCGGCAATGGAAAGGCTGGTCCAGCGACAACCACGCTTAAGCAGGCCTATCTGGATGTCGTACACGGCCGGAATCCGCAGTACAGCTCATTCTTGACCTACCTCGAATAGGGGAGCTCGTTCAACGGAGCGAGCGACGAACTGCTCGCTTTCGATGTCGTGAAAGAGGGGCCTGGCCAAACATCGATCTCCTCGATTTCGGTAAGATGGAATTATCACCCAACGACCTTACCGAACAGATGCGATCACCTCATTTCGGTAACATCTATTTTGAGCCATATCGCGAGCTCTAAAAATAGTATCTTTATCGCAACCAATCGCGTATTATAGTTGCCAACTGTGAACTAATCGCCTTAAAGGAGTGTAGTATGGCAAGTACAGAGCAAAGTCACGGAGGGAGAGGGGAAGCTCAACAGGGCCTCAGCAGAGGAGTTTTTGATGTAAACGAGCTTATGTGTCTGACACGGACTGCGCGCAATCCAGCCGATGTTGCTCCCTTGCTCATGCCGACCGCAGAACAGCAGCAAGCCCATAGAGAGGCGATAGCTGCGCGCGTTGCGCGGTTGGTCGAGGAGCATATTAAGGCTCAATGTGAAGTTTTAAAAGAAGATCTGCGTTTGGTCGCTCAGGCAGGGGGCAATTTGTTCGAGCTGAGGAGCTCCTTCAGCGTGTTCTCCACCGATTCCGTGGACATGGTCGACAAGCTGGGCCTGCTCACGCAGGCGATGCATCAGACGATACAAGAAATCCAAAAGCCTGATTGGTTAAACGTCCATCCGGGGAGTAGTCACTTGAGGAGGTTCAATAATCTCGTGTGGACAAGGGAGCCATATCAGTACTTCACTTTATCAGTCAGTGCATGTGAGGAGATCCTAAACACTACGGTGGATAAGATCTTCCAGTGCGATAAAATGAGGTGGTTAAGCGAGACCAAGGGGTTGGCAAAGGGACTCGTGTTTGAGAGCGGAGTAGGGGATGAGGCCGTCTTCCGCGATAAGGTAAGCGCTCAAAAGCTTAGTCCCGAGCTCAGTGAGGACTACCAGCTCGGCAACCTTATTTTTGGAGAAACAGATCATAAACAACTACGATCCCATGATAGAGAACCTGTAGATCCTCGTCGCCAAGAGGTCCCGACAAGGATGGTACCGACCAGCCTAGTCCCTTTCTTGGCGGAAAAATTTACGAAAGCTGGATTTAGTGTAGAGTTATGTGTTCATCGGATGGAGTGGGGGGTGCTATGTGGTCGTAAAGGCTATGATATTCTATCGAACCTCAGGATTTCGTGGCCCTGTTAAAAAGAGGCTCATCGTGGAATGGAGTAGGTGCCAACGAGCACAGAGGTAAAGCAAACCCTTGCTTTGGCTCATACATAGCGCACTTTCCACGTGAACGTACCCAATCCTTGCCGAACTATCGGCCGTTAGGAAAATAATGGGCCGTTTTTAAGATTAGGGAGCGAGCAGTACGGGCAATGCGAGAGGCGCGTCTGACTCGCGAGCAAATCGCGAAGCAGTACAATGTTGCTCGGTCAACGTCACATCGTTGGTATGAGCAATCGACGATGTAGTAAGGTTGGCCGACCTGGGTGAAATAAAATTCCTCATCAAGGGAGGCGATCCTTTTCTGCATTTCAGAATAACCATGCCCGTGTATCACCAGATCGACGATGTAGTTGCGGCCATGGAGGGGCGGGCTCTGACCGCCCGTGCAGTTGAACTACCTCTATGAATTCACATTCCTCATCAAGGGAGGCGATCCTTACGGGCAGTCGTAGCCTGCCCCTCCACATCAAAAATTTCACTGAGGTCGTTCAGGCTTACGGGTAGTCGTAACTCCTCCATAATCACGGGGCGATACGATTGCTGCATTTTTACCACACTGCTACCAGGCCCTACATCACACCACCCCAAACAATCTCGAAAGATCGGCGTCGGGCTCATGCAGGCTACAACTTCCGATGGTGAAATGCCCTTTGCTCTTTGCGCGTAGAAGGTTGTTCAACGATATTATAAGCTCTTTGTACCCAAGCTGATCGCCAAAGGTGAAGGCCTTCGGGTCCTGATTGATCAGGATCTCCTCAAGGGTCTTGGACGATATCCGTTTGCCCAGGTGTCGATGCAGCATCACACCGACGCTTACGTTGAGGAAACCCATCGGAAAGGGATATCGCTCCGGTTCGACGATCGGGTGATGAAGTCCTCCGGTGACCTTTAGTGGAACACCACTCTCGTTCGCCGAGATGATCGCCGCGGTGAAACGCCCAGTCCCGATCCCGTTCGGGCCGGTCAGACGGCACTTGAGCGCGGTCGGATAAGGGGATGCTTTAAGCCCCGTAACGGCCGCGTTAAGGGCATCTTGCCATGTATTCACGGAGAGATTCGGCTCCACGCAGAGAAGGATGTCGTGTAATGAGCAGAACGCCCCGTACTGCTCCAATATATCCGTAATCTCCTCTGGGGACGCTCTCACCTCAATCGAGCTTACAACAACTGGAGGCTCCTTGCGCACAAGGTGACTCACTTCATCTAAGACCCGCTGGGAATCCTCCGTTGCGATAATGCACACTCGAAATGGATTTCGGGTGGTGTACTCCCCGAGGTTCACCCCGCGTAGCTTGTGCGCATGCTCCGTGTCGAGAACGATATCGCTGGCCACCATCCATGGACGGAAGAGGGTGTCTTTGAGAGAGCATGCCTCCTTGATAGCGGCTTCAAAGGGGCGTGACACGGGAGGAAACATCCCGGCGTAATCGAAGATGCTTGCGAGTAGTATGTGGAGTGAGTTTTCTTGATCGAGAGTCATGATTCATATCCCGAGTGAGAGGAGGGCTTCACTATCTCGGCCCCTCATTACAGATTTCCTCGCCCTGCTTGCTCTCGCTCAATCGCCTCAAAGAGCGCCTTAAAGTTTCCTTTGCCGAATCCGGACGAGCCTTCACGCTGAATGATCTCAAAGAAGAGGGTCGGGCGGTCCTCAAGGGGCTTCGTGAATATCTGCAAGAGGTATCCATCCTCATCACGATCGACGAGGATGCCGAGCTCTTTAAGTACCGCGAGATCCTCCTTAATAGCGCCCACCCGGTTCGGTGCCTCGTCGTAGTAGGTCTTCGGCACGTAGAGGAAGGGGACATCACGTTCGCGTAAGGCCCGCACGGTAGAGATGATGTCGTCGGTGATAAACGCGATGTGTTGCACCCCCGCGCCTTGATGAAATTCGAGATACTCCTCTATCTGCGATTTGCGTTTTCCCGCGGCAGGCTCATTGATAGGCAGTTTAATCTTACCCTTGCCCCCGTTCATGACCTTAGACATCAGCGCTGAATATTCGGTGGAGATCTCTTTGTCCGAAAAGTGCTTCAGTTGCGTGAAACCTAGTATCCGCTCGTAGAACCCAACCCATTCGTTCATCTTGCCGAGCTCTACGTTGCCAACGACGTGGTCGATCATCTTCAGGCCGCCCTCGGTCTTGGGCTTTGTCCGTGGGAAAATCTTTGAATACGGCTTAAATCCGGGCCAATAGACCCCTTTGTAATTCCTCCGTTCGACGAAGGAGTGGATGGTATGACCGTACGTGCGTATGGCGGCGTGAATAACGGTGCCGCTCTCATCTTTCCACTCGGTCGGAGGCGAGGATGATGTGGCGCCCCGTCTCATCGCTTCGTAGTACGCCGCCTCACAATTCTGAACCTCAAACGCGACGTCTCGAGGCGAGAAGCTGTGTGCGTGAACGAACGAAGCGATATAGCTCATCATCTTGAGGGGACAGGTGAGAACTATGGTTGCCTCGCCCTGCTTGAGAACGATGCTGACCGATTCCCGCCAGCCGGTCTCAGGTCCACGGTACGCTACCGGGACGAATCCGAAGGCGTTCACGAGGTAGTAGGCGCTCTGTTTCGTGGAGTCGCAATAGATCTCTATGTGATCAAAGCCATCGATCGCTAGGGGATCTGCCGCTGAAGCTGTTCGCATGTCTCGAGGGTCTAACCAGCGAGTGGTGAACGGAGCGAGGTTTTTACTCATAGCGAACTCTCCATGTCGACGTTGGTATGAGTATACTCCCTCATTCCTCGGGGCGGCATTAGGAAATGTTCCGATTTGCCGGACCTACGGCACCTGCCGGCTAAATAAGTGACCGTGATCACTACGCGGTTTGTTTATCTCAGGTGAACAGGTTCACGTCTCAGGAAAGGGGCTATTCCCCCAACAACTGATGCGCGGTACCGAAATACAACTCTTTCAGGACATCGTCTGGCAACTTGCAACCCCGAAGGATGGGAGCGTCGAGCGGGGTATGGTTGTCTGGATCGACAAGGTGCAGATCGGGATCGGCGATCGGGGAAGCTCCAACATGATCAGTCTCTAAAAGGGTCCGAAGCGACCAGTAACGAGAGGCGTAGAGATCGTACGCATCCTCAGGGGTAGAGGCCTTCGCGTCCATCTCACTTGAGTTGATTGAGTGTGTGAGGTGCGCGTCGCTGGTTACGATATCTGAGCCGAAGAGGATCCTACCCTTCCATCGTGTAAAGAAAGCACGCACCTTTTCAGGAGGGTGTTTGCTCAATTCACGCACGATCCACTTCGTTGCGCTGCAATCGAGGAAGAGATTTTTATTTCTCTCAAGCAGGCTTGAGAGAAGCTCTAAGTCCTCTGGATAGCCCCCCATGTGAGCGGCGATCCACGGGACAGGAATCTTCCCTAAGACCTCCTCGAATACTTCATATTGCTGCCGTTTCGTGCCGTATCGATTGGAGTCTTTGAATTTGGTGTTGAACCACGTATCGGGGTCCGCGATGTGCGCCATGAACATCATGCCGAGATCCATCGCAGTCTTCATCACCTCAAGGCGCTCCGGAGCGTTCAATCTAAATGGGCTCGTCGCGAACGGCTCATCAGATCCCTCGTAGATACGAGGAGCGTTCCAAAACTTTACGATCTTGGCGCCGTGTTGTTTGAACTGCGGGATCGTTTCGAGGTAGCCCGTGCCGACAGCCGCACGACGATCCTTGTTTGCGAAATCCGGGATGGCGATGAAGCGGATTCGATCCCCGAGAATGCTCTTCACCCGAGGGATCTCCTTGAGCGAGGTCATTGAGTAGGTGAGTCCTACTCCATGCTCGTGCGCGGCCTGCCCATAAATCTCGGTGGCTTTACCTCCGTTGATGTGGGAGTGGACGTCGATTATCGGATACGGCAGCTTGCGGAAGGTCTGCGCGAGTTCTTGGTAGTTAAGATTGAGTCGGTTCGATGGTTTCATAGGTCGGTTAAGGGATCTTACACCGTTTGGAGGGAGGATGGGAGGAGGGCCCGAGAACCTCGTAGGATATGATTCGACCTCAACCGCTGCGGCATCTAAATCATAGGGAATTTCATAGCTTATGAGTAGGGTGACAGAGCACGAATGTGCTGTACCCGACTTGGAAAACTATAATGATATGCATGATTTAAGTATGCGACCGCGGCTGACCTCGGTCATACTAAAAGGGTGCAATCCCTCACAGGCTTGTGGCGCACGGAGCGTCCGATCATGAAAACGTCTCGATCTACTACGCAAGCGTTTGTTGATCCCCCCGCCGCTCCGCTTGAGGCTCGCCTCCTTAGTGATGGCGAGTGGAAGCGAGGAGAGGGGGAGTCAAAAGCCATCGTCTCACCCTACACCGGAGCAGAGCTCGGGATCGTTCGCGGCGCCTCGATGGCGCAGGTGCATGAGGCTGTGAGCGCCGCGGCGCGCGCGTTCACTGAGTGGCGAAGAACCCCACAAAAGGAACGCAGTGCAAAGCTGCTATCCGTTAGATCCCTTCTGATAAGAGACCTCGAACTCCTTGCACACAGCGCGGCTCGTGAGTGTGGCAAGACCGTTCCCGAGGCAAAAGCCGAAGTGCTCAAAGGTATTGAGGTTCTTGATTTCGCCGTCGGACTCCAGGATAGCGATGTGGGTGGTGCCCTGAACGTGAGTCGGGGTGTACGGTGCGAGTACGTTCGAGAGCCGCTGGGCGTCACCGTTGGTATCACGCCATTCAATTTCCCTGCGATGGTTCCGATGTGGATGATTCCGATCGCCCTCTCCGTTGGAAACGCGTTCATCCTGAAGCCCTCAGATAAGGTTCCGTTCACGCCCTGTCTTTTGGGGGAGCTGATGCTCGAAGCCGGATTGCCAAATGGGATCTTCTCCATACTCCACGGTGGCAAAGATGTAGTTGAGGCGCTCGTCGATCATCCGGGCGTCGCGGCGGTCGGTTTTGTTGGTTCATCGACGATAGCCAAGGGCGTGTACGTGCGCGCAACGTCGTTGGGTAAACGGGCCTTGTGCCTTGGTGGCGCCAAAAATCACCTCATTCTTGCACCCGACGCGGATCCCAAGGTTGCTGTTGATGGGATCGTCGGCTCGTTTACCGGATGCGCTGGCCAGCGATGTATGGCGGGAAGCGTCTTGGTTGTGGTTGGAGAGTGCGGAACGATCGTCGATGATGTGGTAGCGGCCGCTGCGAAGATCACCCTTGGTCGTGATATGGGTGCTCTGATCGACAAGGCCGCTCATCGTCGTTTGACGCAGGCGATCGCCAAAGCGGAGAGCGAGGGCGCCAAGGTGCGGCTTGATGGACGAGCGCTGTCAGCTCCCGTCGGACATGAAGGTGGCGCATGGCTTGGGCCAACGATCCTCGATGAGGTGGGGTCAACGATGGAGTGCTCCTGCGCCGAGCTTTTTGGCCCAGTGCTCTCTATTGTGCGAGTGAAGAACCTTGAAGAGGCGATGGTGCTTGAACGCGCGAGCGCGTATGGCAACGCCTGTGTTGTTTTTACATCCAGTGGAGCGGTCGCTCAGTACGTCGCCGAAAACGCCACCGCTAGTATGATAGGGGTCAACATTGGGGTGCCGGTCCCACGAGAGCCGTTCTCCTTCGGCGGAACGAAGGACTCTAAATTTGGTGTCGGAGATATCACCGGCGTGGGTGGTGTTGAGTTCTGGTCAAATCGCAAGAAGATTACCAGTAAGTGGGCGCTTCAGAGCGATAAAACGTGGATGTCCTAAGAAGGTAGATCGAGATGACAATACACAATAAATTGCAGAAGCCGATCGTTCTCACCTCTCATACCCCTCCTCTGGGGAGTAAGGGGCCAGCTATTCATTGGGGTGCGGATGTCCTCCACGACCGAGGTGCAATAGTAGGCACGCTGACCAATCCATCGCACCGTAACGTCATCGGCACCCATTCAGGGTCGTACTCAGTGTATCGAGCGCTCGCCGTGGCTTCGGGTGCGCTCGATCCCGATCATCGCCCCGACCTTACGAACACCGCCCCGACCTCATCGATAGGCCCCTTCGACACGTGGTATAGCGCCGAGAAGATCGTCTCCATGGATCCATGGGGAGGCGACATAGCGCAGTATTTCAAGTCGTATCTCGAAAAGGGGTACAATATCCAGCCGACTATCGCGATTACTCAAGCGCATATCGCCATGCCTGAGGTGAGCGAGGCGATTAAGCTAGGCCAGATAGCCGCGGACGGCACGTTCGTGAGAGCGAGTGGTGATTGTCTCGTAACCAAAGCTGCGATCGAGCCGGTATGGTATCTCCCTGGGGTTGCAAAGCGGTTCGGTGTCTCAGAGAGCGAACTCCGTCGAGGGCTCTTTGAGCATACGGGTGGAATGTTCCCCGAACTTATTACTCGCCCCGATCTTCACGTCTTGCTCCCCCCGATCGGAGGGCAAACCGTCTATTTCTTCGGGAATCCCCATACCATCCCGGACCGCTCCAAGGAGCTCACCGTTCGCGTTCACGATGAGTGTAACGGCTCCGACGTTTTCGGCTCCGACATCTGTACCTGTCGCCCGTACCTCGTGCACGGGATTGAGGAGTGTATCAAGACCGCTCAGAAGGGCGGCTGTGGCGTTATTGTGTATAACCGCAAAGAGGGACGAGCTCTCGGAGAGGTGACGAAGTTTCTCGTGTACAACGCACGTAAGCGGCAGGAGGGTGGGGATAGAGCGGACCAGTATTTCGCCCGTACCGAGTGTATCGCTGGCGTGCAAGATATGCGGTTCCAGGAGCTTATGCCTGATGTTTTGCATTGGATAGGGACAAAGCGGATTGACCGCCTCGTGTCCATGAGTGACATGAAGTACAACGCGATCACTCGCTCCGGTATCGAGGTAACGGAGCGAATCCCTATCCCGGCCGATCGTATCCCGGCAGACGCTCACGTTGAGATGGATGCCAAGAAAGCTGCAGGTTACTACTCTGAGTCTGGCGTGCCGACCAAAGAGGACTTGCAAAAGACCAAGGGACGCGGTCTAGACGAATAAAGATTGAGATGAATGGCATGACACCGAGCACCGATCCTGTGGCGTATCTGCGCACCCCTCACGCTATTCGAGAGAGGTGTCGCCAACTCTATGACCTGGCGACGCGCGGGGAGCTTGCGCATTTTTATCTTCACCTGGACCGACTTGATACCGTCGCGCACCTTGTAGGTTCGGAGACTACCCGTACCTATCCTGACCTGAACGTTCCCTATCACAGTCGATGGCGGCACTTTAACGTTGGAGACCTCGATCGAAACAGGGTAGTTAATGAAATTCTCTTGCCGCTTCCTCCAAAGGAGCGTTGCCGCAGCAAGATAGAGTTAGCTATTATCAGCGTACTTCTCGACGCTGGGGCCGGAGACGTTTGGGGGTTTACTGATAAAAACAGCGGAACTCGGCACAAACGCTCTGAGGGATTAGCCATAGCCTCGTTGTACGCATATGGAGATGGCATCTTTGGCCCTGAGCCGTTCATCGCCACGAGCGTTGATCTGAGGGCGATGACGCCAGCTAAACTCGGGGGCGCGTTCCAGGTCACCAAAGATAATCCCCTCCTTGGACTTGAGGGGCGATGCGCCCTTCTGAAAAATCTGGGACGAGTGATTGAAACCCGGCCGCAGGATTTCAAGGGGAGTCCGGGACGTCTCGGAGGAATACTTGAGACCTTGTTGGGATTCGTCAAGGGGACGGAACTTCAAGCGGCGGATATCCTTGGCTGCCTTCTGAGTACCTTCGCGGATATCTGGCCAGGTCGCGTAACAGTGGGTGGAGAGAATCTTGGTGATGTATGGCACCACCCGAAGGTGGTTGGGCCAGGAGAGAGCAACGGATTGGTGCCTTTTCATAAACTTTCTCAATGGCTCACCTATTCACTCCTTGAGCCTCTTGAGGAATACGGGGTTCGGGTAGTTGGTCTCGATCAACTCACCGGGCTCGCCGAATATCGGAATGGTGGACTCTTTCTCGACGGGGGTGTGCTCTCGCTTAAGGATACGAGCGCGGCATTAGTTGAGCACTCCCCATCCTCAGAGATCATCGTTGAATGGCGCGCGTTAACCGTTATCCTCCTTGATCAGGTCGCCGCTCGTCTGCGAGAGTCCCTTAAGAAGAGCGAGCGTGAGCTTCCGCTCGCCAAGGTGCTGCAAGGGGGCACGTGGGCGGTCGGACGGACGCTTGCAACCGGCCGCCGAGCGGCGGGTGGTCCGCCGTTGAAGATAGCCAGTGACGGAACAGTTTTCTAACGAGAGATAGAGATACTACGATGAATACAAGCAACTGCACCGTTATCAACCATCCGCTCGTCCAACACAAGTTGAGCATCATGCGGATGCAGGAGACCCCGTGCGCAGAGTTTCGAAGATTGCTGCGCGAGACCAGTATGCTCTTGGCGTACGAGGTAACGCGAGATCTCCCGCTTACGATGGTCGACATCAACACCCCTATCACACCAATGAAGGCGCCGGTGATCGACGGTAAAAAGATAACCATCGTATCGATCCTTCGGGCGGGCAACGGCATCCTTGACGGAATGCTTGAATTAATTCCTTCGGCTCGGGTTGGTCATATCGGTCTCTATCGTGATCCTGAGACCCTTACACCCGTCGAGTACTATTTCAAAATGCCGCCGGACATCTCGCAGCGCGATATTATCGTGGTTGATCCGATGCTCGCGACGGGAAACTCGGCGGCGGCTGCGATATCGCGGATTAAGAGTGTCTCGCCACTCTCTATTAAGTTCGTGTGTTTGATCGCATCTCCCGAGGGATTGAGTATCTTCCATCAAGAGCACCCGGATGTTCACGTATTCACGGCCGCGATCGACGAGAAGTTGAATGACCACGGATATATCGTTCCCGGACTTGGTGACGCGGGCGACCGAATTTACGGGACGAAATAGTTCGGGCTCATCTCGGTTGAAGCGCTCGGGCCCCGGTAGAGAGGGCCCACCACCTCATTGCTTTATTTGCAAGATAGGTACAGGAGAGACCGACGCTGAGAACTATGATCGTCGCGTTGGAACCCTCCTGTATCTCGGGAAAGAGGAGGTACGCTCCAAACATACATCCAAGGGGCACCATGTTGAGGGAGAGCGCGATCATACTCGTCATCATGAAGATGAAGCTTCCGAGGCTCGTCGATATTTGCGTCGAGTGTTCCCATTCGAATTGGGAGAAGAACGCGCCGAGGCCGATAGCAAGCCCGACCAGTCCGTGACAGATAACAATTCCAGCGACGCAGGAAGCCAGTACGAGGGGAAGGTCAGCGTCAAGCGCCATCGCCCCAGATGTGAAGATAACCCCCCCGATGCACGATACCGGCAGTGTCCAGCTTATGCACTTCGCTCGCAGCACATCGCGAGTTGAGAGGGGCGCGGATTGAAGAAGCCAGAACGCCTGGCCCTCAAGGGAGACGGAGGGGAATACGAATCGCGAACAGATAGAGGTCACCACAAGAGAGCCAAGCGCGATGTTGGTGAGAAGGAGAAAGATGTGCCAGATAGCCAGCACATCAGCACTCACGTTGGAGGGGCCCTGCAGGCCCTGATAGTTATAGAGGTAGAGGGAGGTTAGCCCGAGCAGGAGCGCGAGTTGTACGGTGTGTGTGAGGTCCCGGGAGAATACTTTGTACTCCTTTGTCACGATAGCTCTCGTCGATGGATTCAAGAATGGAAGGAGGATACGAGATACCTTATGGGCGGCTCGGCTATGAATCTTAAAGATACTGCCACTCTGGCGGGTGCGAGAGAGACCCCTATCATACAGGCAGTTAAAAGCTATCCGATTGAGGAATCCGATCAGCAAGAGAGCTCCGATGCTTCCAAGGGCCGCTAAGAGCGGTACCGTGTATGAGCCACTCAGCAAATCGGTTATCGCGTAAGCGCACTGCGTAGTGGGCAGCCACGGATTGAGAGCCAGGGAGGTGAGTCGCTCAAGGTGTTGTATCGGGTCCACGGTAGTCGGTGATTGACTCCATGAGAGTCCCTTCATCAAGGCGAGCAGGTATCCAAAGGCGAGAAGTACAAGGGTAATCAAAATGGGACGACCTCGCTCAGAGGGAATGAGTGAGGCAAAAACGATCGCGGTAAGTGTGCCGAGACTCACCGCTACTCCAAATAGGGCGATGCAGAGCAGGGGCGCGATGATGAGGAACGGCGCGCCACCCCCGTAAAAAGCCCCGAATGCGCACAGCGACGGGAGTGCGAATACGCACACCATCCATGATACGGATAGACCTACCTCTAGGGTTTTAGACCAGAGGAATTGACCAGAGGAGATCGGCGTTGAGAGGAGAAGATCGAGATCCTTTGAGAGGAAGAGGGAGCCTATGGCGCTGACCGAGGCGGAGAGAAAGATCATGAGGGAGAGCGTCATGAGCATAACCCCCAGAGGTATCGTTGGGTCGATCGTTACGCTGGGGAGAATTCGTTTGGCATCGCGCAGAGCCGAGAGGGTCGACATATAGATCGCGTACATCATCCCCATAGAGACCACGGTAGCGAATATCTCTTTGAGGCCGCGTTTGCCTGACCTGAACCACCGATTCTTGATGGTAAGCAACCGAGGCTGAAGAAGGATAGGAGTGATGCTCATACGCTCGTGTGTCGCTTATTTCCGTTCGATGTCGCCCCCCACTCTGAGCCGTACGGCTTAGTGCTCTACTGAGGGAGAGGTGAGTTCAAGGAACATATGTTCAAGACCTTCGTCGTGTTTACCTGTTAGTTCTCGGATGTCATCAAGGGTGCCAGTGGTAAGGATGCTCCCTTTATGAATGATCGCGAGATTGTCGGCGAGCTCCTCAGCCACGTTGAGGGAGTGGGTCGAGAGGAATATCGTAACGCCCCTCTTCGCGTATCGTTTAAACGCCTCCTTCAGATGGCGAGCGCCGTGTGGATCAAGCCCGACCATTGGCTCATCGACGATCAGAACACGTGGATCGTGGACGAGGGCTGCGCATGTGGCGAGTCGCTGCTTCATACCGTGAGAGTAGCTTTCAATGAGCTCGTCTTGCCACTGCGTGAGGGAGTACTCCTCAAGAACTTCGTCGATGCGCCTTTCGGCGTGCTTGCTTGGAACACGGTAAAGGTCACACATGAAATTGAGGAACTCCCTACCGGTAAGCTTCGGGTAGAGGTTCGGTCTATCGGGGATGTAGCCGGTGATAGATTTCGCTTGGATCGGATGTGCGAGGAGATCGTATCCTCCCAGGTAGATTGAGCCGGAGGTAGGTTTCAGAATCCCCGTGATCATCCGAATCGTCGTTGTTTTACCGGCGCCGTTGACCCCAAGGAACGCGAAGATCCCCCCGCTAGGAACCTGGAGCGAGATGTTGTTCACCGCTTGGAACGCGCCGTAGCTTTTAGAGAGGTTCTTGAGCGTAATCATCGTCGCCATCCCCCAGGTCTCTGAACATTAGGACCTGTAATCAAGCAGGGTGGTAAAAAATGATTCCCTGTTGTGCATCTCGATAGTTCCACGACCATTTCGTTGGAGCTGCCGAAAAAATCCTCACCGTATCTCATACCTCGGCGAGCTCAGTCGAGCCGTGGATCCGCCACCGATTTACTCGTCGTCTCGGACTCGTTTCGTCAAAACTCTCAAAATGCTTACGACGGAACCTTTTTTCACCACCCTGCTAGAGAGGTAAGATGCCTTACAGGGGGGATTTTGTTCGCGCGTGAAGTTAGAAAGCGATACGATGTTTTGTGTTGTGGGAGCAGGGGGTTAGGACGCCTCACGGGCCCAGAGATATGGGTGCTTCCACCTAACCTCGCTTAACGGCTTCTACGAGGCACAACGGTTTGCCCTGAGATTTGAAGAGCATCTCGAATTCAGTCGGGATGTTGTTCTCAAAGTGGGGGCTCTGCAGAAGGTCAGTTGTGTGGCGCTGAATCTCCCATTTGTCCGTGGTGAGGAGGGAGCAGGTGGACGCGAAATACTCCTGGTGATCCGTTTTGTAGCGGAGGAAGCCCCCTGGCTTGAGCAGTTCCCACATCGTCTGAACGAGTTCGGCGTTGAGCAATCGGTTCTTTCGCCACCGTCTTTTGTCCCAAGGATCAGGATAGTTGATGAAGAACGCGGAGACCTGGTCTGGGGTGAAGAGGTGACGGATCTGACGGGCATCGGTCCGGAGTACACGAATGTTATCCAGCAACTTGCCCTCGGCTTTCTCGCCGGTTCTGAAGGCTCTCTTGAATCGAATCTCAAGGCCGATGCAGAGGGCGTGGGGTGAGCGATCCGCCAAGCGGATAAGGTGCATCCCTGAGCCTGACCCGAGCTCGACGTAGCAATCCGGGAAATTCCCGATGATCGACTGAATCTCCGCGCGAGACGTTTCGGCAACCTCGCGGTCGTTTTCGGCCACGATGATCCCAGGTTTCGTAGTCACGAGCTGCATGTACTGATTTTCCCAAGCCATAGGTGGACGATACGACATGATAGGGCGCTATTTCAAATATCGCCGGTAACTTGCTGAGTCCTCAAAGGCTCGCCGTGAATCAAATCAGGTGCAAGGGAGGTGTCGGTCCGAATGTGTTGGAATCGCGGCGATTCTCCCGATACCCCGCTTGAGGTTATGTGTATGTTTAGCTTTCTCTCTCGGTGGTTACAGTGGGACTTTGTCCGTATGGGAAAGGGGATCGAGGCCCGCTATGCGCGGTGCTCCCCCTACTGGGAGCCTCATCTGGAGTGTACACGACGCTTCATCGCGGAGCATGTTCAGCCCGGGGGGCGCCTCGCGGTTCTCGGGGCGGGAAGGCTGCTGGATATCGATCTAAAAAAATTGCTCCCTCAATTTTCCGAGATTCATCTCTTCGACGCCGACCGCTCGGTGATCGCCGCATGGCGCAAGACCAGTGGGGTTGCCTTTCGCAATACTGTCGTACCTCGAATCGGAGATATAACCGGTTCCCTCCAGGCATGGAGCGCTGGACTTCAATTCGCCGTACGTCGGAGCGATTTGAGTCAATACCTCTCCTCCCTCACGCCGCATCAGGGGGCTTGGGAGGTGGAGCGATTCGATGGTGTTATATCCCTCAACCTTGTCGGTCAGATACCGCTCTATTGGAGGGATCGGGTGGTCGCCGCCGCGGGGGAACTCTCCGCTGATGAAGAGTGCGCGCTCATCCATTCCATGGCTCGTTTGCAATCCGCGCATATAAAAGCGCTGCGCGAGCATCCATGCGCATGGTCCATCGCCATTACCGATACGGAGTACTATACGTACCACGTTGATAAATCTGAGTGGGAGGTTGAGCTCGCGTTACACGATGAAGCGTTTCGCGAATTGAATTCACCCTCCTCACGCATGGAGAGGCGGGGGAAAGATTGCTGGTTGTGGCATCTCATGCCGCAGTTCGTGGAATCGGAGGGCGAAGGACACATTCACCGCGTTGAGGCGACCGCGTGGCAGGCGCGAGAGGTGGTAGAGCGTGCGGCGCAGTAAGTCACTTGGGGTCAGGCCGACCAGTAAGGCCGTGGGATGACTAATCTTCCACCCTGCTACACAACCGGCCAAGGGGAAGATTAGTAGGCGAATCCCCTCGTGTAGCTACGAGGAATGTCGACTCAGATGCTTTCATGCTCCAGGAAACTCAAGAAGATGGAGCGGGGGGCTTTTATGAAGTATGGCTCTATGCGACAACGGAGAGACCTTCAAGGAGTTTTCCATGCCTGAGCTTTTCACCCCTGAGAATCTGGTCGCGTTACTAACCTTAACATCGCTTGAAATAGTCCTCGGTATCGATAACATCGTTTTCATTGCGATTATCGCGAGTCGCCTCAAACCGGAGCAGCGTAACTCGGCCCGTCTCTTAGGACTCGGTCTCGCTGTTATAACCCGGTTGATGTTGCTGTTTACCCTTTCGTTCATGGCGTCGCTCACGGATCCGGTGGTTTCCGTGCCGATTCTCAATCGGGAGCTCAGTGGCCGGGATATTATTCTGCTGATGGGAGGTCTCTTCCTTCTCTACAAGGCGACCAAGGAGATTCGAGAGAAGACCGTTCATGAGGAGAGTGAGCTTCGCGATTTCAAAGGGTCTAAGATGCCCACCATGCGTAGCGTCATAACTCAGATCCTTCTGATTGACATCGTTTTCTCGCTCGATTCGGTCATTACCGCTGTGGGAATGACTACTAATCTCCCCGTGATGGCTACCGCCGTAGTGGTAGCCGTAGTGGTTATGCTCCTTTTCTCGGGATTCATCGTTCGCTTTATAGAGGCCAATCCAACGATCAAGATGCTCGCCCTCTCGTTCCTCCTTATGATCGGTCTGGTGCTGGTGGCGGACGGACTGGGACATCACATCGAGAAGGGGTACATCTACTTCGCGATGGCGTTCTCACTTGGCGTGGAGATGCTCAATCTGCGGGCGGCGCGGGTGCGTGCGGGGGCGGTAAAACATTAGCAGGGTGGTGAAAAATGGTTCCGTCGTGAGCATTTTGAGAGTTTTGACGAAACAAGGCGGAGACGACGAAAAAACCGGAGGCGTATCCACTGAGATACGTTGAGGATTTTTTCGGCGGCTCCAACGAAGCTGCAGTCAAACTATCGAAATGCGTAACAGGAAATCATTTTTCACCACCCTGCTAGAGACCGCATAAAAACCGGCGGGGCGAACACCTTTCACGATATTCGCTCCGCCGCTCTCCTCTTTCTGCGAATTGCCGTAACCTGGCAGTGCGCGCAGCGCCTATGTTGGTACAACCGGTTGAGTTGCAGACTGAGCACGTTTTGACGGGCGCCCTCTTGGTTTCTTGACGCCCCCCATCGCCTGCTCCTCTTTCAAACGTTGAATCTCCTTCGGCAGGCGCCATCCGCCAGGCTTCGGCGAATCGTCGTCACTGAAGAGAAGTTGATTCGATCGCTCGTAATCGAGAAGCGCCTCGACGAAATCTCTCGTCGCTCGCAAGGCGTACTCACTCACAAAGAATTTTATCGAACGAAACGAGTGCGCCACCGCTCTCCGCAGATCGCGATCCACCGGAAACATATTGTCTCCGTTCTCCTCAAACGCTACCCTGAACCGGTTGGCAAGCTCTTCAACGGTAGTGAGATCATCCCACTCCATCATCTCAATGACACGATGTGCTTTTGTTCGTTTGCCCTCCCGCAACACGATGAAGCGCGCTACAAATGCGGTCCGCCGCGCACGGATAATCGCTCTATCCATCTCTTCAGGAGAAGATAGGCTTGTCTCAAGAACGTCCGTTTTCATTTTGACACCACTTCAGAACTGCTTGTACATGAGGAACGACTGAGGCCCATGGGGCTATATCGCTCAAATATAGTTTCGGAATAGCTATTGTGTTTCTTGAGGACTATTGAGTCCGGCTTAAAACCTACTTTCAAGCCCTTACGTGCCTCGTACCCCTTCCCCATGCAGTACCCGGTCCGATTCTGGGTGCGTTGCCGTTCGTGACACTAGGCGGGAAGTCTGGTGTAATCCCCATATGAGTCGGTTCTCCCAGTTTCTCACAACGTTTTCGAGCACTAAACTAGGGGTCCTCGTAGACGACCTCAGCGCATCCCGAGCCGCTCTTATCGCGCCCGTAGAGGATATCTCTGCGGCGGATATCAATAGGATCCTTACGATCTCGGGTGGACTTACCCTCGTAGCGATCTCGCTGGAGCGTGCAGCATCGTTTCTCCTCTCAAGTATGGCGCGCCCCTCAACATCCGAACTATCGAAACTCCCCACGGCGCAAACATCTCAGTACGTATCAGTCGAGGCGCGAGAAGGGATCTCAACCGGCATCAGCGCCGCTGACCGAGCAAGAACGCTTCAGATACTCGGTGCTCGAACCGCGCAACCTCGATCCCTTGTGAAACCGGGACACATCTTTCCCGTTGAGACTCGCTCAGGGGGAGTGCTCGTCAAAACAGCGATTCCTGAGGGAGCGCTCGACATCATCAAGATGATTGGCGCTACTGACGCGGCGCTCTTTGTGGACCTCCTTGATGAACGAGGAGACCTCATGAGCGAGCAACACGCTCAGGAACTCGCATCTAAGGAATCCCTTCCTATCGTCACCCTCTCGGAGCTCATCAGATACCGACTGCAACAGGAATCGCTCGTCCAACGAGTCGCCGAGGCTATGCTTCCCACTACGATGGCGGGAGAGGTTCGAGCCGTCGTCTATCGCTCGCATATCAGCGATATCGAGCACCTTGCCCTTGTAAAGGGAGATGTCAGCGGAGATACTCCGGTGTTAGTGCGCGTTCAAGCCGAGCACACCGTTCCGGACGTGTTCGGTGGAACATCGCCAGCGACCCGATCACATCTTCAGAACTCACTCAAAGAGGTGGGAGAACGCAGACGAGGAATACTACTCTACTTACGGCGCCCGCTTATGGATCCCAAAGGGAACTCAGTGCGACATCTGAAAGATCCTCCGTCATCTCCGTCGGCGACAATTATGCGTGAGTATGGAGTGGGCGCGCAGATCCTTCGCGATCTTGGAGTAACCCATGTGGAACTCCTCACGTCGTCAAATCACCTCCTTGAGGGACTTCCAAGCTTTGGGATAACGGTCGTCGCCCAACATCCGATTCCACAACACCTTCCAACCTCAGGACACACCGTATGAGTGAGATCACCTTCGCAGACGTCGTTCACCAATCCGTTTCATTCTCCAAGAATGATCCCGCTGAAAATCTTATCCTGAACCTGATAGATACCCGATGGTTCCAACGGCTTCGAGACATCAGTCAAACAGCCAACACCAAACTTGTCTATATGTTCTCGGAACACTCGCGCTTTGGGCACTGTCTTGGGGTCGCGTACCTGGCGAAACTGGCGCTCAGCAAACTAAGCAAAAATTATACAGAAGATGTCGCAACCTACCGTCCCGCTATCCTTGTTGCGGCGCTGCTTCACGACATAGGACATCTCGCTCCCGGATCCCACACCGCTTTTAAGACCTGGTTTCCAGGTCAAGCGGACGTTCACGAAGAGCTCGCTGAGACAGTTATCACCCAAGATCCAGAGATCTCAGCGCTGCTTCGAGAGTTCGATCCAAACCTCAGCCAAACGGTCCTGAACATCTTGGAGGAGTCCGATGCCGTGCCGCCATGGACATGGCAGATCATTTCAGGCGGTGGCTGGAATGTCGATCGAGGAAACTGGTCGACGGTGGATAGCGTGCTCGCTGGGGTTAGCTACGGCAAGTACAACATTCCGGCCCTTGTTGATTCGATCCTCATCACGAAAGACAAACAACTCGCGTTGATGGAAAACCGGCTCGACGCGATGTTGCACTTCATGGTCTCTCGCCACGCTATGTATCGACAGATCTATCAGCATCGAGTTCTCCTTGCGGCGGATATGCTAAACAAAGCGGTAGTTCAGCGCGCTCGCGATCTCGGGTCGAAGATTGAGTTCGCGGACGAGGTAATGCGAGACGCTCTAGCGGCGAAATCAGCTACAGACCTAACGCTTGATACCATGTTCGAGATGCGAGAATCGTGGTGGCGCTACCATATGGCGCGTTGGAGTCGTTCAAGCGATCCAATTCTAAGAGACCTAAGCGATAGAATACTGCACCGGCGCCTCTTTAAGACCGTGCGTGTGATAGGCCCTTCAGCTCGAACAGGGATGATCAACAAGGCCACGGAGGTACTTGAGTCCCTCAAGATGGATCCGAGGTACTACCTTCACGAGATAACAACCGCGGATGTGCATTCTGGCGACTCGAAGCAATCGATGTTGGTGCAGCTCGACAACGGACATATCGTTACCTTGAGTGAGGCTGACTCTTTGATTCGTTCAATGTCCGCGAACTCGGTCCAATCACAACGCTCCTGGCTCGCGATGCCTGCCGAAGCCAAGCGCCTCCTCTAGGATCCATGGCTGTGAACCCACCTCGTTCATCACGCGTATTATACATCGGTTCATGGAGCTTGGTCGCCTACACCGTTTTGATAATTTTGTGGGGCGCTTGGGTCCGCCTCTCGGGGTCCGGGGATGGATGCGGTGACCATTGGCCGTTGTGCAACGGCGAGCTCGTGCCATTAGAGCGTGTGACAAAGACGTGGGTTGAATACTCGCACCGCATATCCACCGCGCTCTACGGCGCGTTCGTCCTCACGCAGATTTGGCTCTCTCGAAGATACTTTGGGCGAAAACATCCGGCTCGGTTTTGGGCACTCATGACCCTCCTGTTTACTATCACGGAGGCTCTTATTGGCCGCCAGCTTGTTACATCAGGGCTCGTTAATGAAAGTACCGACCTCTCGCGACTGCTTGTTATGCCACTCCATCTCGTTAATACCTCACTCCTGCTCTTCTCCGGGGTCATGACGGCCGAAAGCGTTCGATTTGGAGGGCTCCCGAGAAAGAGATTGTCAGCGCAGATTCGGAATCGTGGAGTAGCGTATCTGAGTGGGCTCACCCTCGTACTGATCACTGGAGCGATCGCCGCGCTTGGCTCACACCTGATGCCCTCGCAATCACTCCTTCATGGATTAACGCACGACCTCTCTCCAGACTCCCATCCAGCGGTGCGGCTACGAATCCTTCACCCTCTGGTCGCCCTCGCCCTTCCAGTTAGTATGCTTATCTTGGGATACCTTCCGGGATCCGCGTCCGCAGCAACTTCTCAATTCAGATGGTATCGGCGCTTCTCTGCCGGACTGATCGTTGCGGTCGGAATCGGGTTGGCGACCCTCTCTCTTCTTGCGCCGTTATGGTTGAAGATCATCCACCTCCTCATGACGAACATCCTCGTAATCCTGGCATCGTTGTGCATCTTTCACTCCCTCAGACCCGTTCCCATGCCCTTGGAGACAGAAACGCCGGTTTAATTAGAGCCGCTCGCGCACATTTGCGCTCATTCGTTCCCTATATCCCGGCCCTCCCTAACGCCATTCGCATCAAAGTATCACGAGGGGAGGTTCGCCAGCGGGCGAGGATACGACGATTCCCGGACAAACCAAGACACATGGGGTCGCTTTTGCTATCATTTGCTCAAACTTTGTAGAGAGTTGCCTTCATCGCTTATGAACGACCCCAAGCAAAACGGTACGCTCACCTCAATTATGACTCTCGCTCGTGCGACGTGGGAAGCAACCCACGGTGATCGTGTCCGATTCTTCGGTTTCATCATCCTCTCCGTTTTCGCCTATAGCATCGACCTCGTTGTACCATGGGCGATCGGTTGGATCTTGAATGTGTTCGTTGCGCAAGGCTTTACACAGGCCGCGTTCGACGCGTCGTTGAAGTACATGGCGGCATACGTCGTGCTGCGTATGTCGATGACGACCCTTCATCATCTCGCCCGCTACCTCCAAGGGACCTGCGCCTACTCCGCTCGATTCAATAAACTCGAGGAGGTGTTCGGCGCGCTCGTTGCGTTCCCTCTCAAGTGGCATGTGCATCACCACTCCGGCGAGAACCTCAGCAGGTTGAATAGATCCGTTGGAGCGATTGAAGGGGTCATTAACAACTACCTCTGGCAGATCGTTGACGGCATCGTGAAGTTCTTCTTCGCGACCTTCGCGCTGTTCACTCTCGATTTTGAGGTCGCGATCACCGTGCTCGTGATGGGATTTATTACCGTCGCGATCATGCTTCTCTTTAATCGCCGGCTCACTAAGAAATGGCGAAGCAACAACCGATTCTTCGATAAGCTCAACCGAACGTGCGTTGATTATCTCTCGAACATTATCACCGTAAAAACACTCCGACTTGAGCGCCCCGCGCTTACCTACCTTATGAATCAGCGTAATGAGGGGTATCGCCTCTGTCGCAAAATTTGGAAGTACCAAGAGCTCAAGTGGGGAACGATCAGCGCGGGCTACAGCCTCGTGATGGGCAGCTCCCTCTTCATCTTCTTTCGCAATCACGTTGGTGATACCGCCGCATTTAACGTGGCGCAGGTCTACGTGCTCCTGAACTACCTCGACCGGATCTTCGGAGCGATCACCTCATTCACCGGTTACTACGGTGGCATCATCGAGGCGTCGCTTGCCTATGATGACGCGTCATCCGTTCTCGATGAGTCGAACGAGCTTAAGATCCCTCTTCGCCCATCAACACTTCCTCGTTCGTGGGACGCTCTCGGATTAGAAAACGTTAAATTCTCCTACGGTGGTGACGCTCAGAATCTTAGGGACGTATTCATGAGTCTTCGCAAAGGTGAGAAGGTCGCTCTTGTCGGACCGAGCGGTGGTGGAAAATCGACCTTGCTGAAAGTTCTTTCTGGCATGCTTGCCGCGAACTCAGGGGTGGTGACATCCACCGAGGGGGCCCGCTATACCCTCGATGATGTCGCGGATATCAGCCTCCTTGTTCCTCAAGAGCCAGAGATATTCTCTGAGTCGCTTCGGTACAACCTGAGCTTCAATCAAGACTTCTCTGACCAAGAGCTCATGAGGGCTCTTGAGCTGTGCAAGATCGATCACCTTCTCCAAAAACTTCCGAATGGACTGGATAGCATGCTGGAAGAGGCCGGATTAAACATCTCGGGTGGAGAGCGTCAAAGATTGGCCCTCGCTCGCGGTATTCTTAGAGTGCCCGGCAAGGACATCCTACTTCTGGATGAGCCTACCTCAAGCCTTGACCCCCTCACCGAAAAACAGATTTTTGCAAACATCCTCAACGAATTTAAGGAGCTCACCGTTGTCACTGCGTGCCATCGCCTTGCGCTCGTTCCTTTGTTTGATACCGTCGTATATATCCGCGATGGACGAGTGGAAGAGGTCGGCTCCTTCCCTGAGTTGCGCGCGGCGGGCAGAGGTTTCTCCGCGGCGTGGGCGGATTATGAGCGCACCGTTGTAAAGGTTGAGCCACATGTTTTGTAGGTTGTAATGTCGACCCCGATTGATCGTAACGTCATGAGACGCTTTATCAACTTAGCGTCGCCGTTTTTTCGGTCCAACATGCGTTGGAAAGCGATCGGTATGTTCTCCCTTTTAATCAGCCTGCTGCTGATCGGTGAAGGGATCAGTTTCGGCATGTCATTTATTTTGCGCGACTTCATGACCGCGCTCCAGACCAAAGATCCCGCGCGATTTTACTGGAAATTGGGGGAATATCTTGGCGCTATTATCGTAGCGATCCCCTTCATCGTGTCCTTTAGCTATACCGAGGGACGCTTAAGTCTGCTGTGGAGACGTTGGCTCAGTCATCATATCCTCGCGCGGTACTTCTCTGACCGAGCTTACTACAAGCTCAACTTGCGGCGAGAGATTGATAATCCCGATCAAAGAATCGAGGAGGATGTTCGATCCTTCTGCGCGCAGAGTTTGATGTTTTTTCTCATCATACTACGCGCGTTAGTCCAGCTATTCTCACACGGCTTTATTCTCGCCTCGATATCGTTGCCCCTTCTTGGAGCAGCGGTTGGCTATGCCTTGGTGGGTTCGATCGTTTCCTACGTACTTGGCCGGCCTCTGATCGGACTCAACTTCGCCCAACTCAAAAAAGAGGCGGATTATCGATACAAACTCATCAACGTACGAGACAGTGCTGAATCGATAGCTTTTTATGGTCGAGAGGCGCGAGAATTTACTAGAACACGGCAACGGCTTAAATCAGCTCTTACTAACTTACTAGAGGTTCTTAACTGGAACAGAAATCTTCAATTTTTCACCACCGGCTACAACCTCATACTAGCAATCCTACCCACAGTGTTTGTTGCCCCCCTCTTCTTTTCCGGTGAGATCGAGTTCGGAGTCGTGATCCAGGCGGGAGCGGCTTTTGGTGTTGTGATCAACGCTCTCTCGATCGTGGTCAACCACTTTCAAAACTTAAGCGTGTTTGTGGCCGTGATTAATCGACTTGGATCATTTTGGGAGGCCCTTGAACGAGTCAATGAGCCGATGTCCGCTGGCGAGCAGATCAAGATATCAACAGGCAAGGATCTCACATTCAAAGACGTCACAATCCTGACCCCTCGTCGGGAGCAAGCTTTGGTGAAGGGACTCTCCTTTACGTTTTATGGCACGTCACTCCTCATCTCAGGACCAAGCGGAAGTGGGAAGAGTTCGATTCTTCGGTGCATCGCTGGCTTATGGGAGACAGGCTCAGGTCAGATCGTGCGTCCCGATCTGGCAAACGCATTATTCCTTCCCCAGAGGCCCTACATGGTGTTGGGCTCTTTACGCTCCCAACTCACCTACGGAATCCGCGGACGGGTTCTGCTTGATAAGGAACTATTAGCCGCTCTAGAATTGGTGAGATTGACCGAGATGTACCACCGGGTTGGAGGACTCGATGCGGTTCTGGACTGGCCTAACATCCTCGGAACCGGCGAACAACAACGCCTCGCCTTTGCGCGCCTTCTTCTTATTAAACCCTCCTTTGCCTTCCTCGACGAGGCGACGACGGCGATGGACAGAGCGATTGAACAGGAGCTCTATCGTATCCTTCCCAACTACGTGGCCCGGTGGGTCAGTATAGGAAGCAGCGCGGATCTCGCCGAGTTTCATGAGCGCTCACTTCACCTTAAAACGGAGGGCTCATGGAACTACGAGTAAAACATCCCTCGTGCGCGCGGTTCGGTGTCTCTCTTTTAAGCGCAGCAGTATGGGCTCTGTCATGGGCTAGCTCGATATCACACGTGCACGCCCAAGACACCACGCTCCAATCATCTCTCTTTGAAAATTGCGAGAAAGCGACTGAGGCCTTTTCATCGCTCTCCCCAGAGGCTAAAGCGGGTTTAGTCGATTATCTAACCCGTGTCGTTGGCCTCAATACCCAAGCGCCCGCCGCTCCCGAAGCTTTCGCGGTTTTACCGAACGGACGGGGAATGGAGCCTAATCCTCCAGCACTGTGGCAAACAACCGACGCAAAACGGGAACTACGCGGGAAACGGTGCGCCTTGGAACTCCTAACCCTTGCTGGCCCCCTCGCCTTTCACGCGGTGCCTCAACTTGCGACCCTCTACAGCGAACAGGCCTTGAGCGATGAGATAGCTGTTGGAATCGAGGAAACAGCCGCAACCATCGCTGAGCAGGCGCACCGAAATGGTCAGGTCCCAACTGAGGAGGTCATAGACAGGCAGATTGTGTACCTCACGAACGAGCGTGCTCTCGTTACCCAAAACTTTTTACAGGAGTACCTCTCCCTTTCGTTACCACGGGTTCTTACTCATCTGTCAACGCTGCCACGGGCCGACGCCGACAAAGTCGTCGCGTTTTTGCAGGAGGCTGATCCTGATGGCAGTCGGTCGCTTCGGGCGTTTGTGGAGCTCGCGCCCAAATTACCTGCGGAGAACTCTAATCAACTCGCCTCCTATCTCCCCTTTCCAACAAAAGAGGGGACGGCGCCCCTCGTCAATGATTTCGCTCGACTCGCATCGGAGCCAACGAATGGCCCGGAGATAACCTCACTCCTTGGCAGGAGTTGCGTCTTACTCGGTGGAATCCTCATCGATCCCGCGCTCTCAGAGACCCTCGGCAGAAATCCTTCACTCTTACGAGACGGAACCGTTTCTGAGATTGAACAACGATGCCTGGTCAGCTCAGTACCATCCCTGGCGAACTCAGTCCTTCCACTCCTTACAAGCCCGCAAGAGAGCGATCAGCGCAGAGCCTTATCGCTCCTCCCCTACGCGATTCATCTCATGGATAGTGAACGGAAAAACGCCCTATTTCTCAAGGTGAGGGAGCTCGCTACCCAACAGGGAGGCCCGCTTCGTTCAGAGGCCCTGATCGGGTTGGGACTTTTCACCGATAAGCGGGCGGAGACGTACTCCGCATTGTTGAGCGTTCTCAAATCCTCGTTAGCCGAGAAGCAAGACGTGAGAGCCGATGTCGTCATCGACGCCGCCTGCCAAAGCGCCTCGACGCTGAACATTCCTAAGGAGATGAACCGTTTCAGTGGACTCGTCTTGGAGGCGATTAAAAAAGGGATCACCCTTCCGGGAGTCATGGCTCTTGCCGGCAAGATCGACTCGATCGAACCGCAGATCGCTGCATTAATATCCCCATCTCATGTTGAAGCCTCAACCGGGATTCTCAACGGGCTACAAGGTCGGAAGAGCCTTAGCAAGGGAACCCTCTCAGCGATTACCGAGGCCCTGCGGCACCCAGCGCTTTCGGTGCCAGCGGAGAATCTCCTCATTAAACAGGGCTCCTCTTTAGTGCCCCTCCTTCGAAAAACCTTACTCAAGAGCTCAACGACTCAACGCCTCGGCATTGTAGCGCTTCTTGAGGCGTTCGGCGCCGCCTCTAAACCGGAGCGAACCGAGCTACTTAACACTTTAGTGAACGGAAATTCGTGTGAGGCGCTGCACGCTCGGCCCTACGCCGTGCAGAGCCTCTTGCAAAACGCGGACACCGAGATAGCGATCTACGATCTATTCGTGGACAAAGTTGTATCTTGCCTGTGCTCTTTCGAAGGCCCATCGGGCTCTAGCATCACAAGAACATCAGGTGCTGCTATCTTCGCTCGACCAAATGCCATTCAAAATATCCTTACCAATCACAAGGAATGTGAGAACCTGCAACCGGACATAGTTGCTCTTACTGAGGACGCCTCACTACCTGACGCCATTCGAGCGCATCTTATTATCAAGCTTCTGGAACTGGGTGATAGAGCCACAATCCAAAAGGTTCTCGCCTCTCTCTCTCCCAAGCATCCACTCGCAGACCAGGCGCTCCCGGCCGTTAGAACTTTAGCGGATTCCATCCGAGAGGATCAGCAGCTCGCTTACCTCGCGGTACTGGCGCTCGCGCGCCTTGGCGACACCCAGTTTGAGTGGGGTCGGTTTGTTCGCGATACGATCGATATGCCTGAGTCGAATCCCAACTTCGAAACCGCGCTTGAGATCATCAAAACCCTTTCACCCGATCTCGTTCTTGGCGAAGTCACACCGGCTCTCGATTCCGACAAACCGAGTCGTGTGGCGGGAGCATGCAGAGTGGGAGCTACCCTTGGCCCCCTCGCGATCCCGATCGTCTCCAAGGTGTGGAACCTACGGGAAAAGAGGTCCCCCGAGATTAAATACGCGGCGATTTTGGCTCTGTTGGAGATCAACCCCCTCACACCGGACCTGCATGAGGGCCTACGCGCCATCCTTGTGAACCGGTACTATGCAGAAGCCGCGTCCAGACCCATTACATGGGCCCAGAGCGTCGCTGTAGTTGACCTCGACAAGTCTACCTTCGGGACCCTGAGGACGGTGCATCTCGAACGCCTACTGCTCAAATAGAGCCCTTAGACCGGCCCCTTCCAACGCTAAAAAACAGCCCGCTCCTTGTGTCGGAAGGTCCCATTTTTGTGTATAGTTAGGCGCAAACTGGGAGCTCCACTGGCCCCCTTTTTTCAGTTCGCCAGCGGGTGTCTATCGTTCACCGGAAACGGTCAGGAACGGAGCCACCGCGCGACAACGATTGGACGCGTAGCCCCCAGTAGGTGTAGCAGAGTGACAGCCCTTTCCCTTCACTTCCTTTCCCGCCTTCCTCGTTCCATTTCAGCGCTCGTCGCGAAAGCTGGATTTACCTCGACCTCACAACAACAGGAATCTCCGTGGAGAGGCGAGGTCCTCAGCAGAGAAGCCCTGGCTGAACTGGCTGTACAACTCGCAGAAACTCACCGCGGAACCTTTGGTCGAGGACGCTCTACGCGACTCCTCCAAACATACAAGCAGAACCGAGAGGTTCTCAAACGGGTCTACCAGTGTCTCGCCGAGGCGGCGCACAAAGGAGAGTCGCTCACCGCCGGCTCAGAATGGATGCTCGACAATTATCACGTCGTTGAGCGACACATCGTCGCGATTAAAAAATACCTTCCGTGGGGCTTCTACAAGACCCTCCCCATCTTTAAAAGCGGAGAGCTTCAGGGCTTTCCTCGCATCTACAGCCTGGCCCTCGAATTCGTGGTACACACCGATGCCGCCGTTGACGCTAACCTTGCTGCGGTTTTCATCTCCTCCTACCAGCAGAAGCTCGAGCTCTCCTCCGGAGAATTGTGGGCCTTCCCAATCATGTTGCGATTCGCGCTGTTCGAGAACCTCCGTCGGCTCATGCGTGAAGCTGAGGCGGAGCTCATCGCTCGGCGAGACGTGTTCTCCTTGGTGGACTCAGTTCTTGGGGATGAGTCGAAGCCTGGCACCGAGATTATGAACGAGCTCGCTCGTCGCCTCGCGGAGCGCGAGAGCTTTCTTCCTCACGGAGCGCTTGAGCTCATTAAGCGACTTCGTGTGCGTGGTCGCAAAGCGTTCCTGGCCCTCCAGTTCATCGAAGAGACCCTCCGTGAACGTGGACTCGACCACGAGGAGCTTCAGCGGACTCAGGACCATATTCAAGCCGCTCGACAGATCTCAGTCGGCAACACCCTTACCTCTCTAACCGCGATCGATCAGATGAACTGGCGTGATTGGTTCGAGGGAGTAAGTCTCGCAGATCGGATACTGAGGAATGACCCAGCTCGCATATACCAGAAATGTGACTTCTCGACTCGCGACAACATCCGCCATGAGATAGAGAGGATCGCCAAACGTCTCGGAATATCCGACTCTGCTGTGGCGGCCGCCGCTCTCGCCTGCGCGCAATCAGCCGCGCACCATTTCCCTGAATTCGATAACCAGTCGTTATGCCAGAAATATGTCGGGTCCTTTTTTGTTGGGGAGGAACGACACGCCCTTGAGGCGAGGCTCGGGTACACACCAAGCATTCTCACCCGTTCAATCAGATTCCTCGAACGCCACGCCTTCATGACCTACTTCACCGCCATCGCAGCGGTTACGCTCTGCCTCATGGGATACATCCTGCTGATCTCCGAGTGGGCGGAGGTATCGGTCTGGGTGGCGCTCGCAACCCTCACGATCGCGCTCCTTCCGATGTCGGAACTTGGGTCGAGTATTATTCAGTACCTCGTCACGCGATGCGTACGTCCCCGCCCCCTTCCGAAGCTATCATTCGAAGGAAAGCTTCCGGAGAACCTTCAAACCCTCGTCACCGTGCACACCATCTTCAACAGTACGAGCTCAATTCAGCGCGCGATCGATGGTCTTGAGGTGCGCTTTCTCGCGAACGACGACCCAGCGTTAACCTACGTGCTCATGGCCGATCTTCCTGACGCTTCAAGCGAGCACATATCCCTCGACGAAGAGATCATCGGCATCGCGCAGGACGGTATTA
The DNA here is from genome assembly GCA_039799965.1 of Pseudomonadota bacterium. Classification (GTDB taxonomy): domain Bacteria; phylum Bdellovibrionota_C; class UBA2361; order UBA2361; family OMII01; genus OMII01. The sequence goes on from JBDLRS010000038.1 coordinate 34,277, forward strand.
ACACTCTCAATCTTCGACACGCCTCGAGTGGCCCTATTCGATTCGCCTTATTCTTCCGCAAGCGACTCTGGAATCCAAGCGAACAGAGGTGGATGGCGTGGGAGCGTAAGCGTGGAAAGATCGAAGAGTTAAACAGATTCCTCCTTGGAGATAACTCAACCACCCTGCAACTTATTGTTGGTGACTCAGCGGCTCTGCGGAGAGCGCGTTACATTATTACGCTCGATAGCGATACCGTGCTGAGCCGTGATGTCGCTAAGAAACTCGTGGCAACTATCCACCACCCTCTCAACCAACCGGTCGTCGATCCGAAGCTCGGTCGAGTGGTACGCGGATACGGTTTGATTCAACCCCGAGTAACCATCTCTCTAACGTCAGCCACGAGTAGCTGGTTCTCGCAGCTCTTTTCTGGGCAGGCTGGACTCGATCCGTATACCAACGTGGTATCGGATGTGTATCAGGACCTCTTCGCTGAGGGATCGTACGTCGGCAAGGGAATTTACGACATCAAAGCCTTTGAGACCGTCATGGAAGGAAAGGTCCCTGAGAACACCCTTCTCAGTCACGACCTTTTCGAGGGCTCCTTCGCCCGAGTGGGGCTGGCCTCAGACATCGAGCTGTACGACGACTTTCCAACGCGATACATGGCTTACTCCAAGCGCCTTCATCGTTGGGTGCGTGGAGACTGGCAGCTTCTTCCGTGGCTCCTTCCACGGCTCCTAACCGGTAACCGGGTTCCTACCTTTCACCTCTCTCCACTCCACAAGTGGAAGATGATAGATAATCTTCGCAGAAGCCTCCTAGCGCCGACCTGCCTGGCGGCCTTGATTGGTGGCTGGACCTTCCTTCCGGGAGGGCCATTAACGTGGACGGTGCTCGTCTCGCTCGTAATCGCATTCCCTGTGGTCACGGGACTCGCAAGCGTATTCGCTCTCCCCACGGTCGGTATCTCGCTCGGCGGATTCCTAGGTGATATCGGCGTGGACCTCTGGCGTAACGCGGCCCGTTCGTTTTGCGCCATCTGCTTTCTACCGCACCAAGCCGCGTTGATGATCAACGCCATTACAACGACATTGAAGCGGGTGTTCATCACCCACAAGCACCTCCTTGAGTGGGAACCCGCGGAACGAACCGAGCGCCGAACCAAAAATGAGACACGGGATTTCATCAGGCTTCTCACCCCCTACATCGCGGGTATCATCGCACTGGCCGCGTATGCCGCATATCGTCAGCCATCAACGCTCGCGTTTTCTCTTCCATTCCTGGCGCTGTGGTCCGCTTCCCCGTTCATAGCGAAGCGTATCTCTACTCCGCTTGAATCTGAGAGGGAAACGCTCTCTCCGAGCGACCTGCACTATCTCAGAGAGGCCGCTTTCGATACCTGGCAGTTCTTCAACCACTACATACGGGAAGAGTACAACTACCTCATGCCCGACAACCTGCAGATGGTGCCAAGCGAAGTGGTGGCGGAGCGGACCTCCCCGACGAATATCTCACTCTCTATTCTCAGCGTATTCTCGGCGTACGATCTCGGGTTTGTGCCGTTCCATCGAGCGGTACACCGCTCGTCGATGACCCTCAACACGATGTCGCGGATGGAGAAGTATCGAGGCCATCTCTTCAACTGGTACGCGATTCGAAACCTCGCGCCATTGAGCCCTCGCTACATCTCAACCGTTGATAGTGGAAATCTGCTGGGGCATCTCTATACCCTGCAATCACTCCTTGAAGCCTCGCCGGTAACCGCTCTCGCTACCGAGCACCACAAGAACGCAATGCTCGCTCGAATCGAATCGGTCTTGAGGGAACGAGATGGAGCCTCCGCCGAGGAGCTCGCGACGCTCGCGACTCTCAACGCCGCTCTCAGAGGATGTAAAGCTGGTGATATCCTCACCTGGCTCTCTGTCCTTGAGGATCACTCGCAGTTCCTAACCATGATGGCTCAGCGTCACTCCTACAGTAGTGAGGAGCGACACAAGCCTCTCGTCAAGCTTGGGGCTGTAGCGGAGGATCTCCTGCACCTTCTTCCACTCGTAGGATGGGTTCATCCTCTTCAAAAGATTAAACGACACTGCGAAACCGCTGCCGTTAAACACTCAGGGTCTCAACCTGGCGCGCTTACGCAGCTTGCGACGAGGGCTACCTCTATCCTGCAATCCGCCGGACGGGCGAGTTTCACACCAAACTCATTAATGATTATCTTCGGTCAGGTGGAGGAACTTCTTCAGGCGGCGACTCCCGAATTGCCTGCGGATCTGCAGAGTGAAGCGCTCAAATCGATGGTGGTCGCTCGAGAAGTTCTGCTTTCGTGCGAGCAAACGATTGGGGTGATGTACCAACAGGTCACAACCCTTATCGACGGAATGGACTTCTCTTTCCTTTATGATGAGTATCGCTCCCTCTTCACGATCGGGTTCAACGCTGAGCACGCACGTAAGGATCAGAGTTTCTACGATCTGCTCGCTTCGGAGGCTCGGCTCCTGAGCTTCCTCGCGGTCGCTCGTGGAGAGGTTCCTCAGAAGCATTGGTTCTCCCTCGGACGCTCCTTAGCAAACACACCCGGCGGAAAGGCCCTTGTTTCGTGGAGCGGTACGATGTTCGAGTACCTCATGCCGTTCCTGGTCATGCGGGACTTCCCAACGACCATTCTCGGACGAACTGGCCGAGCGGTCGTTGAGGCGCAGATGCACTACGCGAAGCGCCAATCCGTTCCGTGGGGTATCTCTGAGTCAGCGTACAGTGGAGTGGACTTTGAGAAGACCTATCAGTACAGAGCATTCGGTGTACCTGGTCTTGGACTGAAGCGCGGACTCTCTGAGGACCTGGTTATATCCCCATACTCGACATTCCTCGCCCTTTCGTATGCGCCCTCTGTAGAGAGCTGCATCTCAAACCTCCGACGGATCGAGCATGAGGGCGCTCGCGGTGTCTACGGATTTTATGAGTCCGTCGATTACACCCCGGGGCGAACGTTGCGGGCGGCCGGGAAGCACATCGTGCAATCGTTCTTCGCTCACCACCAAGGAATGTCGCTCGTGAGCATCAATAACGTGCTCAATGACGCGGTCATGGTGGACCGCTTCCACGCGCAGCCGGTCATTAAGTCAGCCGAGCTTCTTCTCCATGAGAAGTTCCCCGATCGGGTCTCAGCTATCGTGCCTCATGAGCCTGAGCTCAAGACAATAATCGTCGAGGAAGCGCCAAAAGAGGAGGCTGGCCTTGAGGTGATTACCTCACCTCACACAGTGGCGCCTCGAGTGCGGGTTCTTTCCAACGGACGATACTCGGTTATGGTGGATTCGTCCGGCGGTGGGTTCAGCTTCTTCAACAAGACGGCGATGCTCACCCGATGGCGTGACGATCCAACCACGACGCAGCACGGTTCGTTCATCTACATCAAAGACACCAAGGGCGGAAAGCTGTGGTCCGCCGCCTATCAACCTACCAAGGTTGAGGCGGAATCGTATGAGGCGATCTTCACGCCGGGGCGCGCTGAATTCAAACGCTTCGACGACAAGGTCTTCTTACACACCGAGATCACAGTTGCCCCAGAGGATGATGTGGAGCTCCGGCGGGTTACCATCACCAACCTGGGCGACACGGAGAGAGAGCTCGAGATCACCAGCTATCTTGAGCCAGTACTACTCTCTCGGCAAGGAGACTCAGCCCATCCAGCTTTCAGCAAGCTCTTCATCGGCGCGGAGGTGCTGAAAGACTCAGACGCGATTCTCTGCTCCCGTCGTCCACGCACAGAGCATGAGGAGGAGCTCTTCCTCTTCCACCGCGTTACCTTGAAGACCAGCTACGCGCCGATTCGATTCGAGACCTCTCGCGCTAACTTTATCGGGCGTACCGGTTCGATGCAGGAACCTCTCATCTTTTCGGACGGGTCGAACGAGTCCCATAACCATGGTGGCAACATCGATCCTATCGCGTCCCTCGGGTGCAAAGTTCGCCTCTCTCGTGGAGCGAGCGAGACGATCGTATTCGTCACGGGAGCCGCGCGCTCTCGTCGCGAGGCGATTGGGCTTGTTGACCGTTACCAAGAACTCCTGCACGTCAGCCGAGCATTTGAGCTCTCGTGGAGCAGAGCCCAAGTGGAGCTCCGTAGCCACGCCTACACAGCGGTCCAAGCCGACCTCTTCCACCGCCTGGCGGGCTGCCTCTTCTATAACGAAGAGACGGTTCGAGGACCCGCGGATTCGATTATCGCGAACAGACTTCCGCAATCGGGTCTGTGGCGATTTGGAATCTCGGGCGATCTTCCGATCGTTCTGGTGAAGATTAACGATACCCGACAGACCCGAATCGCCCAAGACCTCTTACTCGCCCATCACTTCCTACGTGAGCGATGTGTCGATATGGATCTCGTGATCCTCTATGAGGACCAAGGAAGCTATCTTCAACATCTCGCGGAGGATCTCAAGGACATCATCCGACTAAGTCCAGCGGGACACCTTACGGATAGACCGGGAGGAGTGTTCCTTCGATCGACCAGTCAGATCTCAGAATCTGAGGTATCCCTCCTTGAAACGGTGGCTCGGGTGGTCATCGACGCTGAGCTCGGAGGATTAGCGGAGACCCTTAAATCCGCGGCATTCGATACGGTGCTAGCCCTCCCTGCCCCCGCTCCACGCAAACGACTACCTGGCCCGGAGCGACGTCAGTTATCGCTTCTGTTCGATAACGGGGTGGGAGGATTCTCCCCGGACACGAACGGGTACGTCATTCCGAGAGAAGGGGCGGTGCGACCACCACTTCCGTGGGCCAACGTTGTATCCAACCCATCCTTCGGATTCATCGTGACCGACTCGGGCGCTGGATACACCTGGTCTGAGAACAGTCGTGAGAACCGACTCACCAGTTGGAGTAACGATCCGGTGGTAGATCCCGCGAGTGAGGCCGTTTACATCAGACGCTCTGAGTACGGTGACTACTGGTCGCTGACACCATCTCCAGCGGGAGATGGTCTTGAGTATAAAGTAAATCATGAGTTCGGCTTCTCGACCTTTGAGACTATGAACCAGGGCCTCTCATCCCGACTGGTGATCTCAGGAGCAACAAAGGATAGAGTGAAGTGGTACTCGGCGACCCTCTCCAATCATGAGGGGACTGAGCAGAAGCTTGAGCTTTACTTCTACGCAGACCTCGTGCTCGGCGTGACCCGTGAGAATACCTATCGCTTCGTCACCACGAGCTTTGACCGCACGGCTCAGGCGTTCTGCTCCGTGAACCACTACAACAACGAGTTCGCTGGACGAATGGTTTCCATCGGAAGCAGCGAACCGATCGTCGGCTACTCTGGCTCCCGTGTTGAGTTCCTCGGTCGAAACGGCGATCTCAAGCGCCCTGCGGCTCTTGAACGAGGAGCGTCAACGTCGTTCCTCCCGATTAAAGCCAAGCCGGTCAAATTGAGCGGCAAAGTTGGAGCCGGGATAGATCCGTGCGCGCTCATCCAAATCAGCGTGGTGTTAAAGCCACGAGAGGAACGCACCGTGCAGTTTTTCATCAGCGAGTCCCCGAACATCGACGCACTCAGAAGTGAAGCTTCTCGGTTCAGAAGCCTCGCGACGCAACGGTCTGAGCTCCATGCCGTACAGGCGATGTGGAGAGAGCTCCTCTCAACGCTGCAGGTAAGGACACCGAACGATTCGTTCAACCTTATGATGAATAGCTGGTTGATGTACCAGACGGTATCGTGCCGTATCTGGGGACGCTCAGCCTTCTACCAGAGCGGGGGTGCTCTCGGATTCCGGGATCAGCTCCAGGATTCCTTGGCTCTCCTGCCGATTAAGCCTGAGATGGTTCGAGATCAGATCCTCCTTCACGCAGCTCATCAGTTCCTTGAGGGAGATGTGCAACATTGGTGGCACCCTCCCCTTGGGCGAGGTGTACGCACAAGGATATCAGATGATCTTCTCTGGTTGCCGTACACGGTCAGTCGCTACATCGAGACGACCGGGGACTACTCAATCCTAAACACCACGGTTTCATTCCTGAGAGGAGCTCCTCTCGCTGATGGCCAGATGGAGACCTACTTCATTCCGGAGTTGAATGGTGGCGAAGGAACCATCCTTGATCACTGTCTTCGTACCCTCAAGATCACCGAGGCGGTCGGCGAGCATGGTCTTCCGCTGATCGGATGCGGAGACTGGAACGACGGAATGAACGAGATAGGTCGCCACGGAAAGGGCGAGAGCGTCTGGCTCGCGTGGTTCCAGATCGACGTTATCAACCGCTTTGCTCCGATCCTTGACGCTCAGGGAGACCATCAGACAGCAAGCGACCTTCGGCAACGCGCGGAGCGTCTCCGCGGAGCTGTCGAACAGAACGCCTGGGATGGTGCGTGGTATAGACGTGCCTTCTACGATGATGGAACGCCTGTTGGGAGCGCGGCGAACGACGAGTGTAAGATCGACTCCCTCGCGCAATCGTGGTCGATTATCAGCGGAGCCGCTCAGCACGATCGCGCGCATCAAGCGATGGCGTCGGCTGGATCCTTTCTCGTTGATCGGGAGGGCAAGCTCATCAAGCTTCTCACCCCAGCGTTCAACAAGTGCGAGAAGAATCCTGGGTACATCAAGGGATATCCACCAGGCGTTCGAGAGAACGGTGGCCAATACACCCACGCATCCGCATGGTTCATTATCGCAAACGCGATGATGGGTCGAGGCGGCTCGGCGCTTGATCTCTTCGAGCTGATCAACCCGGCGAATATCACCTCCACACCGGAGGGTATGGAGACCTACCAGGCCGAGCCGTATGTGATGTGCGGGGATGTCTACTCAGAGGGAGACCTTCGAGGACGCGCGGGGTGGAGCTGGTACACCGGATCCTCTGGATGGCTCTATCAAGCTGGCCTTGAACACATCATCGGTCTGCGTGTGCAGCCGAACCACTTCACGGTAGACCCACGGGTCCCGAGCGCGTGGAACGAGTTCTCGTTCACCTACCAACGTGGCGGGCGCACGTTCAATGTACTCGTCGTTAACGAGGGAGGCGTCGAGCATGGGGTTCGAGCCGTAAAGATCAATGGACGCGCCGCTCAGGGGCTCGCGATTCCGTTTGAGGATCCTTCGTTTGAGGACACGGTGCAGGTGACGGTGGTGATGGGACACTAATCATGCCCACCATAGAACTGTCCACCTTGGTGCTGATTATCTCATTTCTTGTGTACGGCACTCGCTGCCTATTCGCAGAGGTGATGATTCGGGAATTTCAACGATGGGGCGTTTCGGGGTTGCGGCATACTACCGGAATCCTGGAGGTTCTAGGCGCATCAGGGCTTGTTGTAGGACAGTGGCTCCCTTGGGTGGGGTTAGTGTCCGCGGCTGGGTTGTCGTTACTCATGATGTGCGGCTTGTTGGTGCGGCTGCGAATTAGAGATAGCCTCTTACAAACACTTCCCGCGGTGATTTACCTGATCGTCTCACTTCTTGTAACGTGGCAATTTGCCAAAATTCTCTGAGACAACGCGCTGAAAGGAAGAGAGCACGGCACAATAAGCCCGCGCTGCTAACGTAGACAGAGAACCGCTTTCAAGTCATCGACGATCCGTGCATGTAACAGCTCTATGAGTGGCTCCTTAAGACCCGCCGCCACGCGCAGTGACGCCTCAACCTGGCGAATCTCTGCTTGCCGTCTCGCTCTCTGACCATCGCATATGGCCTTGCCCCATTCACTCGTCATTGGCTCAAACGATGTAAAGCGCGCCATTTCATTCGCATCGTCACTCTCGAAGCTTCCTTGTCGAAGCCGTAAAAACGCCTCAGGCGTGAGCGTAATCCCCTCTTCCGCGAACTTCTTGATGTGCTGTTTATCAGAGAGGTAGGCGATATAATCCTTCCAAAAACTCACGGTTGAGATAACAAACGCGCGATCAGCGTCGCGATGCAGGAGCGCCTCGCTCTCTGAGAGTGGCTTTCCGATGTAGGGGTTATCGTGTGTAGCGATTATCTCGACAAGCTTCTCTATTCGTTCTGCAGTGGTATCAAGCTCTCCGCTCTCTTGTTTCTCTCGTAAAAAACGTCTACTCATCTCAGCGCTCGCCGCCATGTGACTCTCTCGGACGTCTTTTGTATCCCACGCTGCTCCCTCAAGAGTGCCTGGGATCTTTAGTCCCGCGTATCCGATATCATGCAACATCGCGGCGAGCACCAAATCCCGACTGGCACCACTTCGTTCGACTATCACGATCATCGCACACGGCACTACCACATTGTGTATCGGGCGATACCAGGCTCCGTCAACGAAGTTGTGCGAGCGCACAAATGAGTAGACCTTCTTCTCGAGGTCAGTCAGTTGAGCAATGAGCAGTGCCTCACACTCTGGCATCGCCCGACGAGTCGCTTCCTCTAATGAGCTTAAAAACATACGCCGCATCTCCTCATGTTTAGATAGAACCGCCGACTCAAGAACGACCTCAGGCCGCCCGTCACTGACCGCTACGGAGAGCCTGAGCGCCTCACCCCGCAATCTTTTCGCCGGCAATGAACGCAGATCCCTAAACCATACATTTTGCCCAGCGTACTCTCGAAACCCTGCGCGAGTATCTGACAGCGAATACAGTTCACACTCTTCAATCCTTCGCAAGAGCGTACATAGTGTTGTAATGGTTTTGTCTGTCGCCTCAGCAAGCGGCAGGTGCTTGGCGTACAGTTGCGAGAAGACATAGGGCAGGTACGTGATAATAGCCTTAGGTCGCTCCGGATCGAAACCATCGTTCATGAAAAACGCCGTTAGCAGCTCCTTATCCTCCTCTGATCTGCTCTTAAAGACAGAGAGCAACGTTTCGACATCTCGATGATCGGTCTCCCATGCGAGGTACCTGGAGATTCGAAATACCGTATCCTTTTCCCGTGCCGAGAGATCTGCGGACTTGAAGATCGGCTGATAGAAGCCCCGCCTCGATACCTCGCGTTGGAAGCCGTCAAACAACGCAAGCGCCCCTTCTGTGTGAAGCCGTGGCAGATGCTCAGCGAACACTACCATCGCAGGGACAAGGTTAGCGTTACCCAGCACACTTCCCCTCCAGGTTTCAGGACTTGCCTGATCCGCTCGCGCTGCGAAGATGTCGAGAAGCGATGGGAGAAGCCAAAAATTGAGCGCATCACGATCCCCCGCCGTGTGGTCTCGAAATGTGGCGATTGTTGCGGCACACGTCAGACACTCAAGCATATGCCCAAGGTGCGGACCATAAAGCACCTCCTGATGTATGAGAGCCTGATACTCAGGTGGCAATCCGCTCATGGTGGGGAATATGTCTGAGAACTCTGAAAAGTTTCGTGGATTAAAGACTTCGCGCAGCGCCGCGTCGTGGTCAGTCGCAACGTACCCTATCCTTTCGTGTAGGATACGTTGTACCTCAGGCATCTTGCATAGATCGCCATATGTGAGAGCGAGCGCGATCGTCGCCACGGCATCCGCACTCCCGGCGTATGGTCGAAAAAGCTCTACAACCGCGATGAATTGTTCGTATGAAAGTTGCGATTCGCGTTCTTGGGGTCCGATGAATTTTTCAAACTCTCGCAGAAGGCTCTCGGTCGCCCCTTTGCGCTTATCTAAGGCGGCTGGTTTTGAGAGCACCCCCAAAGCGTCGCTTGCGCGCAGAAAGCCACCTAGGATCGCTAGCCCAGTCGCGGTTCGCGGGAACTCTCGACGACCCTCAGGAATCCCCAAGGAATAGTGCTCTAGCAGGGTGGTGAAAAATGATTTCCTGTTGCGCATTTCGATAGTTTGACTGCAACTTCGTTGGAGCCGCCGAAAAAATCCTCAACGTATCTCAGTGGATACGCCTCCGGTTTTTTCGT
>JBDLRS010000039.1:0-11317 GCA_039799965.1 Pseudomonadota bacterium
CGTTGGAGCGGCCGAAAAGATCCTCAACGTATCTCAGTGGATACGCCTCCGGTTTTTTCGTCGTCTCCGCCTCGTTTCGTCAAAACTCTCAAAATGCTCACGACGGAACCATTTTTCACCAACCTGCTAAACGGTCAAAATGCTCACGACGGAATCATTTTTTGCCGCCCTGCTAGGTCTCACTCATATCACGAGGTTCTATGAGCTACGAATTCTACAAGATTCTTCACCTATTGGGTTTGTCACTGGTAGTTCTCTCCCTTGGGGGAATCATCCATCACGTTATCAACGGTGGCACCAAGCAGTCGGATGCCTTCAGAAGAGGCACCATGGTCACCCACGGTGTGGGGCTTCTTCTTCTCGTTGTGGCTGGGTTCGGAATGCTGGCGAAGATGGGGATTTATAGCCCTCCAGGGTGGGTTATCGGAAAGATCGTAATCTGGCTTGCCCTCGGAGCTTTCGTTGCTATCGCCTACAAGAAGGCTCAGTTGGCTAAGAAGTTCTGGCTTGCTGTTCCGGTGCTTGTTCTCATCTCGGCGGTCTTGGCGATCTACAAGTAATCGCCTCTCACTCTAGCGTGATTCAACCGTTTATCCCGCGAGAGATCTTTTAAGGGCGCACTTTTCAGCTTCTTTCCGGACGTAAAGTAAACGTTCGCGTGAAGCTGGTCGTGCCCTATCGACCCCATCGAGCGTAAAAAGGGAGTTATCTCTGCGCGCATTCACGTCGAGGAATCTAACGAGTTCCTTACCCCTGCGCGTGGACGATACAATCGACACCTCTTAGAGGTACTTGCACACCACCATGCTCGCGAGAAAGAGCATATATATGCCTCCTGCACCCCGGACGAGTTTTGGAGGGACCTCACCTCGGGTGTTGGCTGCATTGAGGGTTCTGGTCGCCACGAGCACAACAACGCTCGTGAGAGCGTACGAGAGGGGGATCTGGTTCGTCATTCCCATCGTTGCGACGATGATAGGGCCGAGGCAGAGCGTGACTCGAAAGAGGTGAATGGCCCAGCGCGTGAGGGCTTCCTTTGAGAACACGTTGGCGTACCAGGATGCTTCAACCGCAGCTACCGACGAGCCGACCGAGAGCGCCACCGCAAAGCTGTGCCAATCGACGGAAGCCGGCATCGAGAGGAGTGACGTGAGTGAAATGAGAGCAACGAGATTAAGGAGGGAGTTGCCTATGATCGCTCCAATAAATCCCGCCAGGGGACGGCCGTTTTCCCATCCGGACCGGGACATCCCCCGCACAGAGAGGGTAGCGAGGGTCAAGATGAAGATCCCCTGAGAGGTCAGGCTTCGACCGTACTGAAGGACCGCGACGGTCGTCACGCCGCAAAGGATGGTAGCGATGAGGTATCCCTTGGTCCGGTCACTCGCGGTGATCTTCGCCTTCATCCACAAGATCGCAGCACCCTCTGTCATATTCCAGAGAACGAGGATTGTGAGGAGCACGAGCCACCGCTTAAAGAGGAGGTCGGTTGCCGTTGGAGCGTTAGCGGGGAGTGAGATGATCGCGGCTGGCGCGACGATCGGAGAGAGGCGGATAAGGGAGAAAAAGAGGCCCTCCCAGAGAGCTCGTTGTTCGGTCATAGGGATTAAGCTAACCCTTCTTCCGGGGGGATAAAAGGGTCTAACGGGGGTGAATCGGTTTAGATCGGCTCGATCCGCTCCCTCAGCAGATACAATATTATGAGAGGGGGGAAGTTACTGTATTGAAACAAGTGTTACTTTCCGCATAGTCTACCCCTTATGGAAAATGTTTCGGACATGTCAAGACTTTCACGCCCTGTTTCTGTGGGCGATGTGCGAAAGATGTTCGACAAGATCGCGCCCACCTACGATAAGCTGAATGGCGTCTTGAGCCTCGGCATCAATCGTCTCTGGGAGCGGAGACTCGTTCGAAACCTTCCCAAGGTAGCAAGCGGTCTCTGTCTCGATGTGTGCACCGGTACGGGAGCGCTCGTTCCTCGCCTCTCCCCTCATTATAGAGGAGTTGTCGCTGTTGATATCTCCACGGAGATGCTCTCTCGTGGTCGTAAACGGTGTCAGAACCTCCCTCAAACGGCGTGGATAGAATCCGATGCTCAGGATATGCCCTTTGCCGATGATTCCTTCGATGTGATCTCCGTCTCATACGGCGTGCGAAATTTGCCCTCTCCCGAAACCGGTCTTCGTGAGATGTGGCGAGTGTGTCTTCCAGGCGGCACCATCGGGGTCCTTGAGTTCGGACAGCCAACCAATAAGGTCTGGAGTCGGCTCTACCAGTGGTACTCAAAGAATGTAATTCCACGAGTGGGAGCCTTTATCTCTGGAGATGGGGGAGCGTACCAGTATCTTCCTCGTACCGCGGCTGCCTTTCCGTGTGGTGTCGACTTCGAGGTGCTCCTCACGCAGACGGGTTGGGTTCCTCGCAAAACTATCTCTCTGTGTGGCGGTATCGCGTACATCTATATCGCCGACAAGCCCACGTCGTAGTCTGATTGAACGATAGTTCCCGTCGTGAGGGGGTTATTTCGAGAACTCCTTATTCATCTTGCGCCTGGTGCGCATCGAGCGGGTGGCCTACTCTGTTCCCCGGTTTGTGTCGTAATCGATCGTGGTGAACTTGAGATATCGTAAGAGCGTTCAGTTTTGGTTGTGGATGATCGTGCTTCTGGGTATCTCCCTGAGGCTCCGCGAGTTCCTAACCTTCCGCTCGCTCTGGCTGGATGAGGTGGCCCTCCTCATTCAAATCAAGCGCCGTTCCTACGAGGCGCTCCTGATGAACGGAGTCGGGGGAAATCAGGGTGCCCCCGCTGCGTTCCTCCTTCTCTCCAAGCTCTCCCTCGGAACGTTCTCCGCGCTTGAGTTTGGCGGCCGATTCATCTCGCTGCTGTGTGGAATTGGGGCGATGGTTGTGAGCGCCTGGCTCGTTACTGCTTCGTTCCGTGATTCGGCGACGCGGCTGGTAGGTCTCCTCCTCATCGCGACCTCTCCGTGGCTTGTGTATTACGCGGCCGAGGGCAAGCACTATATGCAGGAGGTGTTCATAGCCGTTCTGCTCGTGTCTGCGACCCTTCGGTATGAGCTGGAAAAGATCTCATTGCCCAGCTTCGCAGCCCTTGGATGTGTATCTATTTGGTTTTCCCACAACGCGCCCGTGGTGGTGTGCGCATGTGGGGGATTTCTGATCGTGAAAGCTTGGATGAGGGGTGAGCGACGAAACGCTGGCGCGCTTCTGTGCGCCGCCTTGGCGTGGGTGCTGAGCTTCGCGCTGCACGCCTCGACAAATATGCGGGCGCTGTTTGGGAATCGTGTTCTGATGAATTATTGGGGGCACGGCCTGGCCCCGTGGCGAAAGGGGCCTGTCGTCGTACTGACCTGGGCTGGAGATGTGTGGGCGAATCTCATGGGGTACATCTTTATTCCCCCTGGACTCCTCTCTTTGGGTGGTTCCTCTGGCGCGCTTTGGATCGGTGTGTGGGAGGTCGTGCTTTGTGTCGTTGTCGCTCTGGGTGTGGTTCGTATGTTTCGTCAGCGATCCCCGCTCCTCCCCTATGCGGTGGGTATTCCCGCCATCGCCTTCATCTTGTCTCTCCTTAGGATAGCGCCCTTTAGCTCTCGTCTCATATTGTATACGGCTCCCTTCATCCTCTTGAGCGCCGCGAGTGGCGTGGTGTGGTTAGGTGAGGGGGCTCGAAAGCGTGGCGCGCTTTTGATGTCGGGAGCGCTCGGGGCTTTTCTATGTGTTGTAGCGCCGTCGGTAGCTATCTCCACCGAGCGATTCATCGCGCCGGTTGATCGGAGTGATATGAAGGGGGCGCTTCGATTCCTTGCTCAAGCTCGGAAGCCGACCGATCTTCTCGTCATGCGACGTTCAGATTCTGTGGTTGCCGCGATCTACACTAAGCGAGATCGCGCCCTCGCGATGCCTTTTCTCGCCGCGGAGTGGAAGATCGCGAAACCGGGAGTGATGTGCGCGCGGTTACGTAAGAGATTGGCGCACTACCCTGAGGGCGATGTGTGGTTTGTAGGGGTCCTTCGATCGCAGGAGGTGGCGCACGCCGTCGATGACCTTGAGAAGGGGTGTTTCGATGTTACGGAGCGCGTGACGGACAGCGGCTACTTTGCAGCGCGAGGGCGCCTCCGGCGCTGAAGTCGGTCGAGGAGAGTTCCGCTTCCGTTCGACGATAGTACTACGACACGGCCGTTACTGGAGGACCTTAAGGATCTTCTTGCGCCACTCCTTCGGTCCGACCTCATGCACGGATACTCCGCTGCTATCGACCGCTACCGTGACAGGCATATCTTTGACCTCAAACTCGTAGATCGCTTCCATGCCGAGATCGGCGAACGCCACAACGCGCGCGGCGGTTATCGCCTTTGACACGAGATACGCCGCTCCACCTACTGCCATAAGGTAGACCGCTTTGTGCTTCTTGATCAGTTCAACGGTTTCTGGGCCTCTTTCGCCTTTTCCGATCATCCCGAGAAGTCCGGTCTGAAGCATCATCTCGGTGAACTTGTCCATTCGAGTGGCGGTTGTGGGGCCCGCTGGACCCACCACCTCGCTCCCAACAGGGTCAACGGGTCCGACGTAGTAGATGAAGCGATTCTTGAAATCGACACCGTCAGGAAGCGTCTCTCCCTTCGACACGATGTCGCCGATCCGCTTATGAGCTGCGTCCCGTCCGGTGAGTATCTTTCCGGAGAGGAGAACGGTCTCTCCTGGTTTCAGTGAAGCAACCTCCTCGCGAGTAATCGTTGCGAGATTAATTCGACGAGCTCCGGTGCCGAGTGAGAGCTCGATCTTCGGCCATTCATCGAGGGATGGCGGCGTCAACTTTGCGGGCCCGGATCCGTCGAGCTCGAAGTGAACGTGTCGTGTGGCGGCGCAGTTCGGAATCATCGCCACCGGGAAGGACGCCGCGTGGGTTGGGTAGTCGAGCACCTTCACATCGAGAACGGTCGAAAGGCCTCCTAAGCCTTGCGCGCCGATTCCGAGTTGATTCACCTTCTCAAAGATCTCTAAGCGCAGCTCCTCAGCACGTGTCCTTGCGCCCCGCGCTTTAAGCTCATGGATATCAACCGGTGCCATGAGCGATTCTTTGGCAAGGACCATCGCTTTTTCAGCGGATCCACCAATCCCGATCCCGAGCACTCCGGGGGGGCACCATCCCGCGCCCATGTGTGGCACCGTTTCAAGCACCCATCCCACGATGTCGTCATTTGGATTGAGCATCTCAAGTTTGGCTTTGTTCTCCGAGCCTCCACCCTTCGCCGCGATCGAAACCTCGATCGTGTCTCCGGCAACGAACTCAACATGGAGAATGCCGGGGGTGTTGTCCTTCGTGTTCTTTCGAGCGCCGGCCGGGTCCGTAACCATCGAGGCGCGAAGTGGATTGCTTGAGTCCTTGTATGCGCGGCGAATCCCTTCATCGAAGAGCTCTTGCAACGGTCGCTTTGAGTCGATTCGGATCTCCGTTCCGATCTTCACGAATCCAACAACGATGCCCGTATCTTGGCAGAGTGGGCGGTGTCCTTCCGCCGCCATACGCGAGTTGACGAGGATCTGCGCGATGGCATCCTTTGCGCTCTTCGATTCCTCCGCCAGATACGCTTTGTGCATCGCTTGGATAAAATCGATCGGATGATAGTATGAGATGAATTGAAGGGCGTCTTGAACGCTTTGAATGAAATCCGCTTCAGTAACTGTTTTCATACCTTCCTCTGTGGGGTGCGTTGTTCGGAGCTTATTGGCTCTTGGTGAATAGGGTAGGGGGCAACCTCGCGCCGCAGAGATCAAAATACTCCGTTACTCCGGGTTCGGGCAACAGATAGTTCGACTGCGACTTCGTTGGAGCTGCTGAAAAAATTCGCAACGTATCTTAGCGCATACGCCTCCGGTTTTTTCGTCGTCTCCGCCTCGTTTCGTCAAAATTCTCAAAATGCTCACGAGGGAGCCTCTTGTAGCCACCTAGCTTGTTGTTAAAAGCCGTTACGCCCGTGAGATCCCTGTATCCCATGGCTGGACTCTTTTTTGGTGCGCTTTTCGGAGTAATAAATGAGGCGAGTATCATCGTATTTTTAATCTCAGTTGACTCTTCATCATTAGGGAGGAGGGGCCGCCGAAACAGAACAGCCTTGACTGAAATACTTAGTTTCGGCATCTTTAAGGGAAGGTTTCTACGACCTTTGCGAATTAGGATGCCGAAGTTGTGAGATAAAACAGGGGGCGTTCAACCGAAGCTACCTAGTTTTTTGTGGAGGCAGTATGTTTTCTGTTGATATGTCAGTAAAGGATGAGCACATCGATTTCCAAGGGATCGTTGATGGCCTTTACTACCCCTGGTACATGGAGGTCGTGAGGCACAGATTCGTGAAGGAGGAGCTTGGCGTTGATATCGAGGAAGCGGCCAAGCGTGGAGAGAATTGGGTTCTAGCTGAGTATACCCTCACGTTTAAGAGCTCCCTAAAGAAGGGTGATGCTGTTACGGTTACCTGTGAACTTCGCCCAATCGAGGGGAGTCGTTCGAGATTCGGGTTCTTTCAAACTATCGTGAGGGGCGGAAAGGTAGCTGCAGAGGCCTCCTTTACGGCTACCTGTGTGCCAGCAGCCGGCGGTCGCCCCTTTATTCCGGAGCATGTTCAATCTCGGCTCATGGCAGGTACATAGATCGAGCCTCAGGGCGACCGCTTCTCCTTAATTCGTTTCTGGATAAACTTTGAATAGGGCGTGATTCCCCAACTCACTCGATACCTTCGTAAGCTTTTCAAAAAGCTGCGCTGAGAGGACGGTGCCAGGAAGCTGGTACCTCTCCGCTGCCTCAGAGAGGGCGATGCGGAGGTCCTTCAGCATGTGCGCAGCGCTAAAGCCCGGGGCGAGGTCTCCTTTAAATATCCTTGGAGCATAGTTAGAGAGCGCCCATGAGCCGGCGGCACCCCCCTGAATAATCTCAATTGCGAACGCCGGATCAATCCCCTGACGTGCGCTAAAAACGATCGCCTCCGTCATCGCCACGATGCCGAGAGCCACCGCTATTTGGTTTACCGCTTTAAGTCTTTGTCCAAACCCAGGTCCACCAATGTGGGCGATCTTGGAGCCGATGCTCTCAAGAATCGGCAGCGCTCGTGTGTATGCCTCCGTCGTTCCCCCGCACATGATCGTCAGGTTTCCGTTTCGAGCTCCGATGTCCCCTCCGGTCACGGGTGCGTCGATAAAGGAAAGGCCGATCTCGGCGGCTCTCTTGTGTGCTGATTCCGCTTCAGATGGGGCGATGGTCGTCGTATCTATGATGAGTGTGTCTCGCTTGAGCCGAGAGGCGAGAGCGTTTTCTCCAAAGAGGATGGCATGAACCGCCGCTCCATCTGTGAGGGAGAGCACAATAACGTCACATCGAGCTGCGATTTCGTCGAGCGATGCGTATGCAATCCCAGATGACGCAAGGGCTTTGACCTTGTGAGCTGAGCGAGAAAAGCCCAGCACCGTGTGGCCGTGTCGCACCAGGTTGCTCGCCATGCCGCTTCCCATGACCCCGAAACCGACGACGCCAATAGTTTGATGTGTGCCCATGATCGCAACTATACGTTTTTGGGGGAGGTTCGCATAGCAGGATAGACAAACCTCTACTTTTTCAGATTGAAACGGCTAAGCACCTTGATAACCGCGCCTTCAGCGTTGGTGCACTCCCAGGGGCATATTCTAGCTTAACGTCCGGTGGTGTGGGGACTGAGGACGACAGCCGTTAGCTGTCGTTCCGGGATACCCGATTAACTTTCTAAAGTTCGTCCCTCGACGCGGTCCTCCGAGAGTACCGCGGTGCAAGCGGCCAATGCCGCGCTGAAATGTTCCATCAATTTACTACCTTCAATCGTCTCCCCCGGATTTACGCTAGCGCGGAGGCTTCGTGTCTTATCGGAGTGAGGATCCCCCACAATCACGTTGGAATCGGATACTGATCCATACTCCGACACCGGATCCCTTCCTGTGTAAAGGTAAATGTCGTAAGCAGGCTCCGATTCCGAGCTTTGATGAAACGTCACATAGAGCTCGTGGGATAGCTCGTCGCCTTTCATCCGCTCCTCCGTCACTATGAGGCACGCTCCACCTTCGAACTTCATTGTAAATTCACGCTTTTCAGCGTTTGCAAAGTTGGTCCCTTCTTCTGTCCACCTCGCATTGGAAGCAGTGAGAAATTCGCGAGCCTTCGCAGTTAAATCGACTACTGCTTGGCAGAATTCACTAATAAACGGCGACTGCTGCGCCTCAGGGCGCCGTATGACTTGTTGCATGTTCAACATAAACACCTCTGCACCTCAGGGCTCGTAACGTTTGCGTTTCGGGCGTCTGCTCATCTACGACACATGGCCACGTCCGTGCAGGGTATCACCTTTAGATTTCGCTATGCAACGTATAGGAATTGAACAATAACCTCGGTCGATTAGACGAAAACTCTACTCGTCCTGCTAGCAGGGTGGTGCGTTGACGCAGCCCGAGACCGCGCAATCGAAACTCCTCGCGTCGGAGCGGTGGGTAAGTTCACCGGCAGGATACCACGGGAGATCTTTAGCCTTGTAAGCTACTCGATGTGGCTTTAGCATACGGCATGCGTGGCTGCGGGCCACGTATCTCACCCGAAGATACTGAGAGGATCGTGTACAGGAGTGTCTCTATGACTCAATCATCCGGACCATTGCTCTTTCAATATCGAAACGAACAGGGAACCGAAATTGCGGCTCAGGGCCACTTTTTCTCGGACGTTTTTACCGATTGGCAGATGGGTCGAGAGTCGTTTCTCTTCTTCGCTCCTCACGATGATGACTCCGTTATTAGCCTTGGCATGATAATTCGCGAGGCGCGTCGAGAGGGGATCCCTGTCCGAATTGTGGTGGTTACTGATGGACAGAACGGGTACGTCTCACTCCACGACAAGGCAACGATCGTCGCGCGAAGGATTGAGGAGACCTACGCCTCGTATGAGCTGCTGGGGGTCGATCGATCGGATATCGTTTTTCTCAATTTTCCCGATGGTGGATTGCAGAACTTCTACGGACGCCGAGTGGCTAAGCCGGGAGATCCGTCCGATGACCACGGCTTCACGGGGCTTGAGAACCACTTCGTTCGCGAGCTTCGCAGACGGACGATGATCAACGGGATACCGGTCGATCCCACTAGGATCTTTGTTCCAAGTGCGGCCGATTACCATCAAGATCACGTCGCGGTCGCGCGTGAGATCCCGATCTCAATCTTCCACGCGATCGGGGGGATCTGGCCTGAGTGTGGCGAAAAGATCGATCGCCCGCCGAGTCTGTACTGGCACTGTGTGTACTGTCCCTTCGCCGACGGACAGGAGCCAAATATTCGGGTCGTCGGGGATGCGGATGCGCTTGCCACGAAGATTAAAGCGGTCGAAGCGTACAACTCCCAGGGGCAGATAGCGCCGATCCTTGATAAACTCCGCACCTCACCACCCGTGGAGTATCTAGTAGAGGAGCACTTCTCCCTCTTTCAACCAGGGGTATACGACCACTGCTTTTCATCATAGGCGCACTCGTCAGACGTTCGGTACGTGAGGGGGATCTGTGCGCGGAGGTATTAGCTTTCGGAGCTGGGCTCTGTCGGAGTGGTATCCTCCGCCACCGTAAGCACCTCTCCCTCGCGAAGTAGCACCTCACCAATAGAGATTCTAAAATCTCGCTCAAATTGTTTCACCAGTCGAACTTCTGGTCGAGATATAACTGATACCGCGATCCCATGTGTGCCTGCCCGTCCAGTGCGCCCTACGCGATGGAGGTAGTCTTTCCCTTTGCTTGGAATGTCGAGGTTGAATACATGGGTAATCCCTGGAATATCGAGCCCACGAGCCGCTACGTCTGACGCGATCATAACGATAGCTCTTCCACTCCGGAAGTTTTCCATCGCTTGTTTACGAACCTCCTTGTCATAGGTGCTGTGGAGATCTGCTACGGCCACCTTATGATGTTCCAGTCGAGCTGCGAGGGTTTCTGCGGTTTCGTTTCGATGGGTAAAGACTATCGCTTTCTTCGTTTTTGTCGCGTGTACCAACTTTCGGATGGTGTCGGCTTTATCTCGTTGGTCAACGACGACATAGAAGTGCTCGATGTTAGGATTAACGACAACATCTTCGGTATGGAGTCGGACCAGGCTCGGAGAGAGCTCCTCCATCACCTCTTTGCTCCTCGGTTGCTCGGTGGCGGATACGAAAACAAGCTGGCGTCGTCCCGGGCAGGCACGAATCACTTTCTTGACCGCTTCGAGGCTCTCGTCACCTAAGAGACGATCCGCTTCCTCAACTACGAGCGTCTTGATCTCTGAAGTTTTCAGTTTTCCACGTTCGATCAGTTCCAGGATTCGGCCGGGGGTGCCAACCAGTATGTGGGGCTTCTTTTTAAGCTTCTCAAGCTGTCGATTAATCGCGGCACCACCAATCAATGAGGCGCTCCGAACCTCGATGCCCGAATACTGAGCCAGGTCGCAGGTCACGCGGTGAATTTGAATGGCAAGCTCCTGTGTAGGTGCGATAATGAGGACCTGCGCGGCGCGCAGGTCCCGCCTGATGAGTTGAAATAGCGGAAGTAGGTAGGAAAGCGTTTTTCCACTTCCCGTTTCGGCGTTGATGTAGGTGTCGCTGCCACCCTGAACGACGGGAATAGCCTGCCGCTGAACCGGTGTTGGTTCGCTAAAGTTCAGTTTCTCTAGTGCCGCAAGGATCGCAGGATCTAGGTTAAATTGATCAAAAGACATACTACTATCCTGAACTCGTAATCCTGATTGGCGTTTGCGGTCGGTTGGCGAAACGTCGAGACGGATATCCTACCACCTTCATAGTTCTAAGCATAACCAGCCGTCCTGGACAATCCCGACGATGTTCCTAACTTTATGAGACACTTTAAAACCGAGTCCGCCCACATGATTAACGGGCTGCTTGAACGTGACAAGAGAACACTGTGGTGTGAGGGGTACGACAGCCCCATAGTGCTCACCCCGCTCAGAGCACTGACTATCATTGCGTACATGTATGCGAATCCAGCCAAAGACAACCTTGAAACGACAATTGACCGCTACTATTTACTGTCAGCTGTTTTCCCGCACAGAGGCTTTCGGCCATTTGGCTCCGGAGTCCAGGCATCCGACTACCAGCGCTTCCGCTACCTCAGGTCGGGGAGGTAGCCCCGGTGCAGGAGGAAAGGATTCAAGAATATGACGTTTTACTACCTCTTCCATGCCTACCTCCTCGATTTCGGTAACATGGAATTATGAGCCAACGACCTTACCGAACAGGTGCGATCACCTCATTTCGGTAACA
>JBDLRS010000040.1:0-55654 GCA_039799965.1 Pseudomonadota bacterium
TCGCTCATCATTATGCCCCTGAAGTCGTCCCCCAGGATCTCTCCTACGTTGGCATGCCGCCTATCGCCCGTGTAGTGAAACACAACCATTCCGTCAGCTAAAACGGGCCAGAAGAAGGAGTTGCTGTTAAACCTATAGCCCGTTAGGAAAATAATGCTACACTAGTTTTGCGACAAAAGGCTTTCAGCATTCGTCGATTTTTTTGGATGGAGCGAAGGTTTCTGGCGGCAAGATCTCTGAGTTGCTGTTTGTTTGTAGCTTGATGAGCCTTCATTTTTTGGTGTTTGAGGTGATTCCAGACGAGTTCATCAGGATTGAGATCGGGACAGTATGGCGGCAAATGAAAGACATGCAGGCGTTTTTGGTCAGCAATGAACTTACGTGTAACTTTGGAAGTGTGAGAAGGGGCTGAGTCCATGATAACGACGACGTGCCTATTCTTGTGGTGATTAAGGAGCTGTCGAAGAAAGGTGATAACTGTTTTCGAATTGACCCTAGCTGGCGGCAGAGAGAATAGTAGCTTGCCGGATGGAGAGATTGCCGAGATAAGAGGTATCGAGCCTCGTCCCTCAGGTACTCGAATAATTGGTGTAGTTCCCTTTGGTGCCCATGTCTTTCCCGCAGAGGGCTGAAGAGCCAAGGATGATTCATCTTCAAAGTATAGCACCGCTCGTTTCTTCTCAGCAAAAGCAATGATTTGAGGCAACTCGTGATTAATCCAGGCATCCCGCCGCGCTGGATCGGCCGCCCGGTACCGCTTCTCAGGTTGTATATATCGCAGCCCTGCACGTCCTAGAAATTCCCATACCTGAACCCGAGAAAGCGATAACTTTAGTCTCTGTTTTATCACCACCGCAATTCGGGGGCAGTTCCAGAGATCGTCTGAAAATCCGTACTTTGATGCAGGATGACTGAGAATGGCCAGTAACTTCTTAGCCTCCTTAGGACCAATAATCCCCTTGCGACCTCGCCCCGGGGCGCTCTTAAATCGATCGTCCCCATGTTTAGATTTCGATTGCTCATACCAACGGTATAACGTTGATCGAGAAACATTGAACTGCTTCGCTATCTGCTCGCGTGTCAGGAGGGCCTCCTGCAACGCACGCACTGCTCGCTCCCTTGTATCGCTGCTTGCATGTCTCTTGCTCATGCGAGGATTATCCCGCACTGAGAACATTTACGCGATCCCTTATCCTCACAAACGTCCTATTATTTTCCTAACGGGCTATAGTCTTGCCTCCCTTTTTCACCCCAACTACGCACGGAGTCTCGTCTATATGAACAAGTTCCGCCCCGCGTATCGTTTGAGCCATATGCCTCACGATAGGCTCAAGCTGCTTGCCCACCTTAATCGCTGTGTTAATCAACACATCGCGATCAATCTCTATCCCAAGCTGTGCTAGCATCTGACTCTGCCTAAAAAACGGCAGATGCCACGCAAACTTATTGGTCAAAAAGCTCCCTATGAAGCTCACCCCTAATACTGACACTGGAAGTGCCGAGTCAGGACTCGCTGCCTTTACAGGAGCGCTCTGCTTGCAGCAGCGACACGCCATAACAGGCTTATTGATCCGTTCAACGTAGTACTGCGCCGGAATCGCCTGCAGCTTCTCAGTGACTACTACCGATATCTGCTCCTTGTCCGCCCCACACTGCTCGCAGGTCAAGGAACCTTCCGGCTTTAGATCCGTGTCACGGCGCTCTAGGTGCTCTGGGAAATGGCTGAGATTACCATTTTTGTCCGTGTAGCGCTTTCTCGCTCTACGCGTATGCGCTGGGACCTCAATCTCTTGCTCAACGGGCTGTGGCGTGGCAGCGGGAAGCTCCACTGCGCCAAAGAGAGATGGCTGCCTGTCATCCTCAACGGGACGCTGCCGCTCACTCTTTGAGCCAAAGCGTACCGAATTTATGAGAAGCTGAAGTCGCTTATTTTCCTTCTTCAGCTCCTCAATCTGCAGATCTTTTTGCGCGATTGTCTCGACGTACTTGGTAATTTCCGAGGGGATGTTTTCCGTCACAGACATGCATATTATATAGCAAATACGACTATTTTATGCACTTGCTAATCGCCACTTTTGAGCACAAATCGCCTTCTTTTCCTAACGCTCCGCAGCGATATCCCTTCAATCATCATCAATAATCGATTCGTGTCGATCTCTACGTGCGTAGCATCACTCGCTGGTAGCTCGAACGTTCCCCGCTCAAGCCTCTTGCTCCAGATGCAGTACCCTCCATCATCCCAATACAGCACCTTGATGTAGTCCCGTTGCCGATTTAGGAACACAAACAGATGCCCGCTTAGTGGGTCTTGCTCTATCACCGTCCTCGCCCGAGCGCTTAGCCCCTCAAAGGAGCACCGCATGTCAGTCGGTATTCGAGACAGGTACACCCTCGGGCGTTTGCCGATCGCTAACATCCAACCGCCCGCATCAACTCTGCTATGCGAACTGCCGGCTCACTGCTCGGTACCTTTAACGTCACGCCATCAACACAGATCTCGTATGAGGGTGATTGCGCCACTGGCGAAACCTCTACGAACTCAAGCCTCCGCTCCTGTTTCCCACGTCGTCGGTAAACGCTCGATTCGCACAACGCACGCTCTCGGCAGAACTCTTTCACGCTAAGCCCAGAGCTCTTGTACTCCGCCATTATCTGCGCCCACTCAGACGCTCTACGGTATCTTCTCATCACCGACTCCCCTTAACTTTTTCAACTCCAAACTGAAACGTTTTGGATATATGAGCTTTCTAGCTCGGCGTTGAGGGGAGCAATAGGGCACCTAGTTAGGGGCGCTTACTTTCACGCCCACCTTTTTGACTTTCTTCTTTTTAACCTTCTTCTTCGGTTTTCGCTGCTTTGCCGACACACGTTGTCGGTCTGCCCACGACCCCACAGGCGGCAATTCATCATAGGCGTTCGATATTCCTTGCCTTCGTCCCTTCTGTTGGCGGGATACCTGGTCCCAGTTGATGCGCTTCGTCATGGAGATACGCTTAAGGATTAAAGCCGCTGCGAAGGAGGCAGGTTGTTGTTGTATTCCGCCGCTTGCCAAAAGTCACTAAAAATTTCGGTGGTTGCGCATTTCGACAGTTTGACTGCAACTTCGTTGAAGCCGTCGAAAAAATCCTGAACGTATCTCAGTGGATACGCCTTCGGTTTTTTCGTCGTCTCCGCCTCGTTTCATCAAAACTCTCAAAATGCTCACGACGGAACCATTTTTCACCACCCTGCTAGGCAGTGAGGAATACAATGAGGCCGGTGTCTCGGTGATGCCCTTGGAGGTAGCGCTCCGAAGGCTTATTGAGATTACAGGTTAGCGTCGCGCGTCGTGCACGCAATCGATACCGCAAGATTCCCTCTTGAGAAGGCCCCAAAAATCTGACCAAACAGCCGCGTTTTTGCTAACTCCTCAACTGAAGGCGCAACCTCTACATCCCGAGTGACCAGACCCGTCTCTCCCTATCGTCTTGCTACCAATTGACGTATCCAAGTCATACTCTGCGCAGTTCGCGTAGTACACTTCGCGCTGGAGGCACCCGCACATACTCTCAACCGTGGAGGAGTTACCTATCGGGGGGAGGTCGGCATGCGGGACTATTCGCTCAACGATATAGCGAAAAAATCGCTTTGTAGGCGGGAAGCTATACTGATATACTCAAGATAGGTTAATTTGTAGGAGGCATCACGGTCCACCACATCAGAGCCACTACTCAGCATCTTCGACATGACGCATTTTCTTGCGCTTTGAAATCCTCGCTTCCTCTTTATAATTTCAGCCAGTACGGTGATAACTGTATCGTCTCGGTAGTAGGTTTATGTGTCTGTAACCCTAGTGGAGGATTCCGCGAACTATGAAAACAAACCTCGGTGTAGTGAAAGCTTCCAAGTACGAATCTTTGGCCGTATCGAAGCAGATCTTTCAGGCCTGTGAAGAGGTAAAGGCAACCGAGGTCGTGGTTCTTGATGTCGCGTCAGTCTCAAACTTCGCAGACTATTTTATTGTAGCGAGCGGGCGTTCCGATCGGCAGGTTCAAGGAATCACCAACAGAGTCATCGAGGAGTTAGCGAAGGTCGGCGTTAGGCCCCTCTCGGTAGAGGGATACGAGGACGGTCAGTGGGTGCTGATCGACTGCGGCGATGTGGTCGCGCACGTGTTCTACGAGCCTGTTAGGTCAGAGTACGACCTTGAAGGTCTCTGGATGCGGGCTCGCAAACTCGATCTGGTTCGGGCAGCATAGGCGCGGCCAACTTTTTCTCTGCGCGTGGCACCTTTGTGCGAACGTCTATCTTTTTGGTGCAGTAACGCCAAAGCGCGAAAGGCGCTGAGGCCAGGGAGGGAACGCGGTCGGCCCGGGGGCCTCTTGGTTTCCTTACCGATACACACCGCAATCTGCTGCGTCCAGCAGGGACGCCAAGCTCACTTAACGTCGTTCTATTTCAACACTCTACCGATTGAGTACGATAGATACGTTCCCATACAGGTAATCCAGGTCATGTCCTTCTACGCGGTATTTATTCACCTAAAAGGGCCGAAGCCTTGTTCTGCCTAGCTCATCGTGTCACGATCGCAGCCTGTTAATCGTTAACGTACGTAGAAGGAACCATGTACCACGGAGACCTCGAAAATAAGAACGAGCCTTTCAGCATCATGAACATCATCAAGCAGGGAGTGTTCTGGTCTGTGCATCTCGCCGTCCTTGCGGTCATCTGGGTGGGCTGGAGCTGGACCGCGGTGGCGGTATGTCTCGCGCTCTACGTTATCCGTATGTTCGCCATTACGGGCGTGTACCATCGCTATTTCTCCCATCGCTCATACGATACGAGTCGTGTATTTCAGTTTATCCTGGCGCTTCTCGGCACAACCGCGGCTCAAAAGGGCCCGATCTGGTGGGCGTCGCACCACCGTCATCACCACCGCCATTCGGATACAGAGGAGGACATTCACTCCCCTATCGTTCACGGTATCTACTTCTCGCATATCGGTTGGGTGTTAAGCTCTCAATTTCTTGAGCCCCGGCTCGACCTTGTAAAAGATCTTACCAAGTACAGAGAGCTCACTATTCTTGAGAAGTACAACGTTATACCGGTGATTCTTCTTGCCGTATGCACCTTCTTCCTAGGAGTGTACCTTCAGGGCGCCCATCCGGAACTCGGAACAAACGGATGGCAGATGCTCGTATGGGGATTCTTCATCAGCACTGTGCTTCTCTACCACGGCACATTCTGCATTAACTCACTCACTCACCTGATCGGAAAGCGACGGTTCCCTTCTACCGATCACAGCCGCAATCACTGGCTTTTGGCGCTGATAACCCTCGGAGAGGGATGGCACAACAATCATCATTACTATCCCGGTTCAGAGCGCCAGGGCTTCTACTGGTGGGAGATCGATGTCTCTCACTACATCTTAAAGGTACTTTCATGGTTCGGGTTGGTATGGAACCTTCGCGTTCCTCCAAAGCGTGTGTATGAGGCCGCAGGAAAGCTCTCCTAATTCGTTTTCGGCATGAGGCCGATCATCGCGGCTGTTAGTTTCTTGAGGTACTTTCAAACTTACAGAACGCAGGGAAGGCCATTACACAGCTCACCCTGAGTGATGGACGATTAGGTTGCTCCTTTGTTTATCGAGGGAGATTGGTACTCCAGTTGGTCTAATGTAAATTAGATCGTTCAGTAGAGGTACTAAGCCGGAGACGCCTACGATACTACTGAGGTAGTAGGTACCGGTGATCTAATGAACTCTGCGCTCGGAACCCGACTATATCTGGTAGTCGGGTTTTTTTACCTTCAAGCCGGACACATGAGCTGCCGTGACTGACGATGAAGCGCAGAAACTATCGATCGCCGAGCCGTACCTGCCGTACAGCCAATCACTGGCGCTTGGCCTTGCTACACTGTGGTTCATTTACTTATGCGGCGAAATCGTAAGGCCCTTCTTCACGGTGCTTGCCTGGTCTCTCGCATTGGCGGTCGCTTCATATCCTCTCTCCTCATGGCTCCAGGAACGAATTTTCAATAGATCACTAGCGTCATTTTTGGCGCTCATCGCTGCCACTCTGGTGATCTTTGCTCCTACTCTGTGGATAGTACGGATTCTCATGACCACCGCCGCGGAGAACGTTGTCGGGCTGCTTCAACAATCCGGCGTGAAATTTTGGCTCGATCCCTCTACGGCCCCACCACGCCTGGTACCACTCCTTACCTGGCTCGAGCAATCTCTTCACTTGCAACAAGTAGTCACCGATTTCGTTTCGTCAGCGGCTCATAGATTGCCGGAGCTCGTCACGATGTCACTGGTGGGATTGGTTCAAGTTCTGTTGGTTCTCTTCACCACCTTCTTCTTCATTAGGGACGCGAATCTTTTCCTTGCGTACCTAAAATGGGGTCTGCCACTCCCCGAACTCCAAACGGAGAAGGCGGTATTCCGGGTTCTCGACACCGTTCACGCGAGCCTCTTCGGAGTGGTGCTCATGGCGATCCTTCAAGGTGCGCTTGGGAGCGCCATATTTTGGTGGTTGAATCTACCTCAACCAGCGCTGTGGGGCGTCATCATGGGATTGCTCGCGATCGTTCCGTACCTCGGGGCGTTCGTGATCTGGACACCAACCGCTTTTGTCCTCGCGATGCACGGCAGATGGACCGACGCGATAATCCTTGTGGTATGGGGATCCCTCGTAATAGGGTTGGTAGATAACTTTCTCTATCCGGTGCTAGTCGGCAAGCGACTTCACTACCACACCCTTTTTATATTTCTCTTTCTCCTTGGGGGCGTATTCGTATTTGGAAGCGCCGGCATTATCATTGGCCCGATGATACTCAGCGTAACGCACGGCCTTATAGCGTTGTGGCAACATGAAGAGCCTACCTATACGCCCCTCCATCATACATCAGACGAGAGACCAACCGTGATGCAGTAGCCCACATCACGGTTGGAGGACGCTTGCGTTTTAGTGCGACGCTTGCTGCTGCTGAGATGGAGACTCTCCACGACCTCGCCCGGCGGACTGCTCGATCTGTTGGGGAGCTCCCTGCTTCACCTGAATACGTCGGGCCTGTTGGCGAGAATGCTCCGTTTTAGGAAGAACCACGGTGAGCACACCTCGATCAAAGCTTGCCTGAATCTGGCCTTCCTGTACCTCTACTCGAAGGGGGATCCGTCGCTCAAACGCGCCGTAGCGCCACTCGGAATAGCGAACGCCTCGTTCCCTCGACTCCCGCTGCTCCTCCTCCTTCTTCTCACCTTTAAGGATTAGGTTGCCTGGCTCGTAGGTGATCTCGATATCGTTCTCCTTCATGCCTGGAAGCTCAGCTTGAACACGGACCTCCCTCTCGTTCTCTGAGACTGAGACTTCCGGCTGGAACCCGAGCTGACGGGATGATGAAACGCCAACTGGCTCCCACACATCCCGAAGCGCGGAGTTAATCGCTCGACGCATCTGTCGAATAATCGGGGAGAAGTCATCTCCAAAGAGGTCTTGTGGAATGAGGGAATACTGGTTGAATGCCATATGAATCTCCATAGGTTAATAGTTTAGCTCGGGATCATTCCCGCCTAGGGAGGGTAGCGTTAAAAGGGGCATAGTCGTGATGACCCTTATCATTAGCATTCGTCAGAATACTAGGAAGCAACGGGGCAGAAAATTCAGCTCGTGGTTTTGTGAAATCGAAAAGTTGGTCTCCGGAATACGTGCACGTATGCACGTCGCAACGTGCTGAAGAGGCACCGCTACCATCGTTTACGGGGACTTAGGCCCCTAGCGTCAGCATTACCTGCCGATGACACGACGAGCAGTTCTCGTAGATCGGATACTGTTCTTGGCTGGTCAAAACGTTGAGGGAGTTGTGGCAAGCGGGGCAAGTAACCCTCGCTGAAAGGATCTTTGTTTTCACGCGGAATGTGTAGATAGTCATAATCGGCGTTACAACGAAAACACCAAGGGGAACCAAGAGGAAGTGCGCTACTGGAATAAAAACACACAGGACGGTAGCTCCAAGACATTTAAGTCCCATCATCCAGGCCCGCTTCACGCGCCCCTGTTCGCTGAACTCAAGCACCTCCATAGTGCCATGCGTTGTGGTTTCGTTGCTTGTCGCGAGTAGCTGCCGAGTGTGTTGCGTGGTGTGGTGCATGATTGGTTTGTAGCACTGGGATTGGTGCTTTTTCTATAAGGAATATCCAGCGCGGATAGTTACGGCTCAAGCTCAACCGTGGTAGGCAGAAGACCATGAAACAGGTCGTGCTCTAACCTTTGCCACATCATATATCGCCGACGTCGTTCCAAACGCTGCGGGTGATAGCTCTTTCGTGGAGGCTCCTTTGTGAAGTCACGCGTTGACGTGAGCTTCTCCGAGTACACGAGGGCGGCGAGAGCGGCCCCGCGCGCTGTAGCTTCCCGAGTCGGCATACGGTGTAGGATTCGGCCACTTACGTCGGAGATGTACTGTAAAAGGTAGTCGAGCTCTGAGCCACCTCCGGTAACGACGATCTCGTTGTTCGCATCGGGACCAAGGAGTCCCTTATCCTGGAACTCCTCTATCATCCGCACGATAAGATTTCCTACGTTCTCAACGATAGCTCGCACCCTGTCAGCAACGGTCGCCCCTGGCCTACAAAAGAGCGCATTCGGCGTTCGAGCGGGGTACCATGGCGGAGATGCTCGATGGTTCACAAAATAGGCGCTAGAGATTCCCTCGGGGCGCTCATCGTAAGAGCTCGCGCACATGATTTGCAGCTCCGATGAGTCAGTGCACCACCCTCGACGAAGTGGCTCCATAAGAACCGTTCCCGTGATAGCAGAGGTTATCTCTACCATGTATTCCTTATGAATCTCTTTGGTAACCGAGTCCTCGCGCGAAAAGAGAACACTCGTCATAAGTCCCTTTCTTTGGGTGATTCGTTCTCCGGTCTCGACGACGAGCGAGGCGATCGTGCCGAGATTAAGGAGCGCATATCCGCTGGTTCCCGGGCGCCCGAGCACCGCCGACTGTTGGTCCCCAAGAACAGCCACAACGGGGATCTCTTCGAAGGTAGTATGAGGAGCTAACGAGGGTCGAATCGGAGCGAGACGAGAGTGATCAACCTTAAAATCACGACACAAACGATCGCTCCATCCCCCCGTAGCGATCGGATAGAGCATCGTGCGAGCCGCCATCGTTTCTTCCGTGACGAAGAGATTTCGTCCGCTCAATCGATAAAGGATAAATGACTCTAAGGTACCGACCTTTACCGAGGGCTCAAGGAACTTACGTTGCAGCAGTTGGATCTTTCCCGCAGCGAAGTTGGGGATCGTAGGTAGCCCCGTTACCTCAGAGATGCGCTCAGCGTATGGACCGAAACTTTGAATGATCGGAAAGGTGCGGGTATCGGCCCACGTTATCATCGGATGGAGTGGCACTCCATCCACGGCTCGCCACGCGAGCACACCCGAACGTTGAACGGCGAGACCAGCCGCCACAATCTTTGAGTCGTGCGCGCTCGCCCACTGCTTCGCGTTGAGAAATACCTCAACCACTGAGGAGAGGAGCCCTTCTGCGTCCTGTTCAACTGTTCGTTCAACCTCAACACGGGGGGGAACCGCCACGTTAAAATCAGCGACCGATTGACCAGATTGATCCAAAAGTACCCCCTTCGTTGAGCTCGAACCCTGATCGATTCCTAGGTACATAAAGCCGGTCATGGCACCGTTGTTAAGGCTGGTTAATAATTTCGGCTAAGACGCTAGGTCGAGCCATCGCTCGATCCTCGGCGTGTCATTGTTAGTGTCCCACGGGGATGGTGAGCCAAGCAATCGAAGTTATTCGATTATTTAACAATATTCCTAATAGTACCAAGGCTTTACATTTATACCGTTTACCCGAACAATAGGGCCCGAGGTCGATTTATTCCTCGGCGGTGATTTCCAAAGGTATCAGGAGTCGTTCACATGAGCTCGCACAAGAAACGTTCACTGACAGGGCTAAAGCCGACCGGCAATCTCCATCTCGGCAACTACCTAGGCGCCCTCAAACCCGCGCTTGAGCTTTCCAAGAGCTACGATTGCATCTATTTCATCGCTGACCTCCACTCTCTTACCCAAACCAGGGACGCCGCAGCGCTCGCAAGCCAAACACTCGATCAGGTGGCCACCTGGCTCGCAATCGGTCTTGATACCGACACACACACGCTCTTTCGGCAATCCGACGTGCCCAGCGTCACCGAGTTGACGTGGTACGTAAGCTGCGTAACTGGTCACGGACTCCTTGAGAAGGCGCATGCGTTCAAGGACGCCGCCGCTAAGGGGCTCGAGGTCAACATGGGAACCTTCTGCTATCCGGTACTGATGGCCGCCGATATCCTTCTGTATGACACAGACATCGTGCCGGTTGGCAAAGACCAAAAGCAACACGTCGAGATGGCGCGTGATATGGCGGGCTCGCTCAACGCGACCTACGGGGATCTCCTAAAGCTTCCTGAACCTCTCATTCAGGAGGAGGTGATGACCATTCCAGGTTTAGATGGTCGAAAGATGTCTAAGTCGTACAACAACGAGGTTCCTCTTTTCTGCGACGAGAAGAGCCTTCGAAAGAAACTAATGTCGTTGACGACCGATTCCACCGCCTTAGAGGAGCCCAAAACCCTCGCCGGCACTACGATCGGGGAGCTCTTTAACCTCTTCGCTACCAAAGACCAGTTCGATGACCTAGCCGCGCGCCTCGCAAAAGGCGGCATTGGATGGGGGCACGCCAAGGATGAGCTCTTCGTGGTTATCAACGAACACGTAAAAGAGATGCGCGACCGATACACTGAGTATCGAAAGGACGAGGCGCTACTACGAAGGGAGTTAGCAAAGGGCGCTGATAAGGCGCAAGCCGTAGCATCAAAAACAATCGATCGTGTAAGGTATGCTGTTGGTCTCAGATAATTCGCCGACCACGCTTACTCGCTCTGAATGGGAGGCTCGGCGCCAGGCGCACGTGGAGCGGGTAGGCGCGTGGGCGGACGCGCGGGTCTCACGCGCGAGTCGTGACATCCCCGATCCGGTATACGACTTCCTCTTCAACTACTATCCCTTTCGCCCCTCTCACCTCAAACGATGGAGCCCCGGAATCGGTGTGACACTTGAGGGAGCGACCCGAGAGGATCTCGATTGGACGGATGATTTCACGTTCAGCCCCGAAGGAGCGACTATCTCTCCCCTCTCCTTTCTAGAGCGCAGGAGGCCCTTTCTTGAGTGGGCATTGAAATACTTAACCGGTATCGCCGATCGCCCTCCACAGTTTAGCTGCTTCGGACTACACGAATGGGCGATGGTGTATCGGAGCGACGCGCCCCGTCACAGCCAGGTTCCTCTGCGCCTTCCCGCGGAGCAGATAAACAGTATCGTCGAACGCTCTGACCTACGGTGCACGCATTTCGACGCGTTTCGCTTCTTCACGCCCGACGCGGTGCCGCTTAATAAAAATGAGCTCTCCCGGGAGGCGACGACGGAGTTCGACCAACGGGCGTGCATACACGTCACGATGGACCTCTATCGCTTCGCTCACAAGATCGCTCCGTGGTGCTCTAGTGAACTGATCGGCGATACCTTTCTCCTTGCGGCGGATGCGCGCCGAGTCGATATGCGCGCGAGTCCCTACGATCTCAGGGATGAAGGCTTTGAGCCGATTCGAATTGAGACCATCGAGGGCCGCGAGGAATACATCCGCGAGCAACGGCGACTGGCTGAGCTCGCCATCCCTGTCCGCGCTCGGCTTATCTCCATCTACGCGCAACTCATTGCGGCATACGCGCAACCTCCCTATGAACGCGAGACCTGCCTCCCCTCGGATGGCTAAAATGCGCTACCGCGACCCGGGGTGCTTTCTAAACTCGGACTGCCCGGAATACAGGAAGCAGGACTCAGCTGAGCGACACGGTTGCTCCAGTAACGGTGGCTCCGGTAAGCGTTACCTCTTCGCTTCCCTCGGCTTTACTTTCGGTACTACCTCAGGGTGTTCAAAGCGCTCAACATGCTCCTGACGTACCTCGTGTTGCGGTGGCTTAGGATCAGAAGGGCACCTTGATGCGCCATTGTGTTCGTGCTTCTCCCCTCGGCCCGTATGGACGCGAGTCTCTTGGGGCAAATCGATACTTTAGCGAAATGCATCAAGCTTTTTGTGAATCATCCCAAACAAACCGGTCATGATCTTTAACTCTCGGGTTGAAAGCCGCCCGCGACGAGTGATGTTCACGAGAAGCTCTTGCATATGCCCCGGTGAGTTTTCGTTGAGAAAGCCCACCTGCTCAGCGGTGCGAATCACCATCTGTGTAAACTGCTCAAAGTGCCCACTTGTTGGGAGGTCTCTTAGCTCATCGCCGATCGCCTCGTGAGTTCGCCGCCTCAGTGCGTACAGGGCGAGGATGACCGACTGCGCGAGATTATACGAGGGATTTTCGCTGGAGGATGGAATCCGAATCAGGTTTTGGCAGAGTGGGAAATGTTCGCGACGGAGACCGCGCTCCTCGGAACCGAACACAAGGGCGATCGTGCGGTCGCCACGCGGATCGAGAGTTCCGATCCATTCCTCAAGAATCCTTTGGGACATTCGATGGCTACTGCTGTCAGAGGCGAATCCGACGACTTCGTGAGCGTCAGCAACAGCCTGCGCCAGTGACGCGTGCGTCGTCAGAGAATCCACCAGGGCCTCACCCCAACAGGCCACCCCTTTCGCCACCGTAACGTCAAAGGGTTCCGGTTGCACCAGCCGCAGGTCGGTCACCTCAAGGTTGCTCATGGCTCTCGCGACAGCGCCGATATTACGAGGGTCCTTCGGTTCAACCAAAACAACGATCAGCCTGAGACGAGCCGTTGTCGTCGTTAGATCTCCAAGCGCTTTTGTCACCTTTACGTCACTCATACAGATAGCTCAGAGGAGGGTATATCCTATTTTGAGCGGTAGGTCTGCTTTCGCTCCAACCACCCGATTTTACGGTCGCTTTGTGCGGTCGAGGCTCTAGCCTCCCCGATCAAACTGAGGCATCATGCCGCTCAGACCTTTTTCTGGATGATCGTATGGCTGCTCCCGCGAAACTCTCTTGGCCCCTTCTAGGTAAGATATCCCAAAAGGAATTCCTCGCCCGATACTGGCAGAAGAAACCGCTTTTGATCAAACGCGCGATTCATCCCTTTCCAGAGATCATCTCCCCAGAGGAGCTCGCCGGTATGACCCTCGACAAGCACGTCGAGTCACGGCTTATCATCCAAGGACCGGGAAAGGACGATTGGCAGCTCAAGCGTGGGCCTTTCAAATCCTCAACGTTTCAAAAGCTACCGAACAAGAAGTGGACCTTCCTTGTGAATGGCGTAGACCGTTTTGTGCCCTCCGTGCATGCATTTCTCGACGAATTCTCATTCATTCCGTTTTGGCGGATGGATGACATCATGATTAGCTACGCGGTCGATCAAGGGAACGTCGGCGCGCACGTCGATAACTTCGATGTATTTCTCGTGCAAGCAGCCGGCAAGCGGGAGTGGATGATCGAGGATAAGCCGGTCATGCAGGATGACTTTCTCCCCAACCTGCCCGTTCGATTACTCCGGAAGTTTAAGCCGACGCACCGTTGGGTGCTTGAGCCGGGGGATATCCTCTACCTTCCACCGCGCTTCCCTCATCACGGAGTCGCGCAGGGAGACCGGTGCATGACCATCTCTGTTGGATGTAGAGCACCTTCAATTAATGAGATCATCAATGGAGTCGTTACCAACGCGATCATTCAAAGCGATGAGTCCGTTCGCTACACCGACCCAGACCTGAAGGCTCAGGCTCCAGGGGAGATCTCCCCTGACGCGATCGCAAAGATCAAGAATACCCTGGAAAAAGCGCTCCTATCGGATGATTTTCTGAGCGAGTGGCTCGGTCGACATGTGACGGATCCGTACTCTGATGTAGACCTCACGCGACACGCTGAGAAGATAGCTCCCGCTAAGGTGGCCTCCACCGTGAAGAAGAGCCTCGCGCTGGTGAGAACGGAGGGATCGCGCCTCGCTTACGTAAAAGGGAAAAAGGGGGAGATCGCATTCTATGTAAACGGCGATCGAGAGAACCTTTCCGGAAAGGCGGCGTCTCTCGCGCAGGAGCTCGCTAACCGTATCGTGGTGCCGAGCGAAGTGATTACGCCCTTTCTGGGTGATAAAAAATGCCTAGGCCTTCTGGCGTCATTACTGTCGACGGGCGCATTGGTTATTGAGAGCTAGCAGGATGGTGAAAAATGATTTCCTGTTGCGCATTTCGATAGTTTGACTGCAACTTCATTTGAGCCGCCGAAAAAATCCTCAACGTATCTCAGTGGATACGCCGCCGGTTTTTTCGTCGTCTCCGCCTCGTTTCGTCAAAACTCGCAAAATGCTCACGACGGAACCATTTTTCACCACCCTGCTAGGCCATCATCGCTCGCAGTTGATTCACAACCCGTGGGACACCGTCGGTTGCCCGAGCCTCAACGACGTGGAAGCTCTCATCAGCCAAGCCTGATGGCATCGGGTCGATCAGAAATTTTGGGATATCGAACGGTACACAATCCACCAGGCTAGCGGCCGGATACACCTCAAGCGAGGTTCCCACCACAATAAGGAAATCCGCCCTCTTCGCCGCGGCTATGGCCGCATCCATCATCGGCACCGCCTCCCCAAACCACACGACGTGTGGGCGCATCTGGGTGCCATCGTCAGCGCGCTGACCCATCACGATATCGCCGTCGCACGGATAGAGCTTTATGGAGTCGTGACATCCACGTGATTTTAGGATCTCCCCGTGGAGGTGAACCACATGCGTGCTCCCAGCCCGCTCGTGGAGGTCATCGATGTTTTGCGTAATGATGGTAACTTTGAATATATCCTCAAGCTCACAAAGAGCTTTGTGCGCTGCGTTTGGCTGAACCGCTTGCACGCTCTTACGACGCTCGTTGTAAAATCGAAGCACTCGCGCTGGGTCCTTTTTCCACCCTTCAGGGGTCGCAACAAGGGAAACGGGCTCACCCTCCCACAGACCACCGGGTCCACGGAAGGTATTGAGCCCGCTTTCAGCGCTTATGCCAGCGCCCGAAAATACTACGACGTTTCTATCTCGCACCTGATCCTCCCCAGCAGGCGAGCGCCGCTTGCTTACGCAAGAGTTACATCCTTGCAGAGGTACACGTCTTGGATCGCGTTGAGGATTGCGACCCCCTCCTTCATCGACTTCTGAAACGCCTTCCGTCCCGAGATAAGCCCCATACCGCCAGCGCGCTTGTTAATAACTGCGGTCTTTACAGCCTCAGCGAGATCGTTTGATCCCGATCCTCCGCCAGAGCTGATGAGACCGATCCGGCCCATGTAGCAGTTAGCTACCTGGTAGCGCGCAAGGTCAATTGCGTGATCGCTTGAGAGGTGTGTGTACATACGCTCATCGAGCTTACCGTAGGAGGAGCCCCCTGTGTTAAGCGCCTTGAAACCTCCATTACTTTCAGGGAGTTTCTGCTTGATGATATCAGCGTTGATCGTAACGCCGAGGTGATTCGCTTGTCCAGTGAGGTCAGCGGATGTCTCGTGGTTCACACCAGCTACCTTGAACGCCGAGTTACGAACGTAGCACCAGAGGATCGTCGCCATTCCAAGTGAGTGAGCCTCGGAGAACGCGGCGGAAACCTCTTGGATCTGCCGACCTGACTGATCGGAACCGAAGTAAATCGTTGCACCGATAGCCGCGCATCCTTGATTCCATGCGTCACGAACCTTTGCGAACATGATCTCGTCACTCTTGTTTGGGTAGGTAAGCAACTCGTTGTGATTAATCTTCATGATGAGAGGGATCTTGTGCGCGTACTTTCGCGCGATGAGCCCCAAACCACCGAAGGTCGTAGCAACAGCGTTACATCCACCCTCGATCGCGAGCTTCACAATATTCTCAGGGTTGAAGTACTCAGTGTTCTTCGCGAACGAAGCGCCAGCTGAGTGCTCGATACCTTGGTCAACGGGAAGGATCGAGAGGTAGCCAGTGCCTTTCAATCGCCCCGTATCGTACATGAGCTGCAGGGAGCGAACGGTCTGCACATTTCTGTCGGTATTCAAAAACACCCGATCAACGTAGTTCGGTGAAGGAGCCTCAAGATCTGCTGCTGGAATGGTGGTGCACTTGTGCTCGAGGAGGCTCTTAGCTTCAGAGCCGAGAAGTTCTGCGATTTGGCTGTAATTCATAAAATTCTCCCCATACAATGGGGAAACTATAGGGGTACGGGCTCAGGGGATCAAGAGTGCCGCGCTGCTAAATACCTGATACATCCTTTAGGTATCGTTGAGAAGTTTCAGGGCTAACTCAGGTTGCAAGTTGGAGTTAGCGAGGATCGCCGCGCCGGCCTGTTGCAGCACGTTCAGACGGGCCATCTCAGCGGCCTCTTGCGCTACATCGACGTCGGTAATTGCGCTTTCGGCTGACTGGAAACTCTCTCGAGCTGTCGAGAGCTGCCGAATAGTTGTCATGAGACGGCTTTCCGCCGCTCCCAGAACTCCACGACTTCTAGTCACCGAAGTTATCGCGCCTTGAATAGCATCCAAAGCGAGCAGAGATGCGGACCGAGATTCGTCATCGGTAGAGCCAAGAATTGAGAAGGTCGGAACGGAAGAGCCCGTTGGCGCGAGCCCCATCGAAGCCAACGTCGCTTGAATACCAGAGTAGGTGATTCCGGAAAGAGAGGACCCGTCAAACCCAACCTGAAAGGTAAGGGCTTGCGTGGTGCTAATCAGCATCAACCCGTTATACTCTGTTGTGTGAGCGATGCGCTCCACTTCCTGCATCAGCGCGGTAAACTCATTTTGCAACGCTGATCGCTGGTCATTACTATTCACGCCGTTGGCGGATTGTTGAGCGAGCTCGGCTAACCGAATAAGGACATCGTTAATCTGTCCGACAGCCTGATCCGCAATACCGATGATGGAGATGCCATCATTCGCGTTGCGCTGATTAACGGTCGCCACCCTCGCATCGGAGCGTAGCTTTAAAGCTACGGCGAGGCCGGCTGCGTCATCTTTCGAGCGATTGACCCGTAAACCACTTGAGAGTCGCTCGTAAGCCTGATTCAGCCGGCCCGTCGTGATGCTGATTTGCCGTTGGGTTCTGAGTGCCGCTACGTTAAGCCCCGAACCAAAACCCATGGCGTATCAACCCTTTTTATTATCGACCTAACAGCTGAAGCGCTAACTGTGGAGCCTGGTTAGCCTGAGCCAACACAGCGGCACCCGCCTGTTGCAAGATGTTGAGTCGTGTCAATTCCGCGGCCTCTGTGGCTACATCCAGGTCGCGGATGCGGCTTTCAGCGGCCTTGAAGTTCTCACGGGCTACTTGAAGGTTGTTAATCGTTACCTCAAGACGATTTTCAAGGGCTCCAAGACCACCTCGCTTCTGGTTGACCGAGGTGAGAGCTACTTGAATCGCGTCAAGAGCCGACCGAGCAGCTACCTGGGACTCAACCTCGGTACCAGCCGCCCCGATAATCGAGAACGTGGTCGCGGAAGATCCCACCGAAGCAAGTCCGATTCCGGCGAGTCGGATGTCGACCGAACCGTAGGAAAGTTGCGAGGTCGAAGACCCATCGAAACCGATCTGGAAGGAGAGGTCCTTCTGGCCGTCAAGGAGGGGGAGGCCGTTAAACTTCGTGGTCACGGCGATACGCTCAATTTCGGACGCGAGAGATACGAACTCGTTCTGAAGAGCCGAACGCTGAACGTTATCGATCACTCCGTTGGAGCTCTGCGTGGCAAGCTCAGCCATACGATTAAGTACGTTCGCGATCTGGCTAGCGGCCTGGTCAGCGATAGTAATAACGGAGATACCGTCATTCGCGTTTCGCATAGCGACCGTAGCTGTCGAGGATCCCGCTTTGAGGTTCTCGGCGATGGCCAAACCTGCTGCGTCATCACTCGCACGGTTAATTCTGAGACCGCTGCTCAATCGCTGATACGACGTGCTCAGTTTATTGGATGAGACATCCAAATTACGTTGTGCCGATAAGGCCGGTAGGTTGGTTCTTATATTAATCGCCATCGTTTCTTCTCCTTGGCAGGATCATCCGCACCATGTGCGTAATAATCTGTTACTCTCCCTTAGACATTCGATCTCAGTTTTTAAAAATACGCCTCGGCAAGCTTTGCCGTTGCGCACGTTCTTCCCCAACAGGAGCAAGAGGCTTGCCAACTGGATTGGTTAGCTCTCTAGCGAGGAATACGTTCCCCGTTTCCTTAAGTTTTTGGGGAATCACTTCACCCTTTAACCTGACACACTACGTCTGAGCCCATAGCGCCAACCGGCTAAAAAAGCCTCTTCCCTCTCACCACTCGGGCAACATATTCACGTGTGGAGCGAGGAAGAAATGGAGCGACGTTGTCGTAATGGGCAGGATCTTTCCCTGCCTGTTCGGTGCGATGCTGCGCAGCGGCGACACGTCCTTCACCTGCGTTAAACGCGGCAACAGCGAGTTGCTCCAGTGATTCCTCATTGGCCGCTGATTTAGTTGTTCGCGACTCGGATATTTGGGTCGGCGAACGAAAGATGTCGTGGAGGTACCGTAGGTAAGAGGTGCCTAGTTGAATATTGAGGTCAGGGTCGAAGGGATCGTACTGCTGGTTGGTAGTCTCCGCCCGAGAGAGCAATGTCTTGC
The DNA here is from genome assembly GCA_039799965.1 of Pseudomonadota bacterium. Classification (GTDB taxonomy): domain Bacteria; phylum Bdellovibrionota_C; class UBA2361; order UBA2361; family OMII01; genus OMII01. Next base: position 18,647 of record JBDLRS010000040.1, read on the forward strand.
CGGTGGAATCCAACAACTGAAAGAGTCCCTTCGAATAGTGTCCATCGGCGCTTACCGCTCGAACATTAAAGCCCGATTCCGCTTTAACGACCGCCATCGCCAAGGTTGGATCAAGTCCAGCCTTTTGGCTGGCCACAGAGAGTCGAGAGAGGATCTCCTTCTGACCGACCTGCGGTGGCATCTCACTCGGGGTCGACACCGAATCGAAGGACGAGCTCCCCTCAATCCCCGATGCGGTGAGGGGCTGCACTGGCGAGAACCGACCGCTTACCAACTCTGTCTTTGGCGGTGGAAAACTCTGAGGAGTCATCTTGGGTTCTTCCAACGATGACATCATCTTGGTTGGCTCAAGAGTTACCCGACGAGCCTCTAGGAGTGTTGGAGTTTTGACACTCATTCCCCCATTTTCCGACGGTATTTGTGGCGTTTCCGAGGGACTCAGCGGGTCCAAACCGGGCATCATCATCCCTGGGTCATTGAACCGGTAACTCGCCTTTACCTCCTCCATCGGAGACTTCGGCAAGGAAGGAGGGGTGGCTTTTGTAATGACATCAGCTTTTTCTTTGTGCAAATCAACAGGTTGCAACAACAAAGAGCCAAGGCTCCTCTCGAACGCGGCGTCCTCAGCCTTGTTCGTTGGCTTGAGAGACGCTTTAAGAAGCTGTTCAACTTCCTTGTATGTTGATCCAAAATTGATTTTCATGAGCGGGTATCCTTTCCCTTGCTCATGGGTAATGCAGCCTTTGTGCCAAGGTTGGGGGCCTCCCCGAATAGGGGCCTGTCTCCTGACAGGTCGGAGCCCGCGAAGAAAGATTCGTGCATCACCGGCCCGTGAGGAGACGGGCCCTATCGAATCTCTACGGTCGCTCCCCCAAAGCCCAATCAATCGGCTGAATATGATGCCGAGCGAGATAGGCGTTCGCTTGTGAGAAATGCTTGCACCCTAAAAATCCTCGATAGGCGGAGAGTGGCGAGGGATGTGGCGCGGTAAGAACGAGATGTCTCCTCCGGTCGACGAACTCCGCTTTCCTCTGGGCATAGGCCCCCCACAAGAGAAAGACGAGGTGCTCTTTTTGGCCGTTCAATTCCTCGATGACCTTCGAGGTAAAACGCTCCCACCCTTTGTTAGCGTGGGAACTAGCCTTGCCCTCTTCAACCGTCAAGACAGCGTTAAGCAATAAAACACCCTGACGGGCCCACGATTGAAGGCTGCCATGCGTTGGGCGTTCTATGCCGAGATCGTTTTTCAATTCAAGAAAGATATTCACGAGGGATGGCGGAGGTGGCGTTGGTGGCTTAACCGAGAAACACAAACCGTGCGCCTGATTCGGCCCGTGGTAGGGATCTTGTCCGATAATGACCACCTTCACACTCGCGAAAGACGTATAGGCGAAGGCGTTAAAAACATCCCACTTCGGGGGGTATATCGTTTTTCCCGCGGCCCTCTCACCCTCTACAAATGCCAAAGTTTGTTTGAAATAGGGTTGTCGCTCTTCCTCGGCGAGCACATCGCTCCACGACAATTGACCCGCACTACCATGATCCGAATTGATGTGCGGCCCCGTCTCCATGTTCAACCCAGCCCTTAAAAGAGTGACACGAGAGCTAATACTCCCTCGCCTCTTCAATTTCATCTAAAATCTGGAGGTAAGAGTTGTATCGCCAAGGGGCGATATATCCGCACTCAACGGCGTCACGTACCGCGCAGCTCGGCTCTTGCAAATGTCGACAATTGATGAATCGACACCTTTGTCCGTATGCCACGAACTCATCAAAGGCCGCGGCAACCCTCTCTTTCTCCAGGTGAGAGAGTCCAAAGAAACCCACTCCTGGGAAGTCGATGATGATTCGGCGACAGGCATCAGGTCCGTTGTAGAGGAATCCTCGCGGTTGAGAGGTGGTCTGTCGCCCCTGCCCGGTGCGCTCACTCACTTCGCCGGTTCGGGCGGCTGCTCCAGGAACCAACCGATTCAAAATGGTGCTCTTTCCAACGCCCGAAACTCCACACAACGCTACGACATTCACATCTGGCGAGTGGATCAAGTTTTGAACGTTGACGAAGTCCTGCCCAAATTTGGCGCTACAGTGAACAACGGATATCCCGATCTTGCGATAGACCTCAAGAAATTCCGCGCTCTCGCCCTGCTCAAGATCCCACTTATTCACTACCAGAACTGCCGGGATGTTTTGGACCTGCGCGGCGATTAACATCCGATCGATCGTCACGGGATTGAATGTTGGACCAACGGCAGTGATGACAAGGAGCAGATCGATATTGGCTCCCATTCTCTTAAGCTTACCGTGGTACGACCGGGACAACGTCTGAGTAGACGGTACCACATCTGTGACAAACACCTTTCCATCCCGCTTCTGATAGGTCACTTGATCACCGGTAACCACATCAATCGCCCGAGAGGCGATCGTGCCAGAGATGATCCCCTCGGTAGTCAACAACGAGACGTGTCGTCGCGAGACATCAAGGATCTGTCCGGTAGAAGTGGTTTGGTGCGGTTCGGATGATTTAGCCACGGAGAAAGGATACATCATGGGTGGCGGATATGGATACTCCTACCGCCGGACGCGAGCTTCGACGCCCATCCTGAACGCTCACCATTATTCAGCTAGTTGGACTCTTCCTACATTCCTCAAAAATCCGACTCGTAATCCCCTCTCTCCGTGGTTAACTAAGGAGAGGTGGAGTAAGGTACAGGTATGCAACACAACACGAATCAACGGAAACATCTTTATGGGCCCAAGATTGTGACGCTCAGCCCGCGTGGTGTCCCATTTATGCCAGGAGTCGGTCTTATCCTAGTTGGCGCTGTCATCTTTTTCGCCCCTAAATTATTTTTAGCGGCGGTGGGAGCCCTCTTCGTTCTGCTGGGCGGTGTAGCGTGTTACATCACGTGGAAATTGCTCTCGTTTAAGCGCCAGATTTCCAAGTTAGCCGAGGAGCTCCGAAATGGGGTCGATATGCGTGCGTTTCAAGTTCAGAATACCGATGATATCGATATCACAGAGCCCGATACCAAGAAGATCTACTATCACTGATCTCGCAGATTGACGCCTTAAACGAGCTGCTCGCCGCCGGTGCTGATGAAGATCTTACCCTCAGCTTCAAGACGTCGAACGATGTCGACGATACTTTGCTGAGCCTTCTCGACATCCTTGAGCTTAACAGGACCGAGCGCGTCGAGGTCCTCTTTGATCATCTCAGCCGCGCGTTGAGATACGTTACGGAAGATCAGATCTTTCAACTCAGGACTTGCGGTCTTCAGCGCAAGCACCAACTGCTCTCGAGGAACATCTTTGAGTACCGTTTGAACGCCCTTGTCGTCGATCTTCTTGATATCTTCGAAGGTGAACATGAGCGCACGAATTCGCTCAGCTATATCCGGGAAGGTCTCCTCAATCTCGGTAATGATGCGCTCCTCGCTGTTCCGGTCGATAAAATTGAGGATATCGGCCGCCGACTTCGGTCCTCCGATCTCTTCCTCTTGAAGCTCGCCGCCTCGAATCTGTCCACGAAGTACCTCGCGGACCTCGTCCACAACCGCAGCGTTTACGTTCGTGAGGTTTGAGATACGAATCAGGATATCGGTCTGCATCTCCGGCTGCATCTGGCGTAGGACGATAGCCGACTGATCCGGGTTCATCATGGTCATGAGGAACGCGATCGTTTGAGGATGCTCGGATGTAATGAACTGATAGAGAAGTTTTTCGGGCACATCGGCGATGATTGAGCCGATAGGCTGCTTTTTAGCGCCCGCGATGTACTCAAGGAGCGACTCACTCTGGTTCTCACCAAACGCAGAGGCGATTACGCTCTTAGCGAACTCGCGACCATCGACCACCATTCGCTCCCCAGCTTTAAGCATTCGGAGGAAGTCAACGGAGGTATGAAATTGGGTTTCGCGGTCTACTTCGGACACGGAAAGAAAGGCACGGCTGATCTTTTTGACCTCGTGCTCACTGAGGTGCTGCATCACCTGTGCGGCGACCTCTTTACCGAGACCCAAGAGGGTCAAGGCAGCTTTTTCAGGATTAGATAACTCCCTCGTCATGGAGACTCCACTTAGGTTCACTCGGATAAGATGATGATCCCCGCCATAAGGGCTCGCTACAGTTATCTTGTATTCCTCGCCTCCGCCCCTTACACTTAAGCTCTATGGTGCAATTGCCTGACGAAACCCTACTATCTACGTGTTTTCAAGAGGTTGCAGGCACCGCTCCCACTTCTATTATCCCTCTCCGCCCTCACGCTTCGGAACGCCGCATATACCGTCTGACCCAAGGTACGACCAAGCTGGTGGGAGTCGTAAATCCCTCTCGAGTGGAGAACGACGCTTTCGTGGCCCTAGCTCGACACTTCAAGTCGAGCGGCCTGCCGGTTCCGACGATTTATGCCTACAAGCCGGCCGAGGGTGTCTACCTGGAGGACGACCTCGGGGAGATAACGCTATTGGACCTCCTCTTATCGGAACGGACCAAGACCGGGGAACCTTTCCCTCAGTCAGTTCAGGAGATGTATAAACGGGTCCTCTCCTTCCTCCCTCGATTTCAAATTGAAGCCGCCACTTCCCTTGATTTCTCCCTTTGTCTCGACTCAGATATCTTTTTCTCCGAGACGTTGCGCAAGGACATGAACAATTTTTGTTCTGAGCTCGTCAGTCGACTCCTCCCATCCTTCAACACCTCGGATCTCACCACGGACTTTTCAACTCTCATATCGTATCTCGCCACAGCCAGGAGCGATTTCTTTTTGTATCGAGATTTTCAATCACGAAACATTATGCTCGTGAACGGAGAGCCGTTCTTTATTGATTTTCAATCGGGACTTAAAGGACCGCTTCAATACGACGTTATCTCACTGCTCTTCCAGGCGAGTGCTCAGATTCCAGACGCTCATCGAGATCTATTGGTAGAGCTCTACCTAGACAATGTATCTAGATATACCTCTTGCGATCGAAGCGACTTCTTCCGCTACTATCCCGCCTTTATCATCAGTAGGATGGTTCAAGTTCTCGGTGTGTATGGACGTCAAGGACTTGGTGCTCATAAGGAATACTTCGCGAAAAGTATTCCAGGAGCGCTTGCGACCCTCCATGCTCAACTGCGATCCCCCCACCTCACGATAAAACTCGATCGACTACTTGCGTGCTCTGAAGCTTTACTGAAAAGTGCCTGAAGAGTCCCCACAAAATGCGCGTATGAACCAAACTACCATTTCCACTCTGACCCTTGAGATTACCAGCTTCTCCTTTAAAGTTTCCCTTCCCCCGCACCTATTCTCTCTTGAGGGGGAGCGTCACGGCGGAGGATTCGTCTTCGACTGCCGCTCCCTTCCTAATCCAGGACGGGAGGAGCGATTCAAGAGCAAAACCGGACTGGACGGTGACGTACGGGCTTACCTTGAGGCCGCCTCGGAGACCTCCGCGTTTCAGGAGCACTCGTTTGGTCTCGTCGACTCGGCTGTCAGAAACTTCCTTGAACGAGGGTTCTCGTTTATGAACGTGAGCTTCGGGTGTACCGGTGGGCAACACCGCTCGGTATTCTTCGCGGAGGAGCTGGCTCGCCACATATCAGCGAACTTCACCTCCCGCGTCACGCCGAAGGTGATCCACTACAACCTGATTCAGAAGGGATTCATTCCGGGATAGACGATCCACGGTACACCAGTTGCGAGCGTTAGTGATCTTTCTCTCTGTCCCTTACTCGCTCCGTGTTTTACGTTAGAAACGAGAGGAGTTTTACAGGCACATGAAGGCGATGATCTTCGCCGCGGGTGTTGGCTCACGACTTAAAGAGCTTACCCGCGCTACACCTAAATGTTTGATGGAGGTCGGAGGGAGGACCGTGCTGGAGCGCGTGGTCGACCGACTGAAGGATGTCGGCGTCACCGCGCTCGCTGTTAACACACATCACCACGCGGATCAGGTCGTGGACTTCATCAAATCGAGGGGGTATTTCGGCCTTGAGATCCTCATCTCTTACGAGCCGGTCTTACTGGACACCGGCGGAGGACTGAAAAAAGTCGCTCCCTTCTTCGCTGGGGAGAAGGCCTTTCTCGTTCATAACGCGGACATTTACAGCGATATAGACCTTGCCCGCCTCGTTAAGCTCCACCAGTCAAAGAACGCGATGGGCACCTTGGCGGTTATGAAACGTCCCTCGAAGCGGGGACTCTACATCGATTCACACCAGCACCTCGTCGGTTGGACCCAAGAAGAGAGACCAGCTCCCAATCAGGCTATGCTCTACAGCTTTTGTGGCATCAGCGTGGCGTCAGACGAGATCTTCTCTCATATGCCCGAGTCGGGAGCGTTCTCTATCATCTCCTCGTATCTTGCCGCTGCTCGGGCGACGAGCCAGGTGTACGGCGAGCTCGTTACCGGAGCCGACTGGATCGATATCGGTACCCCCGAGCAGTTAGAGGGGTTGCGGGGTCGTTTTAAACTCTAGCAGGGGGGGTAAAATGATTTCCTGTTGCGCTTTTCTCTCATTTGACTGCAACTTAGTTGGAGCCCATGAAAAAAATCCTTAGCCGTATCTCAGAGCATACGCCTCGGGGTTTTACGCGGTCTCCGTCTCGTTTCGTCTAAAGCTCTCAAAATGCTCTCGACGGAACCATTTTTCACAACCCTGCTAGGATCATTTTCACCCCATGCAAAATGTAGCTCCTATCTCTTTCATACTCGCCTCTCTGATTGGGGGGGCATCATGTTTCGCTCAGAGCGGCCAGGAACCAGCTCCTTTTACCACGAGCTCGGAGATCCAGAGTGAGCCACTCGACGCCGATCGCGCAAAGGTTCTGACGGAGTTCAACAAGCGCGCTCCCAAGAAACAGACCCGCTCAGCCCTTACCGGGGGCTTTTGTAAACCTGTTATAAGCCAACCGCCCCCCTCTTCCGATCAGGTGAAGCTCGCCATTGCGCTCGTCGAGAGCGAGATAGCTCCCATAGTTTCATTCGCCAAAGAGGGTTCATCTCACGATGTCCCCCCTCTCGTGAGCTATTCAATTGAGTTTGATCTCGACAGTGTGACCATTCGTTCATCTAGTCCTCGCTATGACAGCCAAGCGAACGGACTTCGAATCGCATATCCTCACGACAACTCATCTCAGGTGTGGTTTGAAGCCAAGGGAACGGGTAGCGTCCTCTTCATCGTTCCACCAGTAAGAGATTGCGGTGTGCAGTTCGTCGTTGCGTGTCCCCGAACTTACTCCAATGCACGAACTTTGGACGACGCCCAGCTTAACGCAACCGGTGTACAGTATGTTTTCTCCTCGAAGGCTGATGGATTATTCCAGGCTCCTCCTGGCGAAGAGTCAAAGGTCATGGCGAGCACTCTGGCGACCAGTCGTGTAGAGCTTCCTTCGCCCTGGTTCACACAGAACCTCAGTAAAGACACACCAAACGCCTCAGTTAAGATTCAAAAGCCCCTAAATCCCATGGCATCGGCCGGAAGGAGATCAGCGGTCTCCGCTCCCTTTCACGACGCGATAGAGGCTCATCTCGAGTTCGGAACGACGACCTCCGTAAAACGGATTGTTCGCTCTCGTTCAACGGTTGAGGTGTCCCGGTTTACACTCGAGGCTCCTCAACCTGTTCGGATCGAACGCTCTGAGGTCCTCCTCAACCCGGGGTCGTGTTTCGTCATAAGTCGGCGCAAGGAAACTCACTACTGAGTTCACTCCCCAAACCTAAGACATTCGTACAACTAAGCCACCCGATTACCATCGCCCCGCTTCCACCTTTCCATTGCGACAACCCAGCTTTCACAGTAACTATGAGGGGTTTCTATACAGGTACGAGGAGGTTCATGTGGCGTTAGTTTTGCAAACCCTGGATTCGGACGGAGTCGCGATCCTCACCCTTAATGATCCGCCGAACCTCAACGCCATGAGTGACGAGATGGCGACTGAGTTTTCTGCGGTCGTCGGTTCCCTTAAGATGAGCAAGGGCCTTCGAGCCGTGATACTGACCGGAGCGGGCAAGGCATTTTCGGCAGGTGGACACCTCTCAATGCTTGAGGCAAAGCAAAGAAAGGCCAGTGAGGAGAATCGGCAAGGGATGCTTACCTTCTACAATTCCTTCTTGTGCATGCGAGAGCTCAACGTACCGTTAATAGCGGCGATTAACGGCGCGGCGGTGGGTGCAGGATTGTGCGTTGCGTGCGCGTGTGATTTTCGGGTTGCCTCAGACACCACGAAGCTCGGCTTCACATTTCTTAAACTGGGGCTTCACCCAGGCATGGGGGCGACCTATTTTGTGCCGCGCATCGTTGGCGCGAGCGTGGCTACCGAGCTCTTCCTCACGGGGCGTGTGATCTCGGCTCAAGAGGCGCTCCGAATCGGCGTGGTTTCGCGAGTGTGCCCCTCAACTGATGTGATGAAAGAGGCTCAGGCTATCGCGGCTGAGGTACTCAGTTGTGGCTCGGAAGCGACAGCTCAATTACTTCAAACAATGCGTGGAGACCCCGAACTCCTCGCTCGCGCGCTTGACCGAGAAGCATCGTGTCAGAGCGTAAATTACGCCAGTGACGAGTTTGCTGAGGGAGTTGTGGCGATTAAAGAGAAGCGGTCACCGAGCTTTTCGAAGCGCTAACCACGCTCCGAGAGCAACTATCACAACGTGAACCAGGCTAAACCAAAAACCTCGCCAGTTGTTGACCTCATACGCTTTGAAAAAGAGAGCGCATGCGCACAGGGCAACCACCGCGAGCGTAACGAGCGTTAGCTGAGAGATAGGGCGCGATGGTGTTGCGTCGTTCATGTGCATCTTCTACATCGACTCGAGCAACCAGGCAAAACCGTTCCTCCATCGGACACCGACTGAAGGCCCTTCCCTTGTAAACAAAAAAACCAAGCCGTACCTGTTTGGGTACGGCTTGGTTTTTTGGTTCTCGCGAGCGGTAGCTCTTTCGAGCGTTATCGAAGCAAGCTCAAACGCTCTTGAATCGCCTCTGGGTTTCCTTCGTATTGACGAAGGCTCTCCTGTAGAGAGATCGGGTCAAGGTCGAGGTGAAGAGCTACCCATGCGAAGCTAAATGGCCGCTTCGGGGTAATCTTTCCAAACAACCACTGACGAGCGCTTCGAACAACGTGACGCTCACAGTGGGCTGTCCCAAAAGCGTCGCAAATGGCTCGCGCCAAAACGGCTGCCAGAAGATTTCTTTCGGGTTTTACCGGCGAGGATGCTTCGGTATCTTCTTCGGGCAAAAACTTGTTCGCGGAATTGCTCATACGGTAGTCAAATCTCCAATGATTTAGGCGTCTTATGGAATAAGAGGATGTGACAAATAATTACTCGATAAGGAATTATTCTTTGAGAAAGTAGGAACGGAAAGAACGAGCTTAGAAGCACTGGTGGGTCTTCGAACCTGAATGCCGGACATCTCGTAGGCTCCCCATTCGTATAGCCCGCATCGGCATGACCCGATTGCGACCCTTTCGGACATTTTGTCTTGAAGGTCGCAAGTAGTTGCGTTCGCTCACTATTCCTGGGAGGGGTTGTACTCTGGTTGAGATTAGACGTCAATAGTATTTTTAAGTAACTTTAAGTTACAACGACGTTTGAAGAGTGCAGGTCGATGCCGGTGTCTTGTTTGACTTTTATTTCCCCTAATATTAACTTCTCCACCTCTAAGAGTTCTAGGAGTATGCATGAATTCCCCTGTTACCAAAAAGAAGCTTTTCATTAGCAACCTCGATTTCGAAGTCACCAGCGAGCAGCTCTCGCAGCTATTCGAAGAGATCGGCGCAACCGTTAGCGTAGTTGTCGCTTCGGATCGTGAGACCAAGCGTTCAAAGGGTTTCGCGTTCGTTGAGATGGAGCGTGAGGAGGATGCTCGTACAGCGATTGAGACCCTCAACAACCGCGCTGTAAATGGCCGTCCAATGAAGGTGTGTGAAGACCGCGGTAAAAACGCTGGTCCAACATCCTCTGAAGGGAGTTCAAGCGAGGGTGGCCGGAAGTTCGAGCCCCTTCCTTCGATCCAGAGAATGCAGCTTTTCAAGCGTCGTCGTAAGCTGGATCCCTTCACTGAGGATCCTCGCAAGTCGATCGACTACAGAGACGTCGCCATGCTCTCGAAGTTCGTGAGCGAGCGTGGCCGCATCCTCTCCCGTCGATTGACCGGGCTTACCGCGTACAATCAGCGGAAGGTTTCTAAGGCTATCAAACGCGCTCAGAGCCTTGGTCTGATGGCCTTTACGTCGATCCAAGATTAGCTGGGCCACAGAACTATTAGAGAGAGCAAGCCGGCCGCAGTGCCGGCTTTTTTATGGGATGAGGGGCATGGCAAGCAGGATCTTCTTACACACCCCTCACGGCGATTTATCTTAAATTGATCAGCAGTGAAGGATAGCGAAAATGGTGCAGATGGCTTAAAGCACCGAGTATTTTGAACTTTTCGAAAGGCGCACCCCTGGCATCAACAGAGTGGGCTGTGGAGCTGTCAGTCTCAAACCATCGCTTGTCGGGCGATGTAGTGATGATAGAGCCCACCAGCTCGCTTTAGCTCCTCATGACTTCCCTCCTCAACTACCCTACCCTCATTAATAATGAACACCCTCTCGGCTCCCCGAACACTCGAAAGACGATGAGAGACGATGATTATCGTGGCGTCCGGTAGCGCCGCTTTGATAGCCGCTAAGACCTTGTCTTCGAGCTGGCTATCAAGTCCGGATGTCGCCTCATCGAGAAGCAAAACGCGAGGCCCTCGAAGGAGAGCTCTGGCGATGGCTACCCGTTGACGTTGACCGCCACTGAGCTGGGCCCCATGCTCTCCCAGAACGGTTGAAAGCCCCTCAGGAAGATCCCACACAAAATCAAGGAAACCCCACTCGCTAATCTTTTCCTCTACATATTCCTGCGGACGATCGATACCGCCGAGGATCAAATTATCCAAGATCGAAACACCAAAGAGGAGGGGATCTTGAGGCACCCACGCGACCTGCGTCCGAAGTGCAGTGTCAGATATATCGCGGAGGCATTGCCCGTTAATCATTATAGTGCCGTTTCGGTAGTCGTAGAACTTTAACAGGAGCTGCACAATCGAACTCTTTCCGGCGCCGGACGGGCCCATTACCCCAGCTACTGTTCCCGCCGGTATGGAGAGGTTCAATCCATTTAGCACCTCGCACTCCGGCCGAGTTGGATAGGCGAACGTTACGTTGCGAAATACGAGAGACGGGCCCCCCTCTCCCAGTGACTCGCTCAACGTCTCAGTATCTAGTCTTGGCTCCTCCCACAGATCAAATACCCGATCGAGTCCGCCGAGACTCTGAACGACCTCCGCGTACGCACTGACGAGAAAAGCAAACGATACGGCCACGATCGATCCATAGAGCGCGAACGCGGCCAGGTCGCTGAGTGAAAGTCGCTCTGTCATCACAAGAGATACCCCGTACCACACGACGCCCAGGAGGAGGACGTTAAGGAGAAGACTCGCTCCTGAAGAGAAAGTCGCGCTACTACGAACCCTCCCCTGCCCCGCTTCCAATACCTCGGCGCTGTGTTCCACAAACGACGCTATCGCTTGACGCTCCGCCCCGAGCGCGCGAATAATCTTGGCCCCACCAAAACTCTCAGACGCGAATGCCGTCAAGGTCGCGAGAGATGTCTGAAATCGCCGTGATGCCGCGCGAAGATTTCGCACGAACACTCCCGAGACAATAACCATACACAGAACGCTCGCTACGATAGCGAACGTCATGCGCCATGACATCCACGCCATCAGTACGATACCGAGCAGAACCTGCAGACCGTAGCGCAATATGACCGACAGCTTCACGGACACGATATCCTGAATAAGCGCGGCATCAGAATTGAGCCGGGCCGCAAGGTCCGTCGACCGGTTTCGATCAAAGAACTCGATCTCTTTTGACATAACCGAGGCATAAAGCCGGCGACGCACATCGTCGTACACCTGCTGGCCAAGGAGGCCGAACCACAACGACCGCAAAAAGAACGCTCCCCCCTGAATAACAAACAGGGCCGCGAGAAGCCCAAAGAACAAGGAAAGATGGTCCAAAATTAGATCGAACGCTTCGGGCCGCAACGCCCTGCGTATGACCTCAGGGAATATGAGATTGATGGAGCTGCCTACGAAGAGGGCCACGACCGAAATGGCGATGCGGCCGTGATAGGGACGAAGAAGGTTATGTATGTGCCCGACGTTTCGTAGTGCATGAGTGGTCGAAGTTCGTGTGCGTTTGGACGTTTTCATAACACAGCTGCCGACGGGCTATAGACGATTGATTCCAACGCATCTCATGGTGAGCGAGACGCTTTGAGGAGCGCAGGTTAAACACGACGATTTCAACCGTTCTCACGTCATGAACCTAAAAAGAGCAGTTGCGAGCCCCAAAATGGCGCATCTGGTTACAATAGCTTCGGCTTTTGAATTTTCGAAGACTTCGGCGTGAGCTCAGTCGAACGCTCACCCTGACGGTGCCAGGGTTGCGCCTTTCGAAAAGTTCAAAATCCATCGTTCCTTTCACGTGCGCCATTTTGGTTCACCTTAACTGCTCTTTTTAGGATGAAGCTATTGCGTAGGTGGTGACGATACCCTAGACGACAAACACCGGTCAAAAGCCTCAATACGAGATAAGGGATGAGGAGGCGATCGCCTTTGGAAAACAACCTCGGGGCTAAGCAGCCCTACCCTACTTATGAGCGTTGGATTTGCACCACTTGTCAAAGTCTGGAAAGCCGTGCTGCTCAAGAAGGCGTTGTTCAACTCCGTGCTCAACCGCCTCTAGGAAGCGCTGTGGCGAGATGTGCGCTCTGAGTTTCGCCAAAGCCGCCTCAACATCAGCACGAAGGCTCACTACCTCCTGGTCAGGAACCTCACCCTTGAGAGTATCGAGAGCCGCCTTTCTCTCCAGCAGGTAGCTCACCTCAGCATCAATTTGCGTGCCTTTGCTTTTTATAATGCGTTGCGGGCCGTCGGAATTGCGCGTTCCCAAATTGAGCTCGTTCTGAGCGCGCGCCCCAACAGCAGCTTTATCGGTCGGCAAGACGAAATCGAAAGGCTTCTCAACCGCGCGGTACAGAAAGCCTTGGGGATTACGACTAACCAGATGACTGCCGACACGTATTAGCTTGTCGAAATGCGCAATAATCGCCTCGACACGCTCCAGGGCCTCAATACCCCTTCCCTCGACCAGGCGTCGGGCTTGCTTGTCCGCGATTCCCCTCTGAGTCAAGAGAATTTCAAGCGTTTCCTCTTTGGAATGCTCCGAACTGAGTGTGCTCGATGACCGCACGGTCGCACGAGCTCCAGCTTGCTCCTGGCCGAGATAGTGGTGATTCACGGAAGGTGCAGGTTCAACGGCGACCTTTCGTGGAGCGTGTGCGGCGACAAGAATTACCTCGGTGGCCTTACCCTTACCAACGAATTCAAATTCACTGAGAAGCCCTTTGTCTCGTAATTCCTCAAGGGCGGGCTCGAGCTGCTGGCGCAGGGAACTCGCATAGACGTAATTACGAGAGATACCGATCTTTTCGTGCGCTAACACGAAGAGATTTACCTGCATTCGTGAGCGATACCAAAAGTGCTTGTCGAGATAACGGTAGAGACGTTTGGACACTGCGCTTTGAAGGTCGAGGTAGAATTCGAGATCTAATTTCTTAATGAAACCGACCTGAAACGATTTAAAGAGAACCTCGCTCCACGTAAAAAAGCTAGGTCTCGTATCACGACCGTCGTTAATCTCGTAGGCGTCGAGAATTCCGAAGTTCCGAGTGCTGTGCAGTTTAGACTCGTTGTCATAGAACGCGTTGGTAGCTTTAATTCGCACACCGCTCAACCTATCCAGTGCGTTCTGAAGGCGAACGTAACTTCGTCCCTCTGTGGTCCAGCGCAAAATACGAAGGAGTTCATAACGGGTGAAGTGAACTTTGGGACTTCGGAGACCGTCGTCAGCGGTCAGCTTGAGCAGTCCCAAGAGGACCTCGTCATCTGAGGAGGTCGGAAGACCGAATTTATCAGCGCCTGTAATGATCCATCTCCGATTGATGACATCGCCGTTTTTTCCTTTTACGGTATCACTGAACTCAAGGGTTTTGATCGAAGGATCCGCCCGTTTCGAGAGCACCGTGAGAGGGAATTCGGCGAGGTTCATCTCATCTCGGGATATCTTAACGGGCAACGGTCTAACCGGCGTTGGTACGTTCGGTGATACGGGAACAGCCGAGGACTCCGCGTCAGAGATATCGTGCGACGATATTTCGTCGAGTGGTGTCGTGGATGTCAAAGCCGAGGATTCCGTCATGGTGATATTGGGCGCCTTTCTACGTATTCCCGATAGGTCCGGTTGGCATTGGCACTATCGTACGTGTGGTTGTTGATAGTTCCAAAGAATTTTAACGAGAAAGCGCTGCGACGTTTCAGCAAAGAGTTCTCGAAAAACTGCGAGAACACATACCAGAAAAAAATCTAAACACCAAAGCTTAGTTTTAGTTAGTTAAACAATTTCTTGTACGGAACTTGTTATAAGGTGAGCGGCCAAAAAAAGCAGATAAAGCACATGTTTAGCATCCTTTTTTTTACCTCCGCACACGAAGGATTAGTGCTCAATTCCCGATAGTCATTTATCTAGATTCCCGATCTCTTTTCTTTCGATGCACGAGCATTTTGTGTGTGACTCACGAACCGCTACTGCCCAATGCACGAGGGGCCTATTTCAGTTCACGAACCTCCTTATTTGAAATCACGAATCCCGAATGTCCAGTTGCCGTGGAACACCGTGGAACGGTGTGGAACATCGTGGAACACCTTGAAGGCTCGTGCCTTGAGGTAAATATCGTGAATCGGGATCTAAAAAGTTCGCGTAGCTCTTATGTCAAAACACGTAACATGAAATTCATGAGAGTCTAAAAAATAGCATAGATTTCTTCATCGTGAATTGACTTAAGTATGGATTTTATGAGCGATCTTTGCCAGATTCCTTACGTCGATTCACGAATGTGGAGGTAGCCTGTGGCGATCGCAATCAGCGTAGTAAATCAGAAGGGTGGCGTCGGAAAGACGACCACGACCGCTAACTTAGGAGCCGCGCTGGCGGCCAAAGGTAAGCGGGTTTTATTGATAGACATTGATGCACAGAGCAATCTTACAACGCATCTCGGTTTGGGCGTAAAGGAGGATGTTGAGGACCTTAATGAGATAGCGCAGGGGCCTGAATGGACCATCTACGACGTTCTCAAAGGTTCAAGGAAGATTCATGACGTTATCGTTAAGAGGTCAGAGAATCTTTCCGTGGTGCCATCGAGTCTCCTTTTAAGCGCGGCGGATCTTGAATTGGGGGGGGTGGTTGGACGAGAGCTCCTTCTGAAGCGAGCGATAGAGAAGGTTCGCTCCGAGTACGACGTTATCCTGATCGATTGCCCTCCGACGTTAGGGCTGCTTTCACTGAATGCCCTAGCCGCTGTCGATAAGGTTATTGTGCCGGTACAGAGTGAGTACCTCGCCCTTCACGGAGTTCGCCAGCTCCTTGATACCATCGACCAGGTTCGTAATGTCTACAACCCAAACCTCATTGTTGGGGGTGTTCTTATCTGTCTTCACGATAGCCGAAAGAAATTGGCTCGAGCGGTTGCTGAGACAATTCGGGCGTATTTCGGGCAGCTCGTGTTCACCACCATTATTCGTGAGAACGTTGCTCTTGCGGAAGCTCCTGCTAAGGGTCAGACGATCCTTGAGTATATGCCGAAGTCGTCTGGAGCTGAGGATTACATTGCGTTGGCTGAGGAGGTTCTAAATGTCAAAGCGTAGTTTTTCATTTGCTAATAATCCGTTGATGGCCGGGCCAGCTCTCGAGGAGAGGTCAAGAGGGGGGATTCCCTACCGAGAGATTCCGATATCGGCGATTGAGGCAGACCCCAATCAGCCCCGTCGTAGCTTTGATGAGGAAAAACTTCAGGAGCTCTCTGAGTCGATTAAGCTGTACGGTGTTCTAAGTCCTATCCTCGTTAGGGCCGGCGCTCTCCCTGGGCGTTACACAATCATATCAGGTGAGCGGCGATATCGGGCGTCTCAGCTCGCTGGTTTGGCAGCGATACCGGCTATCGTGAGCCAGGGCGAAGGAGAGGACAGTCGGACCCTTGCAATTCAGCTCGTGGAGAACCTCCAGCGTGATGACCTCTCGTCTCTTGAGCGCGCTCAAGCAATCGGTGCTCTTCGTGATGGGCACAATCTCTCTATTCGTGAAATTGCAGAGAAGTTGAGCATCTCGAAGAGCGCTGTTCAAAGAAGTCTTGAGATCCTTTTGCTGCCAGATGACCTCCTTAATGCTCTTCGAGAGGGTGCCTCGGAGTCGAAGGTGCTTTTGGTTGCTAAGATTGAGGATCCAACAGTTCGCGCTACCTACCTAAAGGATATCGACGTACTTACTCGGGCTCAGATTGGAAAAAGCGTGGAGCAGAAGCGCCAAACACCATCGCACGATACCGTCGATTCAAAGGTTATGACGGCAGAGGACCAGCGGATATCCGAGGAGATTCAAAGAGCCCTTGGCATGAAGGTGCGAATGGTTCGTTCGGGCCCCAATGCTGAAGGTGGTCGTTTGACAATCGACTTCTACGGTGAGGGGGACCTTCAGATCCTCTTCCGTAAGCTGGTTTCGGAAGGATAGCTTTGTCCCACCATGGGACAGTTCTTCTAATATCGTGATTTGACCATTAATCGGGACGCTCTTAATATGTCCCACGGTGGGACAGTGAACAAAGCTCAGACCGGATTAAGTTATCTCAACACTCTAACACCCTGGAACGGTAGAGGGGGGTTTGCCCTAGAAGGCATAATCAAAGTTCTCAAGCGTATTGGGGATCCACAAGACAGTTATCCAACAGTTCATATCGCAGGAACCAACGGAAAGGGGTCCGTTTCGGCGGCAGTCTCCTCTATACTGGGCGCTGCAGGATATAAAGTTGGGTTAAACACATCTCCACACCTTCAAGTATTCAACGAACGGATACTTATCGATGGTCTACCTATCGATGACCAGCCTTTAGGTGAGTTCTGCTATGACGTGCGCGGAGCTGCGGCTAAGGAGATGGTGGAATTATCCTTTCATGAGGCGATAACAGCGGTGACCTTCCTTGCCTTTCGGGAGATAGGGGTTGATTGGGGCGTTATTGAGGTCGGTTTGGGTGGTCGGCTAGATGCTTCTAATGTCATTTCACGACCCGCAGCTACCGCAATCGTTACGATTGATTACGATCATCAAGCCATTTTGGGCAATACTCTTGCTGAGATAGCTGCTGAGAAGGCTGGTATCATTAAGCAAGGAAGCCCACTAATATCCGGCCTTTTGCCTCCTGAAGCTGAGCTGGTAGTCAAAGCAAAGGGTAAGGTCACGAAACACTACCAATACCAGACCGATTATGGTGTATCTCCTGTCGAGGGCGGAGTGAACAATACATTCGGGTATTGGGGTAAGGATTTCCCGATAGCACCGATAGCTTGCTTTGATTTTACCTCTCCATTAGCCGGTATTCATCAGGGACATAACCTAAGCGTCGCAGCAACCGTCGGTCTCACTATCGGAATGAAACCTGAAACGGTCAGGCAGGGAATAGAGGGTGTCTATTGGCCGGCACGATTAGAAAGCCTATCCGTCGATGGATGCTCAATCGTGATGGATTGTGCGCATAACCAGGCAGGTATACGAGCATTGATCGATTACCTAAGGCGTAGGGAAGTTGGTTTAATAGACCTTACTTTCGGTGTTTTGGACACCAAGAACTGGAAGGAGATGATCGCTATGCTCTCCCCGTACGTTCATCACTGGAGGCTGGTAAGTCCGGATTCTGAGCGTGCGCTTCCGCTCGAGTTAGTGGAGGCAGAGATTAGGGTATCGGGTAATGAGGTAAGAGTTTCGTCGTACGGTTCCGATTACGAAGCGCTCACCAGGGACATGGTTCATTGCTCGGATGGGGAGGTCCGATACGTTACAGGTTCGATGTACATGATCGGTAAATTGCGAGGAGTCTTGGGTCTCCCTATTAAACCTGTATGGGTTGTTAATAATAAAACAAAGGTTTGAATCGACTTTAGATCGAGACGATGCTTAACTAACTCCCACATTGTATGTGCTTTGGCCCCTATTCAGGCGGCACTTGCGCTGAGAGGTACTAGTGAGTTTTTTGATGTCTTTATCTGACCATGTAGCAAAGGTACTTACCGATTGGAGGGAGGTCGTCTACCAAGAACTTGTGGCGTTGGGTGAGATTTCGTCAGGGGATAGTAAGACCTTGCAGGCCGCTACTACCTACGTACTTCAAGGTCAGGGCAAACGGCTTCGGGCCTTGTTAGCAATGGCTCTGAACGCTGATCTGATCGGGGAAAAAGAGATAGTGAGGCCGCACGCTTTGAGACCAGGCATCGCGCTTGAGATGTTGCATGCAGCCTCTCTTGTTCATGACGATCTTCCAGCACTCGATAACGATGATATGCGACGTGGTCGACCATCGTGTCATCGTAAATTCAGCGAAGCCACCGCGATACTGACCGGTGATTTACTGGTCGGGCGCGCCTTCTCTGTTCTCACCGAGGGAGAGCTGCCGCCGATGCAGCGATTGCGGATGCAGGCGATCTTAGCGCGAGCATGGAGCGATCTTTGCACAGGGCAACAGGTTGATATTGATCGACCGACACATCCGCGAGAGGTTGAACGTTTAATGGAGCTTAAGACCGGGGCTTTATTTGGGGCGGCCGCGGCTTGCGGTGCGGTGTGCGCCGGTTGTGATGAGACCCTCACCGCCCGATTTTACGCGTGGGGAATAAGGGTTGGAGTTCTCTTTCAGCGACTAGATGACCTCGTTGATGGGGATGCAATGGTCGAAGCCGAGTGGAATAAGGATACGGAGATTCACGATCTCATCGTTGAATTGGGCTCGTTGCACTACAGGTCGCTTCCGTATACGGAAGGGGTGTATCGTATGATTATTGGTGAGCAGGTGTAATCATTATGGACCACTTCAACGGCCCACATTTCATGCGACTTATCTCCTCCGTCAGAGAGGCAGGTTCCCTGCTTTTGTCGATGTGGCCGGGACGACGGGGACACACCGAGATCCTCTCCGTATCACAGAAAGGTGACGGATCGCTGGTTTCCGCGGCGGATATGGCCTCAAACGAGGTACTCACGAGAGCGTTGCGGTCGTTATACCCGCAGGACTTCATCTTTTCTGAAGAGGTCGCGAGTGAAGCGGCCGCGGTGTATGCCTCGCGTCGCACTTGGATCATCGATCCACTCGACGGCACCTCTGCTTTTCTAGCGGGGCGCGATGATTTTTCGGTTCTTGTGGGATTAAGTGTCGATCATGTCGCGAGCGCTGGCATATTATTTCTTCCCGCTCGTGACGACCTCTTTGTGGCAGAGGCAGGGAAGGGGGCTTTTCGGAACCAGATACCTATTCGGGTCTCCGATGTACCAACTCCTCGCGATGAGCATGTATATATTCGTCGTTTCGCCTCTACGGCTCCGAGCCTTGAGAGCCCGATGATGGATTCAGGACTCGCTCTTGCCAAGGTCGCGTGTGGTGAGCTCGATGGAGCTATTATCAAGATGACGACCCACCGTGAGTGGGATATCGCGGCACCGATGGCCATTCTACAAGAGGCCGGTGCTACAGTGAGTGACGAACGAGGTAACCCGATCCCTGTCGGGACGGGAAATATCGCCTTCCAGTATTTTGTGGCCTCAAATGGGCGAATCCATACACAGCTCCTGACCATCATACCTTAGGGTGTATCGGGCATTCGTTGCGGGATGCCCGTGCCCGCAAACTAGAAGGACCTCCAGCTAGTTAGCTGAGCCAGCGGTCTTCTCGTACCATTTTTTGCTAACGCGCCGGATAGAGACGGTCGATGTAACCTTATGTAGGGCAGTTCTGTCTGAATATCCGGAACACTGTATGGGAATTAGATATACGGAAGATCAGAAGTGTTTGATAACCGCGGCTCGAGAGGGGCAGCTCGAGGTGGTGAAGGACATGACGATGAGAGGCGTCAACATCGACTGCGAACTCAAGTACGGCAGCAGCGCTCTCATGATAGCTGCTTCTCGGGGACATGACGCGATCGTTCGTATCATGGCCGCCGCGGGAGCGAAGGTGAATCGCAGGAACAAGTTTGGAATAAGTCCACTCTCGGAAGCGGCGGAGCGAGGACACCACAATGTGCTTCGCACGCTTGTCGAGTTCGGCGCTGATGTAAACATGCTCCATAATAATGGTGGGACAGCGATACTGGCGGCCGCGGTCCGCCGGGACCTTAAAACCCTGAAGGTGCTGTTGGAATTAGGGGCAAACGTAGATATCGAGAATTTCGATGGATGGAGCGCTCGCAAATGGGTGCTCTCTGAGTCCGATCCCGCCTTTCTTGAGGCGTTGGGGATCGTGAAACATGAACATACTGACGTAGGATTGAAAGTAGAGGGAAGTGTGGCGAAAGAAGAAGCTAAAGAGACTCGCATCATGGTGAGCCCGGTCGGACAGGCGTTTTGGACCGTTTTTATGAGGGCCGCTGCATCTGGGGATATCGACACCGTTCGACGGCTGATTGACGACGGCGTTGAGATCAACGGCCAGAGCCCAAATGGAACCACCGCCCTGATGGCGGCCATAAAAAATGAACGCTCGGAGATAGCGTGTGAGCTCGTTGAGCTAGGGGCGGATCTCACAATCTGTGATCAGGATGGACTCAGCGCTATTCAATGGGCGCAGAAAAAGGGACTCACACCGTTTCTCTCAGTGCTCAAAGAGCGTGACCTTCTCGGCGAAGTTGCCGGAGAGGCCGATAACGATCCGGCGCACGTCGTTCAATAAGACCGGACCGGCATCAGGGAAAGGATCAGGAGAAGGATTTTGAGTACTATCCGGGGCTACTAACCGCCCGGGTACGCATGATCGTAATTCCCCGGTATGAAACCCGTGTGACGCTAGGGAATTTGATCGCCATGATATGGGTCGCCCAGGGCGGTTATTTATGTCAGACTGCTCCCGACCGTGCCATAGCACAGGGGAGAAACATGGAACTGATTACCGAACTCTTTAACTTCATCCTTCATATAGACGTGCGTCTCGCCGAACTCGCGAGAGACTACGGCGTTTGGGTTTACGGAATTCTCTTTTTAATCGTTTTCTGTGAAACCGGACTGGTGGTGACCCCATTCCTGCCGGGAGACTCTCTCCTGTTCGCGGCAGGCGCTTTAGCGGGTGGTGCTCTCTCGGTTGATGGGGTGAGTACGGCGGGTATGTATAACGTACACCTTCTAGCGTTGTTACTGTTTTTAGCGGCGGTCGTCGGCGACGCTGTTAACTACATGGTAGGACGAAAGATAGGGCCGGCTGTCTTTGAGAGGAAGGATTCTCGTATCTTTAAGCCTCAGTACCTCGCCCGCACTCAGAGGTTCTTTGAGAAGTACGGATCTAAGACGATCGTTCTGGCTCGGTTTGTGCCGATTGTGCGCACATTCGCTCCCTTCCTGGCTGGTGTAGGTACAATGTCCTATCCAAAGTTCGCCCTTTATAACGTCGCGGGGGCCATCGTCTGGGTCGCCTCCTTTACGTATGCGGGCTATCTCTTTGGTTCTACGCCGCTCGTTCAGAAAAACTTTAAACTGGTCATTCTCGCCATCATAATAATCTCTATTATGCCGGCCGTTATCGAAGTGATGAAAGCTCGTCGGGAGGCGCGCTCTAACGCGTAACTAGGGTTTAGCGTTGGTTGTATCGGGCCCTACGGTATACTGGTGTAGTTTTTAGTGTATCGGTCTAGAACGAAGGGGATTGCGAGCGAGTGGCGCAAGGTAGATACATAATTGGTGTTTTGCTCGCGTTCACCCTGTGGATCGGAGCGCCATCGGGCGCCGTTGGTGACGAGAAGGCTCGCTACATCGTTCGTTTCAAGGAACCTTCTCCGGACTCCATTACTCAAAAGGCTTTTGCGTCGCGCCCCGCCTTGTCTACCTTACCAGCGGAGCGTGTGCTTCCGCTGGACAATTCCATCGTTGTTACTCTGAGTCCCTCCCAGCGAGCGGAGGTGGAATCGCGTCCTGATGTCGCATCCATAGAGGTCGACTCAAAGATCACGGCGTTCTTTGTTCCCAACGATATCTCCTATCCGAACCAGTACGCACTATCCGGCACCTACGGTATCCGCGCCCCCCGCGCTTGGGACATCACCCGAGGTACTACGAACAAGCTCGTTGCTGTGATAGATTCCGGGGTTGATTTTACGCACGAGGATCTTCAGGAGAATCTTTGGAGCAATCCGGGTGAAATAGCGTCCAACGGCGTTGATGATGACGGAAATGGCTACGTTGATGATATCCGTGGATATGACTTTGGATCCGACCTTGGCGATAGTGATCCGACGGATGAAAATGGGCATGGAACTCATGTCGCAGGAATTATAGCCGCCACGGGTAACAACGCGCTCGGAGTGATCGGAGTAGCCTGGAATACCGCGGTCATTCCGGTAAAGTGCCTCGACGATCAGGGTAACGGCTATATCTCATACCTAGTAAACGCACTTGATTACGTTTCGGCGATGAAGGATCAAGGACATCCGATCGTTGTCGTGAATATGTCCCTTGGTACGGGTGAGCGTTCCGACGCTTTGAATAGAGCGGTCAGGCGAGTGGCGGCGAGAGGCATTCTTCTTGTTGCGGCCGCTGGGAATAATTACGGACAAAATAATGACGAAGTCCCGAGTTATCCAGCTAACGCGGAGAGTCCGCTGGTTATATCCGTGGCTGGCACAAACTCCTCCGGGGTCCTTGCGGCATTCTCTAACTATGGCCCGCGTTCGGTGGATGTGGCTGCTCCGGGCGCCGATATTCTCAGTACCGTGCCCCCGCTTCTGAAGGGTGCGCCGTATGAATCCATCGATGGCACCTCGATGTCGGCTCCCATCGTTTCGGGGGTCGTGGCGCTGATCGCAGCCGCAAATCCAGCAGCGTCGCCGGCCCTCATACGGGAGATCTTGCTTTCTACCGTGACCCCACTGAGGTCGTTGAAGGGAAAGGTTGTTTCCGGAGGGCTCATCGACGCATATAGCGCAGCCGCGGTCGCTTCGGCTTCAACGAAAAGGTACCGGATTTCGGGCACGGTGAGGCGACGTTCGCGAGGAGTTGGAAGGGTGTTAATTACCCTCCGCCTTGTGACCGGTCCGACCTATCGTAAGACCGCTGTCACATCCTCCTCTGGCCGCTATTACTTCAAAGATGTGCCTGCTGGAACGTATTCTGTAAAGGCCGCCCGAGCCGGAGTAAGAATTAGCTCCAATTCTAGACGCCTCGTTGTTGCGAGCGGCAAAACCGTGAATTTCGTCGCCCAGTAACCTTTCTATCACCCTGCTAGTACATCCCAGTAGGGATCTTTGCGGGGGCGACGAATTGTTCGAGGTCGGGAGCAGGGGAGTTGGGATTCCTATCCTCCACCGTAGTCGATGATGGAACCTCATGCGTGGAGGCCGCAACCGCTTCGCGCTTTACCGCATAGATTGTGATAAGAGGTACACCTTTCGGGCGCGCCACATACACCGGCTGGGAGGCGAGGTATTTTTCAAAAACGACGTCCCTGATCTTGATATTGCCTTGAACGAGAACATAGTCCGCGCGGTCCTCGCGATAGTATCCGAAGTAGAGATGGTGCGCGCGGTCACCGAGCCATCGATCTGCTTCACTTGTAAGCGTCTTGCCATCGCCGAAAACGGTTACGTAGATCTTCTTCGCCTGTTGTCGTGATTGCTCCCCTAAAAATTGCACAGCCTCTATTTGGCCGGTACGAGGGTGAAACGCTCCGATCTGGTAGGACAACTGAGGTGGAGGAGCAAAGATACTTTGGTAGAGATCCCAGTAAGGATATCCGCGATAAACCGCTTTGACCTGACCCAAGATGAGAAGCACAAACGGGAGTCGGGGGGTTCCGATAAACCGTCCCACTGCGCACAGTGAAAGGGTCCCGATACTATATATCTGTGGTGCGACAGGGATAGCGTATCTCCACGCCTGCTTTGAGGACGTGGAGAGAAACAGGATCCAGATAAAAGCAGCGCACGATGCCATTATCCATAGCTGTTGCTCCGACTCTGTGAGGGTGCGCCGTACACGGGGGATGAATAATAGCGGCATCAGGAGCGTTGAGAGCACCACTACGGGAGGGATATCCACAAGTGCGAGCGTAAAGTAACCCCCGGGCACCGGAGGTACGGAACCGTGGAAGGAGCGATGTACCGCTCCGGTAAGCGCAAACACCCGCATATAGTAGACCGTAAGGTTTTCAAATGCTGGTGGCATGAGGGCCCAGGCGGATGTGACAACCGCCCCGAGCCCTACTAGATGATCTATCCCGGTTAGTGGAATGCGGTTGTATAACTTACGACCGAGTATAAAGGCTATCACCACGACCGTAGTGATAAGCGCCAGCGCAGGGAGACCTGATTGGAGGTCCCGACCCATAGTATAGAGAAATGTGGGGATGGTGCGATCAATCCCCACCCACTCCGGATAAGGCCGTGCGTGATACCAGATTCTTGTATACCCTCCAACGAAAACTGTGAGACCGACCAGCGCACTCCACACATCTGACCACGCGATCGGGAACTCTTTATAGGTATCGGGCCATCGATAGCGGAGGATCGTTTTGGCGAGCATAAATGCGGGAATCAGCGCGATAGCCGTTGGCTTTGAGAGGATGCAGAGACCGAACAAAAAACCGGCCACTAGCTTGAGACCCGCACTTCTCCACCGTAGGGCGGCTAGATAGGACATTATGGTTGTAGTTGTCACAACAGCGAAGATCACGTCGATGTGTGCGATGGTGCTCAGGTCGATCATGCGAGGCCCTAACGCCAGGAGCAATCCTACGCAAAAGGCGACGGACCTTGATGTCCACGGAAGTAAAAAGAGAAATATGAGGCAGGGGAGGAGGCTTGAGAAGAGCGCGTTGGCGAGACGAGAAGCGGTGAGGTATGCTACCGGTGCTGGTGAGCCGGTTATGAGGTTGCTCGCTTTGCTGTAGACCTTTGCGGCGACCTGTCCGGTCATAAGTACGGCTGCGGGAAATACCCCAGGATGTCCGAGGTGTGTTGAATAGTGCCACCACTGCTTGGCGATTCGCCGGTGCATCACATGGGCTCGCATAACCCAATGCTTCTCATCCGCTTGCATGGGCGCCGTTGTTACGCCAGCCACCCTTGGGATGGCGGCAATAAAAAGGAGAAGGATCGCAAGGGCGAACGCGACGAGTACCCTCTTTGGGGATAATTGCCTTGTTTGAGAACTCGCGGACACAAAGCGAAACACAAAAAGCGGAACGATATACCTTGGACAGTCTTGAACAACCTGAGTCGCTTGTCTACAGGGCTACCCTAAGACGATACGAGGTTTTAGAAGGGTCGCATCTGTAGGGAAGGATGCGGCAGCTACTCAGTGGTTCGCCCGCCGAGACATCAGCGGACGGGGCGCTCGTCGGCGCTTCGTATCGGCGTCGGAAAGCGAGGACTATCCCTTCACCAAGCGCGAGCGCCTTCTCGTAAGAGGGCAAGGATCCTTTCTTTAAAAATTTTGAAGGATAGCGGTTTCACCAAAAAGTCGCGCGCCCCCATCTTAAGAGCGGCGCGTATGACGGGTTCCTCGGAGCAGCTACTCATCATGACAAATGGGATGTTGTTCAGGGTTGCGTGTTTCCTCACCAGAGAGAGAAGGGAAGCGCCGTGCATCTCATCCATCACCAGGTCACAGATGATGAGCTGAGCGCGATGTCGCTGTAATTGTACGAGAGCCTCCTGACCATCGGACGCCTCAACGACTCGTGTAATGCCCATCTCAGAGAGCATATCGCGAACTACCGACCGACAGGCCAGGATGTCGTCGATGATCATGACTTGTGGTTCCTCAAAAAATACGTTCACGAAAGCCTCCCTATGCGACTCTATCGTTTCCTATAAAGACAGGTCGGTCGTTCCGGGGAGTTTCTAAAGGGGGTAGGATGGCCCGAAAATAGGTCGGTAAATCCAAGTGGTTGTGTCGGGTCATTCCGTTACCTACCCCGGTGCGGAGAGCCACGAGAGTCGGTTGTTAACGACCGTCTTCATCGCAAGAAGGGTCTTGTATCCTACATTCGGCAGTTGCGGGCCCGAAAACGCTCCTCACATGAAAGTGAGATTCGCCCTCGTGCGGCTTGTCGACTCCCTGAGATGGAGGATATCCTAATCGCTGAGGTGGACACTCACGGCGTATGCTCCGATACATCTGAAAATGCCGAGACTCTCCAGCGCTCTTGATGGGCAGAATGCCGTTGTAGAGGTATGAAAAAAATAGTTCTGTTTTGTAACCGAGAGAGCGCTCGATCGCTTTCACTGATGATGGCGTTCTTGATAGCGCTCTCGTACGCTCAACCCGCGCTTGTCGCTCAGTCGCCTTCTTACGCGCTTGACGCATCGAAGTGCACAACAACTATCGATTGTCCTCCTCCTACTCTTCGTCGTGGCCAAGAACCCCGGTGTCTTGAATCGGTATGTCAGAGGGGTATGTGCGGAACTAGGGCGAGAGTTGGACACTCCCTTGACGGAGTCGTGTCTGGGGGAGAATTCTCCTGTTTCTCGGCTCCTCTCGTCTGTGATGCCTCCGGCAAAGCAGTGGTAGTTACGGATAGCTCTCGATTGATCCCAATTCGTGAAGGACAGCACTGCATTCCTGCGGCTGCGTCGAACAACCCGTGCGTGAAACCGGTGTGCCGGAACAGGGGATGTGTTCACGAGCCTAACGACGAGGCTGGTTGTACGGACTCATCGGTCTCCGTTACGCAGTGCGAGAAGCGAGGTTGTCGCAACGGAACGTGTCAAGCTCTTCCGGATCCGAAAAAACAGGGGAATCGGTGTGGAGAGCCGCAGACAGCCGAATGTCGAACTACCAACTACCAGTGCTCCGACGCGGGGAGGTGCGAGGCTATAAAGCGGGTCGCAGAGGACGCCGAATGCGCCGATGGCCCGCTCGTTCTCGGAGCGTCGAACCGCCTACCAGCGGCGTTTAAGGAGTTAGTCCTTACGAGCGCGACATTTCCAGCCTACCGGTGTGACCTGGCAACGTGCAAACTTCAGTTCTGCGGTGATGGCGCCATCAATCGTGATGAGGAATGCGATGGTGGCTCCATGCCGGCCAACACACCGGCTGGCCGACGGTGTAACGCCTCGTGCAAAGTAGAGTAGGGGACTATCGACTCTGTCGCATCGCCTCAGGCATATGCTGCCTGAGAATTCCGAGAAGTCCGTCGAGGTCGCTAAATTGACGTTTCGCGTCGAACATGACGCATTTGTCAGTAGACGCTCCCTCGGGACCCTTCATGAGAGCGAACCCGACACCGTGCTCTCGTGCCACCAGAATAGCGTCGCGCACAAATGTTCCACCACCGATAAACACGACAAGCCCTCTGTTCCGAGCTACATAATCCACTAATTGGTGGGGCACAGTGAAGAGTCCTCCGCGCAGGGGAAGCACGTGGGTTAAGCCGGGAGTAAACGATTGGGTTGTCTGATCCGCTTGAACCGTAGCGCTGATGAGGGCCAGATGCTCATGGGCTGGCTTGGCGTTGTTTCTAGAGATAACTGAGGAGGAGAGCACCGTTGTGATGCCGGCGTTTTTCGGTCGTCCGATCAGGAGATATGCGGCCTTAGGATCTACAGCCTGCACCAAGCCCTGCAACAGGTCGGTGATAACAGCCTGTTGAAGTTTGGAGACCCGATCCCACCACCGTGTGCCGGACGCTCCAAGAATGAGGATCGGTCGTTTGCCCACCGTTGCTTCGTTAATACTCTCAGGGGAAAATTGAATTCCATGGTTTGTGAGATGCCTCTCAAAAGCTTGCGCTGTGGCATCGTCCTCGCGTCGAGGAGTGAACTGTACCGGCGGAAGGGTAGCCAGCGCGTGTTCAACTCTCTGATTGTAGTCCTTGGGTAACTTGAGCATCTTGCGGGCGAATCGAGCGGCTTCTCGCCGCATATGATGCTCCTCGTGACGGACGATGATGTCAACGTGGTGCTCCTTTAGTCCGGCGAACGAAGCTGTATCGTCAAGTTGCCAAATATCAGTTTGGAAAAGCCCTCCGCCATCTGAGCATATGACGAAGGGGATCTCGCGATCGAGGCACTTCACCATATCAAGCTCCTCGGCGGTATCGATGTTGTTGAGCGCGAGGTTTGAGTCGGGATTGAACTCGATGATGACGAGATCATCCTTGGCAAGTGCCTCTGCTATGTCGAGCGCTTCTCGGTCGAGTCCGTGTGCGGCGTGACCGATCCGCACCCGCATCTTGTATCTCTGCGCGAGTCGGAGGGATTCCCTTACATTGCCGAAGTTCTTTCGATTCTCTCCAGCGTGAATACGTAGTGTAAAGTCGGGATCGTTCTCATTGGCCCACTGAGCGATGTTTCTTATGTGGGGCTCTAGGTTCCCGATCTTGTTGTCCTCGAACCCCACGAAGTCGACCCCCACGATGTAGGGGCTCGCGCCCATGATCTTAAGTTTCTCAACCTCACGAGCGAGGATGACCTCGGGAAGGTTTCGTGGAAGTCCCGCGAGAAAGCGCAGTTTTACTCCGGTTTCCCTCTCAATGCCTGGAAGATGTTCATGCACCATCGCCATATACTCGGGGAGGAGAAGGCCGCTCGTAGTCGCCGTTATCTCGGCGTATTGTACGCCCTGTTGCGCGTACTCCTTAGCGTATCTTTGAAGCAGTTCGAGGGCGATGTTAGGGTATTTGGTGATTGGGGTTCTAAATCGATAGACGGAGACCTCTAAATCTCCGAAGGTTACCTGTCTATCAGCGGGGACAGACATCGCGGCGGATAGAACCTTCTGACTTTGGGTCGAGAGGGTATCGATCGGTACGGCCTCTTCCTCGGCGGGAATGCGACCTATCTCTGGACCATCCGTTGGAGGATAGAAGAAGCGTTTCGTTGTTTGCACATACTCACGGGAGTAGGGTATTTCAAGGGCATCAAGAAGCCTGGTTGGATACGGCACATGTTTCTGCACCGCGATCTCCATCAGCCCCTCGGCTGATACCTGGCCAGAGCTATGGGTATGAAGGTCGGTGCGAAGAGCAGGGGGCTTCAACGCGGTGCGAGGGTAGGGAAGCCGTCTGTATAGCTTTTCGCTCGCGAGCATCCGAGTCTCGAATACCGTGAGCTTCTGAAAGACCTCGGCGTATTCAACCCCACGAGCGGTTACTCGATATCGCCCGAAGAGTTCACCCTCGTCGGCATGCCCTCCACCAACTCTGATGTCGATCTCAAAGACGGCGCTCGCGCCCGGGGGCAGCGTTACAGCGAGAGCTGGTGCAGAATCGGGACGACGGGAAAAAGAGAGGCTTTCGCCCGCCACCTTTAGGTGGATAAGGGTGACAAGGTGGTGCTCGACCCGACCGGTCGTGTTGACCGGCCCGATAATCCTTCCAGAGAAGTGCCGCGTGCCCGGCGTATATACGAAGATCAGTTGGTAATGATAACCCCAATCCAAGGGGTGCTCGATAGAGACGTGAGCCATACAACACTATACTACACCCCCAGCCCGCGGCATATCGAAAAGTTTGGAATGCCTGGGACCGGCCGGATTGACGGCGGATTTCTACATTGCGACACTATTAATACTATTTGGAACAAGCTATCAAACGTGCTTTCGTAACACCGAATAGCAAAGCGGAGGGCGATTCCCCCGCCCCCTTACCTTGGTTTTCATCGGCAAACTGATAGTTGCCCGCGCCTTACACGAGGATACACCTAGTTCATGATACATATTTTTCCGTTCTCACAGTTTTGGCCAGTCTATCTCCTCTTCAGTGTGTCCGTCGCTGCTATCCTCTTCACATCCTTGCGGAGATTCCACGGGCAGCCCGAAGAGATATCGCTTCGCAAGGCAGGGATCTCCGCCCTTAACTGGTTCGGCTTGGCGTTGCTATGTAACGTTATTCTTTATTTCCTCACCTATTGGCACCTTTCGCACCATCCCGAGATCGCGCAAGCCCTTGGTGGTACCGCGGATTCGCTAGCCCGACAGACATCGCTTGAGTTTTTGTCAGGATATCTTCTTGAGAAGTCCCTAGCGGTCGACAACCTCTTCGTCTTTATCGTTATATTCCAGTTTTTCTCTATTCCAAAAGAGAATCAATTCCGGGTTCTCTTCTATGGGCTCTTCGGCGCTCTTATGTTGCGGGCGATATTTATCGCGATGGGGTCATTCGTGATGGAGATCGATTGGATCGTGGTGGTCTTTGGGATCTTTCTTGTCTACCAAGGCATCTCGGTGCTTCGAGGCAAAGAGCCGGAGATCCATCCGGAGAGCAATAGGCTCTTAAGGTTTCTTCGGCGATACCTACCGTTGAGTCCTAAGCTAGACGGACAGAAATTCTTCACGAGGATTGACGGAAAGCTGATGGCGACACCATTGTTCCTGGCACTTATCTTCGTTGAGTTCACCGACATCATGTTCGCGTTTGATTCGGTGCCCGCTATCTTTGGTCTTACCAAGGAGCCTCTCGTTGTATTCACCTCCAACATCTTCGCGGTGATCGATCTCCGAGCGCTCTACTTCCTTTTGTTGGCGTTTATCGGACGCTTCCATTACCTGGGGGTAGGACTCTCCTTCGTGCTGGTCTTCATAGGTCTAAAGATGGCCCTCTTTGACGTCATTCTGGACTATCACATACCGACTGAGGTTTCGCTCATTGTGGTTCTCGGTCTCATTGTAGGGTCGATAACGCTTTCCTTGATGAGGCCACCAACCGTCTCTGGAGATGCCAAATAATCAGGATTGATCTACCCCACGCGACAGAAACTTGTCGCGACGGTCGTTGGATAACCACTTGCGAACGATGGAGTCGAAAGGAGGTATAATCCTACATTCGGCAGTTGCGGGTCTGAACATGGCGCATCTGACTACAATCACGAACACGCTTACTGGCGCTGCTCGCGATTGAGTACGTAGTCACGGAGCACTCGCGCGACCTTGTATTTATGTGAATGTTCAACATCACTGTTCACAAGAATAGCGAAACGGACCTGCTCCGAAGGGGAGAGCTCGAAGTATCCGGCAAGGGTGTTTACCCCTCGGAGACTTCCCGTTTTTGCGGTAAAGCTATCTTCGACGTTGAGCAGCTCCTTGTACGGCTCAAAGCTCTCAAGGAGCGTCGTCATTTGGAGCGGGGTTACCTTGTTCCTTCGGGAGAGTCCTGATCCCTCCTCTATGTGGAACTCTTTCCATCCGACCTCGTGTCGCAAACACTCGGTCATCGCGCGTTGCCCCTTTTCGACGCTCGCCGGAGGTCCGTACTTTGTAATTCCGAGGGTCAAAAAGATCTGGTTGGCGGTGAAATTGGTTGAGTACTTAAGAAGTCCACGGGAGATCTCCGCTAGGTTCTTGGATGACCTGTGATCAAGGATCTTTGAGGCGCCTGCGGGGATCGATCCAGTTGAGACCTCCAACGTTCCAGACGCTCCTGATCGTTTGAGGAACTCCGCCAGCAGCTCTCCGCCGTACTGTGTGCCCACCTGCCAGGTATGCCCGAGATTGATTCGCTCGGAGGCGCCGCGAGCAAGTTTAAGACCGGCTTGGCGAGAGAGTGGGGTGATCGGGGTCTGGGGTTCGGCGCTGACGACAGAACCGTCTCTCCGTCGAGTGAGAGCCGCGCTGCTGAAATTACCAACAAAAGCTGCGACCTTCGAGTCGTATGGATTGAGGCTCGCGGAGCTGCCATCGATGTCGATATCGGGACTAAAGAGCGAGGGATCGATCACAATCCGAGTTATTTGGGGCATAAGGAGCGCCACCTTCTGAGCTATCGCGTTAAGCTCCTCTGACACCAGGGAGGGATCTCCCGAACCTCTGATGTATAGCGTGTTGCCAGGCCCCTGGTAAAAGCTGGTTGTGAATCGGAAGTCGTTCCCAAGGGTCTTCAGTGCGCAAAATGTAGTCGCTACCTTGAGGATTGAAGCCGGGACGAAGTGCTCTGTATCCCTATACTGAATAAGAGGAGTCCCATCCTCGCGCTCGACACGAGCGCCGCCGTTCTTTAGAAGAGACTTCAGGTCTAGGGCATGGCTCTGGGATAAGGGCCCCAGAAGGAGGGAGAGAAGAAACAGTGGAGTTGTGGCCCGAAAAGCACTCATTTCTTGATCTCATCATAAACTTTAGCGTTGAGAAAGGTTTAAGAGGAGGGGGCGTCTTAGATTTATTAGCTTTTTTTCGCTTCAGTTCCCTAACTGCCGGTGGGTTCCGTATGGTGAAAAAAGATACGGTTCCTGCTAGGCTCATCGCCGGTCGGTTCCTGTTGTGTGTACGGGGACGGCAAGCGTTCATTATCCCAAGAGGTCGACGCATGAAGGGTATTATCTTAGCTGGTGGGTCAGGAACTCGCCTGCATCCTGTAACACTAGCCGTTAGTAAGCAGCTTCTGCCGATCTACGACAAACCCATGGTGTACTATCCTCTGTCCACCCTTCTTCTCTCGGGGATTCGCGAGATCTTGGTAATCTCCACTCCTTATGACCTTCCAGGCTTTCGCCGATTGCTCGGCGATGGTTCGCAGTGGGGTGTATCGTTTCAGTACGCTGAGCAGCCGAGTCCGGATGGTTTAGCGCAGGCGTTTATCATCGGCCGCGAATTCGTAGGGAAGGACTCCGTAGCGCTCGCCCTCGGAGACAACATCTTTTTCGGTCACGGCTTTCCTGAGGCGCTCCGAAAAGCGGCGGCACGAGAGGATGGAGCTACCGTCTTTGGATACCGAGTCAAAGACCCGGAGCGTTACGGTGTTGTTGAGTTCGACGCGCAGGGACGGGCGATCGACCTCGTTGAGAAGCCAACGAGCCCACGTTCCCCCTACGCGGTTACGGGACTGTACTTTTATGACAACGACGTTCTTGACATAGCAGCCAATCTCAAGCCCTCTCCTCGAGGGGAACTCGAAATTACCGATGTGAATCTTGCGTATCTGAAAAACAAGAAGCTCAATGTTGAGGTTCTCGGACGCGGTATGGCGTGGCTCGACACAGGAACGCACGAATCGCTCTTACAGGCTTGCAATTTCATTCAAACCCTCCAGGAGCGGCAGGGATTGATGGTGGCGTGTATTGAGGAGATCGCCTACTCGATGGGCTTCATCACCATCTCTCAGTTAGAGAGGATAATCGAGGGGCAGAAGAAGAGTTCGTACGGACAGTATTTACACAACCTGCTCGTTCAAGAACGAAAAGCTGGAAAGTAGTTTGGAGATAGTATGATTGGTCAGTCGACGGTCGCCCGTGTTCTCGCAGAGGTCGTACGTGGTATCGAGGGTGTGTCGCTTGCCGCGACCGAGATTGAGAATCTCCTTGAGACCCCAAAGGATTCCAGTCATGGAGATATCGCGTTTCCATGTTTCCAGCTCGCGCGGGCGTTGAAGAAGGCACCTCCGGCTATCGCCGCTGACTTGGTGGCCAAGATTACGCCGTTGCTGGAAGCTGAACATGAGATCCAAAAAGCGGTGGCGACTGGGCCTTACATTAATTTTATCTTGAATAAGGCGTCGCTCGCGGCCGCGCTCGTACCCGCCATTCTCAACGGTGAATTCCTCAAGCCTCGCTCCGCCAAGAAGGATCGAGTCATGGTGGAATATGGAAACGTGAACACGCACAAGTCGTTTCACGTCGGACACATTCGCAACGCGTCCTTGGGCGATTCGATCGCGCGCCTCTTCACCTGGAACGGATTCAGCACGATCCCGGTCAACTATCTCGGCGATGAGGGGACTCACGTAGCCAAGTGTATCTGGTACCTCCTGAGCCATCCGGAACGGAAGATGCCCGAGTCTAACCGGCTCGAATTCCTCGGAGAAGCGTACGTCAATGCGACCTCTCAGCTCGACATCGGCACCTACTCACGGTGCGAAATTAAGGGTGTCAAAACCGCGCGAGTGGAGAAGGTTGAGACACATCCAACCGAGAGCGAGTGGTTCGTGGTGTCGCTCACGACTGTTGATGGTCCTACCCAAGTCGTCTCGCAAAAGAAGACCGCGGCGAATGTGCAGCCCGGATGGATCGTTGCGTACGCCGCTCCCGGTGTCGCGCTCGGCTCTCGGCAGATCACAGTGGCAGATCGTAAGGGCGTACAGAGTCACGGCTTGATGCTTGCCGAAGATGAACTTGGAGTAGGGGACGGGAAGAGCGTTTTTCGCGTTGATGTTCCGGCCGAGCTGTTGAAGATACACGAGCACGGCATAGGGATCGATCTGATCGAAGTATACAAAATTCCGGGGGTGTTGCCTGATGGACAGCTTATACTCCCGACCTTGCAGAAGAAGAACGCCGAGGTTTCTGCAGTGCTGCAGAAGCTTGAGTCTCAGGAACCGGAGATGAAAGATTTCTGGGGCACGACTCGCCAGTGGTCGATAGATGAACTTAAAGAGACCTTTGCCTGGTTGAATTGCTCCTTCGATCATTTCTTTTTTGAATCAGAGTATGGCGAGAGAAGTAAGGAGCTCGTGCGCGAGTTTCAGAAGAGGGGAGTCTTTGTTGAGTCGCAGGGCGCTGTCGGGGCTGACCTTTCGAAAGATGGGCTCGGCTTCTGTGTTCTGATTAAGCGAGATGGTACTGCCCTCTATGCGACGCGAGACCTCGCGCTAGCTCAAAGAAAGTTTGAGGAGTTTAAGGTTGATCGCTCCGTGTACGTGGTTGACGCGGCCCAAACCCTTCATTTTCAGCAGGTTTTTCGATGCCTTGAGTTGATGGGATACGAGCAGGTGAGAAAGTGTTTCCACTGTTCGTACGCTCAAGTGGTGACCCCTGAAGGCAAGATGAGCAGCCGAAAAGGGACGGTCATCTTGATGTCCGCCCTTAAGGAGCGATTGCTGAATAAGATCAACTCTGAGTTTCTCGACAAGTATATCGGAGAGTGGCCAGACGCCGAACGCCATGAAGCTGCGCGCCGTATCGCGCTCGCGACGATGAGATATGGAATGTTGAACGTCGACAACAACTCGCTTGTGATTTTCGATATGGAAGCTTGGACCTCCAAGACAGGCAACACGGGCCCGTACATGATGTACGCATACGCTCGCACTAGATCGATCGTACGCGAGTTGGGAATGGAACAGCGCGAGCTCGCCGACGCCAAGTGGGATCTTCTTACCGATGAGACCGAGGTTGATGTGCTGCGACTGATCAATGAGTATCATGGAGTTCTTGAATCGGCGTGTGAGAGATATAGTCCGCATCTTCTGTGCGCGTACGTATATGACCTGGCAAAGCGCTTCAGCCGGATGTATCAAAACTGCTCGGTTCTTCACGCGGAGACCAGCGAGTTGAAGGGTGCGCGCGCGGCGTTGGTGAGCGCCACCGGTCTCGTAATTCAACACGGACTATCTCTTCTCGGGATTGAGACCGTAGAGCGTATGTAGCGACGGCACGTTTTGTGCAGCGCTTTGCGGTATGGACTCTGGGGATCTTTGCGTAACTAGCTTCTAGGGAGCAGGCAGCCTCAACATACGAAACCTTGTAACGTAGTTATATCAATTTACGCGGGACGCTACGCAAAAAATGCGATGGGCACCTTGATGCGCAAAAATGCACACCCCGGATTCGGCCCAAACCCATGAAAATCAAGGGGAAAGAATGATTAATTTATTTTCCATTTTTGCCTGGGTTAAGCTTCTGAACCGATTAAAAAAAATCCGATACCGCCTTTATTCAGCTCCAATCAGTAAAGCTTTCTATTAACTCTCGTTTCAAACGCGCCGACTACTCGAGTGATTAAGAATTTTCGGGTCTTACCAGGTCCCACCATTTGAAGCGTTGAATGGAGATTCAACATCAGATCTTAGATGACCTGAAAAGACCGAGTGATTGGTGGTGAGTTTTTCGAAGGGGCCTTGAGCCTGAGAGGGCAGATTTTGGCGGACTTAGCACGCTTTAAAGGTATGCGAAGTGCTCGCGCGCGCGCTTGGGGGCCGAGGTGTATCTCGGGTCACCACAGCACACGTCCCCTCTTCATCTCTATAATCTGCATCAGCATCGTAATTGCATCAGCTATCTTGGCTGAACGAGCTCACGCGCAGACCGCTACGCCGGATCCATTTGAGACATCAGTTGCGACGATCACTGCCACGGCGATGGCTACGAATACGCCAACGCTGACCCCAATTACGACCGCTACGGCGACTAATATGCCGACGATGACAGCGACTCTAACTCCTACCCAGACTTCGACTATTACGCCAACCGTGGTCCCTACCACGACGCCGACGAAGACTCCGACGACAACTCCGACGGAGACACCGACTACAACTCCAACTAATACCCCTACGACGACGCCGACGAAGACTCCGACTGGACCTCCGACCGAGATACCGACCACCCCTCCGACGCAAACGCCAACTATTATACCAACCGAGACCCCTACGACGACGCCGACGAAGACTCCGACGACAACTCCGACCAAAACGCCAACGACTACACCAACCGGGACCCCTACAACGACCCCCACCGAGACTCCGACCACCACTCCTACGGAGACGCCGACTACAACTCCAACCGAGACCCCTACAACGACGCCGACAGAGACTCCGACGACAACTCCGACCGAGACGCCGACGACAACTCCGACGGAGACGCCAACTACAACTCCAACTGAGACCCCAACAACGACGCCGACCACAACTCCGACCGAGACACCGACGACAACTCCAACCGAGACCCCTACAACGACTCCGACTGAGACGCCAACCACCACTCCAACGGAGACGCCAACCACCACTCCAACGGAGACGCCGACGACAACTCCAACTGAGACCCCTACAACGACGCCGACAGAGACTCCGACTGAGACGCCAACCACCACTCCGACGGAGACGCCGACGACAACTCCAACTGAGACCCCTACAACGACGCCGACCGAGACACCGACGACAACTCCGACCGAGACGCCGACTAACACTCCGACGGAGACGCCAACTATAACTCCAA